>NZ_CP014544.1:0-300000 GCF_001586255.1 Zhongshania aliphaticivorans
GAAAAGTGATTACTCACCCCACCGAAGCGGTGTGGGGGCTGGCCTGTGTGCCTTGGAGTCAGTCTGCTGTGGCGCGGATATTGCAATTAAAACAGCGCGATCCGGCTAAGGGCATGGTATTGGTTGCTGACCATGTTTCGCGGTTTCAGGGTGTAATCCCGCTGCTGCCAGACGACGTACAAGAAATGTTAATGGCAAGCTGGCCTGGGCCAAATACCTGGGTGGTGCCTGATGGAGGCTGGGCACCCGAGTGGATTCGTGGCAATCACCACAGTGTTGCTATTCGGGTGAGTAATCATCCATTAACGGTGGCGTTGTGTCAGGCAGCTAATACCTGTTTGGTATCTACTTCGGCTAATCCCGCAGGCTTAGAACCTGCCCGCAGCCAAACAGAGGTGCAGCGCTACTTCCGTTCGGCAGTAGATTATTATTTACCCGGCCGCACTGGCGGCCTAGCCCAACCCACCGGTATTCGCGACGCGCTTACTGGGCAGGTTTTACGTGGTGGCTGAGAATATGGCGATTAGCTGAGTCGCTGGGGAGAAGTAATGCAAGACGTTGATATTGAAGCAGTAAAACAGTTTTTTTTGTCGCTACAAGACCGCATTTGTGCGCAGTTGAGCGCCCTCGACGGCGAGGCTGATTTTGTTGAAGACGACTGGGGACGCGGTCGCAGCCGGGTGATTACAAATGGCGCTGTGTTTGAAAAAGGCGGCGTGAATTTCTCCCATGTGCAGGGCGATGCTATGCCCGGCAGCGCCAGCGCACATCGCCCTGAGTTAGCAGGCCGCAGCTACCAAGCTATGGGCGTGTCTTTGGTGATGCACCCGCTTAACCCCCACGTGCCAACCAGTCATGCCAATGTTCGTTTCTTTGTAGCGGAAAAACCCGGTGAGGCACCGGTATGGTGGTTTGGCGGTGGTTTTGACTTAACCCCTTATTATGGTAACGAGGATGACTGCCGTCATTGGCACCAGACCGCGTTCGATGCCTGCGCGCCCTTTGGTGAGGACGTGTATCCGCGCTATAAAAAATGGTGCGACGAGTATTTTTATATGCCCCATCGCCAAGAGGCGCGCGGTGTTGGCGGCCTGTTCTTTGACGACCTAAACGAAGGTGGCTTTCAGCGTTGCTTTGAATTTATGCAGGCGGTCGGTAATGCCTACACCGCAGCTTACGTACCTATTGTTGAGCGCCGTAAAGACACTCCTTGGGGGGAGCGCCAGCGCGACTTCCAGCTGTATCGTCGTGGCCGCTATGTTGAGTTTAATTTGGTGTGTGATCGCGGCACCTTGTTTGGTCTGCAAAGCGGCGGTCGTACCGAGTCGATCTTGATGTCGCTGCCACCCTTGGTGAGATGGGAGTATAATTGGCAACCTGAAGACAGCAGCCCGGAAGCGGCGCTGACATCGCAGTTTTTGCCCGTGCGAGATTGGCTAACTCCACAATAGTGGTATTTGGCAATGCCACCTAAAAATTCCAAGCCAAAAATAAAAGGCAGTACCTTGTTTTATGGATAAAATAGATCATTACGCCGTGTATGGAAATCCCGTTAAGCACAGCAAGTCGCCACAGATTCACGCGGCCTTTGCTGAGCAAACCGGCCAGCAATTGCATTACCGCGCCCACAAAGTTGAGCTGGGACGATTTGCTGAAGTCGCCACCCAGTTTTTTGAGCACGGCGGCAAGGGCTTAAATATTACCGTACCCTTTAAGCTCGACGCCTTTGAATTTGCCGATCAGCTCAGCGGCCGCGCGCGTCGCGCGGGTGCGGTGAACACCCTTGCGATCCAAGAAGACGGCACCATCTATGGCGACAATACCGACGGTGTTGGCTTGGTGCGGGATATTCACGACAATTTAGGCTGGGACATGCAAGGCCGCCGAATTTTGGTGTTGGGCGCGGGCGGCGCGGTGCGAGGCATTTTGGGCCCGCTATTAAAGCAGGGGCCAAGCCATGTCTTAATCGCGAATCGAACCGAAGAAAAAGCGCAAAAATTGGCGCAACAGTTTGAAAAATTAGGCAAAATTGCCGGTGGTAGCTATGCCGGACTGGCCAGTGCCCAGTTTGATTTAATCATTAATGGTACCAGCGCGAGTATGAGCGGTGACCTACCGCCCCTGCCCTCCCATATTCTCAGCAACGATGGCTGCGCCTACGACATGATGTACGGCGCCGCACCAACACCCTTTATGCGCTGGGCTGCAGGTGAAACGGCGTGGGCGGTGTCCGATGGTCTGGGTATGTTGGTTGAGCAGGCCGCCGAGTCATTTTGTATTTGGCGCGGCGTGCGGCCCGACACCAAACCGGTTATTGAGTTAATTCGTCAATCCCTGTCGGCGTAAGCACGACAACGAAGTAAATTCTGGAAATCGTTTTATGTTAGTTACTGTAGTTGCCTTGATTATTGGGCTGGTTTTGTTGGTTTGGAGTGCAGACCGCTTTGTTATTGGTGCCTCCGCAACCGCCAATATTCTTGGCATATCACCGTTGGTTATCGGTATTTTGGTGGTGGGTATTGGCACCTCAGCACCAGAAATGTTGGTGTCGGCCATCGCCTCGAGCGACGGTCAGGCTGGTTTGGCGGTGGGTAATGCACTGGGCTCCAACATCACCAATATCGCTCTGATATTGGGCCTCACCGCCCTGCTTATCCCCTTAAACGTCCAGTCAAAACTGATTAGCAGAGAAATTCCCCTGCTCATCATTGTTATGCTGGTGGGCTATTTTCTAATGCGCGACGGTGACCTTGGCGTCATGGACGGCAGCATCTTACTGCTTGGCTTTGGGGCGGTGATTGTGCGCCAGCTGTGGGAAGCAAAACACAGCAGTGGCGACAGTATTGAAGCGGAATTTGAGGCAGAAATACCCAAAGACATGGGTATCAAAGCGGCGCTGGGTTGGTTATTACTCGGGCTCATACTGTTGATTGGTTCTGCGCGCTTATTGGTGTGGTCGGCGGTGGATATCGCTCATTTCTTTGGTCTGAGCGACTTAATTATTGGTCTGACCGTGGTGGCCATCGGCACCAGCTTGCCCGAGTTGGCTGCCTCCGTGGCGGCAGCGCGCAAAAACGAGCACGATATTGCCATTGGCAATGTGGTTGGCTCCAACCTATTCAACCTCCTTGGGGTAATGGCGATTCCCGGTGTTTTGGCGCCTGGGCCAATAGACGCGGCCGTTATGAGCCGCGACTATCCAGTAATGCTATTGCTAACGGGGATCTTCTTTTTAGTGGCCCGGGGGCCGAGCAAGGCGCGCCGCATATCGCGCCTCGAAGGCGGTGGTCTGCTGTGTATCTACGTTGCCTATATTGCCTACTTGGCTTACGACGCAGGGGTGTTCTAACACCTCTTGTTCTAACACCTATTGTTCAGACTAGAATTTGTCGCTCTATCATTTAGGTCGAGATAGCTCAGCAATGTGACGGTCTTTGAGCTTGGCGTAATTGCTGGCGCTATAACTAAAATAATTGAGTTCGCCCTCGCTAAGTTCGCGCACAGCCTTGGCGGGGCTGCCCACATAGAGCCAGCCGCTGGCTAAGCGTTTACCCGGTGGCACTAAAGAATTGGCGCCCAGTACCACATTGTCTTCAATTACCGCGCCATCCATCACAATACTGCCCATGCCGATCAATACCCGGTTGCCAATCGTACAGCCGTGCAAGGTCACGCTGTGGGCAACAGTCACTTCGTCGCCAATCGTCAGCGGGTAACCCTCGGGGTTATAGGGGCCAGCGTGGGTAATATGCAAAATACTGTTGTCTTGAATACTACTGCGGGCGCCAATGCGGATGCGGTGCATGTCGCCGCGCACCGTGGTATTGGGCCAAATTGAGCTGTCGGCGCCAATTTCAACATCACCGATCACCACTGCACTGGGGTCGACGAATACCTTGTTACCAAGTTTAGGCGTGTGCTCTTCAAAGCGGCGCAGGTAATTTTCGGCCTTGTAAATCATCAAATGGTCTCCATCTATTATTTAAGCTAACACCGCTAATACAAGCGCTAAGCGGCCGGTTGATTTGTTACACTGGTTGTATTCACTACCATTATTACAGGGTTTCAGTTGTTATGACTGCCAATAGTTTACCGTTGTTCTCCAGTCTCGACCCCCAGCAATTAGCCGCCGAGTGCGAGCAGCTATTAAATACCTCGCGCCAAGCGGTGGCAGCGGTGGTCGCTTGCGAGGCAGCGCCTAACTGGCAGAACTTAATGGCGCCGCTAGAAGAGGTAGACGACAAAATTGGCCGTTTTTGGGCACCGCTTAGTCACTGCCACAGCGTGCTCAGTGGCGACGCCTGGCGCAGTGCTTACAGTGCCTGCCTGCCGTTACTCACCGCGTATAATAGCGAAATGGGTCAGAACCGGCCCTTATTTGAGCGGGTTAAAGCCTTGGCAGAAAGCACCGAGTTTGCCAGCTTGAGCGGCCCCCGTCAGCAGGCAATTCGCCATATGCTCCGCGACTTCACCCTGTCGGGAGTAGCGCTAGAGGGCGACGCCGCCGCGCGCTTTTCGGCCATTGCCCAGCGCCTCAGCGAACTGTCTACGGCGTTTTCAAACAACGTGCTCGATGCCACCGACGGCTGGGAAAAACTGATTGAATCCGCCGACGACTTAGCTGGGGTGCCGACCACGGTGTTGGATAATCTGCGCGAAGCGGCTACCGCAAAAGGTCTTAGCGGTTACCGCCTGAGCCTAGATATCCCTAGCTACTTGCCCATTATGCAATACGCCGACAATCGCGAGTTGCGGGCAGAGTTGTACCAAGCTTATGTTACTCGCGCCTCGGCACTTGGCCCCCACGCGGGTAAATGGGACAACGGCCCGTTGATGCTAGAAACTTTACAATTGCGTCAAGAGCAGGCAAAACTGCTGGGCTTTGAAAATTACGCGGCGTATTCACTGGCCAGTAAAATGGCGGAGTCCAATAGCCAGGTAATCGCATTTTTAGAGGAGCTGGCGCTTGCCAGCAAGCCTATGGCCGAGCGCGAATACGCAGAGTTAAAAGCCTTTGCTGCGAGTCGTGGCGTTGAAGATATGCAAGCCTGGGATGTGCCGTATTTTAGCGAAAAATTAAAAGAAGTCTCGTTTGCGATCTCCCAAGAAGAGTTGCGGCCTTACTTCCCCGCCGAAAAAGTCATCAGCGGCCTATTCAACATCACCGGTCAGTTATTTGATATCGACATCGCGGCGGTTGACGGTGTAGACCTGTGGCACAAGGATGCGCAGTGCTATCGCATCTCTCGGGGTGGCGAGGTTCTGGCGCACTTCTATTTAGATCTCTACGCTCGCAACAATAAGCGCGGCGGCGCTTGGATGGCTAACGCGCGGGGTCGTCGCAGCCTAGACGATGGCACGGTGCAGCAGCCAGTCGCGTTTTTGGTGTGTAATTTTTCACCGCCAACCAGCGAGCGTCCGTCACTGCTGACCCACAACGAAGTGACCACCCTCTTTCACGAGTTTGGTCATGGTCTGCATCATATGCTGACCCAAATAGATTGCCTAAGTGTGTCGGGTATTAGTGGTGTGGCTTGGGACGCGGTAGAACTGCCTAGCCAGTTCCTAGAGAACTGGTGCTGGGAGAAATCGGTCATTCCCGATATCTCTGCTCACTACCAAAGTGGCGAGGCGCTCCCAGTCGATATGCTTGATAAGCTGCTCGCGGCTAAAAACTTTCAGTCAGGTATGCAGATGCTTAGGCAGATTGAATTTTCGCTCTTTGATTTTAGCTTGCATATGCAGTCCGAAATCCACGCCGAGGCGGAAGTGGATGCTGTACTCAATGGTATTCGCAAGCAGGTCGCTGTGACCCAGCCGCCAGAATTCAACCGCTTCCAGAACAGTTTTTCGCACATTTTTGCGGGCGGCTACGCGGCGGGCTACTACAGCTATAAATGGGCAGAAGTATTGTCTGCCGACGCGTTCTCGCTGTTCGAAGAGCAAGGCGTAATGAATCGGGAGGTTGGCGAAAAATTCCGCCGAGAAATACTAGAGCGCGGTGGCTCCGAAGAGGCCGCAGTATTGTTTAAAAACTTCCGGGGTCGCGCGCCAGCCAATGACGCACTCTTGCGTCACGCCGGTATTAGCACCGGTAAAGGAGCGTAATTTCATGGCTACTGTATTTAATCAGCGTCGCTTTATTGCCGGTGCAGTCTGCCCCAAATGCGCAGAAATGGATAAGACCGTAATGTACCGCGTATCCGATCTCGAACAAATTCGCGAGTGTGTGCGTTGCGGATTTAAAGAATCGATTCGCGACGACACCGGTAAAATAGAAGAGCCGCCAACCCGTGTGAATAGCCCGCGCCTTGGTGAACAGGCGCTGGCCCACGAAGATGAAATCCACGTGGTTTCGTTAATTGACCCCCGCGACGGTAAAGGCCGCAAAGATCATTAAAAGAATGTTGTCGCGCTGTGAGTAGCGGATAAACGGTAAAAGTTACACCTTGGGGAACGCATTTCCCTGTAACGGGCCTATACTTGCAGTAATTAATTTATGGAGGAATAGAAATGCTGGAGTTGTTACCCCTTCCCTTCGCCCATGTTGTGGGCGTCAGGGTATCCGGCAAGGTTAATCACACCGATATCGAAACCATCTTAGCCGAGGTCGAGCGCAAGCTCGTCAGCGAAGAATATTTAGGTGTACTCATCGAACTTGAACATTTCGACGGCTTCACAATACGAGGCCTGTTTAAAGAATTTAAATTTTTAAGCAAGTATATAAATCGCCTTACCCGCACCGCCATTGTTGGCGAACCGCGCTGGTTTAATCGTGGTACCGAGCTAGTAAAGCGGGTATATCCAAATATCGAGATTGAACATTTCATTCCGCTGCAAAAAGACGAAGCCCTGCTCTGGGTGAGCGAGCGCGACGCGGGTACGTTCGGCTAAGCGCGCGGTCTGTATTTAAATACCGCAAACATGGCAGCGCTGGACCAATAAGCATGCTCGCTTATTGCAGGCCGCGCTGCTTGCGCGCATCGCTAATGCCACCTGCATTACTAATATTGTTATAGCCAGCTTGCTCTAGCGCAGACATGGCTTTTCCCGCCCGCCCACCGCTAAGGCAATACAATTTAATTTCCGTGCTTTTATCGGGGAAGCGTTTACTCACCTCTTGAACAATCTCGGTATGCGAAATGCGTACGTCGCCATCAATACTGTCTAAGCGATGCTCAAATTCGCTACGTACATCAATCCAAGTTGGGTCGGCGTGAGTCATCGCGCTGGACAAAATTGTGATTAGTAAGAGGAAGGTTTTAATCAATGTTTTCCAGCTCATGGTTATCTTCTTAAAGAAATTTTATACATACATTGAAGTGAAGGGTAAAACGTAAACCTGCGAATGTTTTACTCCGAAAACCTCATGCTCTAATTCTCATTGCTTTGACATAAATGTTTGAGTCTCTTTTGTCCATAACAGTCGGCGCTGACGGATAAGCAAGCATATTTTAAAAAGAGTATTTGGGGAGCAAGATCAAGGTAGAAAATGATTTTCCCGTGGACTAAGCCCCACCACCATAGAGGTGTTGGGGCGCCGTTAAATCTGCGAATTAATATGGAGTGCTAAGTACTATTTACTCAATAACACTAAAGCTCAGACCTGAGTAGGCTTTTAGGCGTTCTATTAGCGTGTTGCCAAAGCAGCTGGCGGGGGTTAGTAGGCCGCCGCCGACCTCATTTTTATCAATGTCGCGGGCGAGGCAAATACTGGCTTGGCCAAGCATTTTGGCAGTAGAGCCATAGCCGGGGTCGCGGTCGCCAGTGACTTTGCATAATAGGGTTTTGCCCTTGGCGGTGCTGCCGTAAAACCGGAGGTCGTAATAGCCGTTTTTCTGATCTTCTGGGCTAGGACCTTCACCTGGCGACGGCAGTAAGCGTTCTAAAACCCAGCGGCCGGGTTTGAGGCTGGCGGTGACCATAAAGCCAGCGAGACCGCCACCCATGGCGGTGGCGCGAAGTCGACCCCCTAAGCCCTCACCGACCTGCATCGCTTCGTCATACAGGAAGGGTTTAGCATAGGCCGGTTTCAGTAAGAAGTTGGAGCGCTGAACAACGCGGGTATTTATTGCCGCCATAATAAACGGGATGGTCCAGCTGTTTGATAGCGAGTCAAACTGGGCGAGGCCTGGGTTAATTTGGCGGGCTTTGTCGGTTTCGCCGGGGCATAGCGAATAGGGGTCGGCCATTTCTTTGCGCAGTGCAGGGTTGCCAGCGGCTTCTTTCATCACATTGATAAGACTGGCAAAGGTGCCGCCAGACAAGCCGCCTTTGGCTGCTTTAACTCGCATTTGAATTTTATTGCAGTTTTCGCCGAATAATTCTTGGCTTTGTTGTTGGGTATAGAACACGCCGAGATCAGAGGGAATAGAGTCAAAACCGCAGCAGTTAACGATGCGTGCGCCTGAGGCTTTGGCGACACTGTCATAGCGGTCTACCATTTGGCGAATCCACTGTACTTCGCCGGTGAGGTCACAGTAGTCGGTGCCCGTTTCGGCGCAGACTTTAACAAGGGTTTCGCCGTACAAGGCGTAAGGGCCTACGGTTGTGGTAACCACCCGGGTTTGGCTGCACAGCTTGCGCAAAGCGGTTTCGTCATTGGCTTCAGCAATAATGATATCGAGATCGGCTTTGCCAATTTTGGCTTTGACCGCTTCCAGCTTGCTGGCGGAGCGCCCAGCGATGGCCCATCGCAGGGCGGGTTCTTCCTTACAGCCAGCAAGATAGTTGCACAGTATTTCGCCAACAAAGCTACTGGCGCCAAAAACCACGATATCGTACTTATATTCAGCCATGTTCTTTTCCCAAGGGTGTTATTTGAAGGCGGGTTGCGAGCCTTGAGCTTAACACCATTTGTTCACTGTCAACATTGCTTATTAGAATGCTCACTATAAGTGGTGGTAATACTATTTGTAGTGCGGGGTATTGGTTTTGCACTGGGCGCGGTCGTGGTCGTCTAGTACTTTTTCGCATTCTTGCAGGCGCCACTCTCGAGATTGATCGTAGTTCGAGGTGCCGCAGGCGCTGAGAGTTATAAAGAACGTGAGCGCTAGTAGAGGGGAAAACAATCGCATAAATTGACTCGTTAATGTGGCTGGTGATGGGGCGTTTCGACCGATTTGCTAGGCCAAGTGCCCACTCGGTATCGAAAATTTAATGACTAAGCATACTGCCTAACATGGCCAAAGCGAAGCCAACGACGGCGGCCAGCGGTGGTCCGCGATGTTTGCGCAAGGGCACCTGCGGGGCAATGTCTTGGAAAATCAGATACAAAATGCCGCCACTGGCAATAAGCAGAATCGCGCCGAGTATTTCGGGCTGCTCGCCGAGAAAATAATAGCCGCTCAAGCCGAAAATTGGGCCCAGCGGCACGAGGGCTACCATGACTAACAGTACTTTTTTGGCGGGATATTTAGCGTCGCACAGTTCTTGGTAGGCGTTAAAGCCCTCGGGCAAATTTTGTAAACCAATCAGCACGGCCAGTAGTAAGCTACTGTCTGCTCCTGCGGCGGCGAGGCCACCGAGGGCGAGGGATTCGGGAATGAAATCGAGTAACATGCCGGTAAATTGGGGCGCGCTGTGACGGTGAATATCTAGGTAACGCTCTAAGCTATAGAACAGCAGGCCCCCGCCGAGTAGCAAAAGCGTCGCCCAAGGTGCATACCCTAAGTGGTGCAGGGCTTCGGGAACCAGCACCATGGCAACTGCGCCGAGAAGTATGCCGGCGCCGAGGGCAATGACGGCGTGGCGGAATTCACGCGCAAGCCACTGTTGATGAACGTGGGTGTGGCGGGCGATATAGCCCCCTAGTGGAATACAGGCGCCAGCGCCAGCGGTGAACACTATGATTTCGCTGATACCCTGCATTAGCTAGCCAGATTTTGCCGTTTTCGGCTTGCGTTTAGAAAAGCGCGAGGGCTTGGGTTGAGGCTGCGCATAGGGTCCTCTAGTTGTCGGGTCTAGTGTGTAATGGCCTAAGTTGCGTTGACGCCCTTGTGGATGGGCTCCACCGAGATTAATGTGCTATTTACGTTTACTGCTTGTCATTGGGAATATCGCAGCTGGCGCGATTGGCCCATAACGAGGCCAAAATGGCGCTGCGGGTAATTAAGCCAACCAGCTTGCCGTCTTCGGTGACCGGATAAGATTTGGGCTTGAGTTTGCCCATTTTTTGCGCAAGATCAATAATCGACGACTCGGCATCAACCGCTAAAACCTCCCGGCTCATTACGTCGTCGACAATCGGTGCGCCCTCGCAGTGATAGCTACTGACTAATACTGAGTGAATGCAGTCTTGTTCTGAGACGAAACCTACCAATTCGCGTTGGTCATTCACGACCGGCAAGCCGAACACACCAAATTTAAGCAGTGTTTCCACTACTTCACCAAGGTCGGTGCCTTGCTTCACGGCTGGTGATGGCGATTTCATCACGTCTTTAACGAGCATTGAGCTAGTCATGATTCACTCCTGTTTTGTGATAAAGCTGACTTGGTGAGCGCATTGTAGCCACTGCGCGCAATGCAATGGTTTAGCTTACGCCTATTATAGATAATGGCGCAGTGTTTATCGCGTCCCCTTCTTTGCTACTACGACAGAGTCTAGCCTTATAAAGTTTAGTCCTTAGTGGCAGTTTTGCATGCAGCGAGTTTAGTCACTGGTCAGCACGCCGTCCCGATAATCGCGCAAGGCCTGCTCGATCTCGTCATTGCTGTTCATGACAAAGGGACCATATTGCACAATGGTTTCGCCTATTGGGCGGGCCGCCAAGAGCAGCAGGCGGGTATCGCCGTTGGCGCTTATGCTTAGCTCCTCGCCTAGACTCAATAGTGCGCTACTGGTGCTGGCGACATGTTTTCCGGCTATAACTGCTTCCCCCTCATACACATAGATAAAGGCATTGTGCTCGCTCGGCAAGACAATGTGACTGCGCTGCCCTGATTGCAGCCGAAGGTCGACGTAGATCGGATCAGTACTTAGGCTTTTGCCATCTGCGCCGTTGATATACCCGCGCACGGTATGACCGTCGAGCTGACACTGGCCAGCAATCAATATTGCCTCGCCGCCGCTGGGGAGTTGATGGCGGGGAATTTTGCTCGCCGGAATATCCTCGTAGTGAGCGGGCCGCATTTTTTCTGCCGCAGGGAGGTTGATCCACAATTGAAAGCCCCGCATCCGGCCCGCGTCTTGCTGGGGCATTTCGGAATGAATCACCCCTCTTCCGGCGGTCATCCACTGCACACCGCCGTCTTTAAGGTGGCCCTTATTACCGAGGTGGTCCTCGTGGAGCATGTGGCCGTCGAGCATATAGGTCACGGTTTCAAAACCGCGATGGGGATGCGACGGAAAACCCGCAAGATAGTCGGCAGGCTCGTCAGAAAAGAACTCGTCCAACATGAGAAACGGATCATGACGGGCGCTGTTCGACTGGCCAAGACTGCGTTTGAGCTTAACTCCCGCGCCGTCTGAGGTGGCTTGGGCCGGTATGATTCGAGATACGCTGCGGGTAGTCATCATGTTGCTCCTGAGAGGCTGGCTGTGCGGCATTCTTAAACACGGGTGTTACTTTGTTGCGTATAAAATATGGGGGTCACGCCGCCTTTTGGCGGATGAGTTCCTGAGCGTCCGCCAGAGCCTTTTCGGCAACATCACCACCCATATTTAGGCCTTCGGCATAGACGAATTCAATATCTTTAATGCCCATTAAGCCTAGAATATGGCGGAGGTAGGCGGTCTGGGTATCCATGGCCGTACCTTCGTATTTACCCCCACGCGCGGCAAAAACATACACCTTTTTGTCTTGTAGCAGGCCTTCTGGGCCATTCGCGGTGTAGCGAAAGGTTTCACCGGCGCGGGCAACGTGGTCGATGTAGGCCTTAAAGGTAGACGGTACGCCTAGATTATAAAGCGGCATGCCGAGCACTATTATATCGGCGTCGCGCAATTCATTTATTAACGCGTCGGACTCGGCAACCACCGCACGTTGGCCTGCGTCGCGCTCGGCTGCGGGGGTGGTGAATGCGGCAAAGCGCTGGCCGTCGAGGTGCGGCAGTGGCTTGGCGTGCAGATCGCGGCGAATTAATGCGCTGGCTTCGCTATTGGCTTGTAATCTGTCTACAAAGTCATTGGCCATTTTGCTGGACTGACCCTGCTCGCCGAATAAACTGCTATTAATCTGAAGGATAGTTTTCATAAGCGTTTAACTCCTGTTGATAGTGGACAATTACTTGCTGTTGGGCTTATTAAACTATTGATAAAGTTGTTAAAAAAGCGCAATTTATTGGTATAAACAATCAAGAATATTGATATATGAGCGGACCTAGAACCAGTCTTGAGCAGTGGCACTGTTTTTTGGCGGTGGTGGACGAAGGCAGTTATGCCCGCGCTGCTGAGGTATTGCATAAAAGTCAGTCGGCGGTGACCTATACCATTCAAAAAATGGAAGAGCAGCTGGGGGTGCGGGTATTTGAAATTCGCGGTCGCAAAGCGGAGCTTACCGAGGCGGGGCAAATGCTTTACCGCCGTGGTCGGTCACTGATTGACGAGGCCCTGCGCCTTGAAAAATCTGCCAAGTCGGTGGCGGCGGGCTGGGAGCCTCAGCTGCGCATTGTTTGCGACACTTTGTTTCCTTCCTCGATTATGTTGGATTGCCTTGCTGATCTCAGTGCGCACTGCCCAGATACCCGTATAGAGTGTATTGAATCGGTGCTCAGTGGTGCTGAAGAGGCTTTGCTGGAGCGGCGCTGCGATGTGGCGATAACCGGCATTGTGCCGCCGGGCTTTTTGGGCGATCACTTATTGCGGGTGAAGTTTTTGGCGGTGGCCCAGCGTGACCACCCGCTGCACCAGTTGGGCCGCGACTTAGACTACCGCGATTTGCGACCTTTTCGTCAGATCGTGGTGCGGGACTCCGGTGTGCGTCGGCAGCGAGATTCAGGTTGGTTAGATGCCGTGCAAAGGCTAACGGTGAGCCGTATGGAGACCTCGATTAGTGCCGTAGCCAGAGGGGTCGGTTTTGCCTGGCTGCCGGCAGTGGCGATGCGCGAGGAATTGGCGAGCGGTTTAATTAAGCCGCTGCCGATGATCGAGGGTGGCGAGCGCCACGCCGATTTGTTCTTAATTTTACCCAACCGCGATTTGGCTGGCGCGGCGGCCCTGCGCTGTGAAGCCTTTATAAAAGCGGCCGTCGCAAATTTAGTGTGCTAATACCAAAAACGGCAGCGTAATATTATGGCTGGCAATAGGTCAAAATGGCATGTCGTTGTCAGCTTGAGGAACGGATAATGGGGCGTCAGCAGCAGTATGCACTAATGGGTCGTTACAATCGGGACATGAACCAACGCTTGTTTGCCGCCGCCAGCAAGCTTGATGAGGGTCGGTTGCATCGTAATATGGGGGCGTTTTTTCAGTCGATACTGGGTACGCTGAATCACCTTTATGTGGCAGATGTGATGTGGTTAAAGCGCTTTGCGGTGGGGGCGTTTGCTGGTCAGAGTCATTTAGATGGGGTGGCATTATTGGCTAAGCCGTCAGCCTTGAATGAAATAATATACTCTGATTTAGATACATTTTTGCCCGCCCGCAAGCACCTTGATGTGACAATTTGCCACTGGACCGAAGCGCTGCAAGAAGCAGATTTAGACCGCCCTTTTGCTTACAAAAACAGCAAAGAGGCCGATTTTTGTAAGCCCTTTGGCTTGGTCCTTCAGCACTTTTTTAATCATCAAACCCATCATCGCGGCCAATTGACTACGCTGCTCAGTCAGCAAGGCGTGGACGTAGGTGTGACTGATTTGTTGCTGTGGATAGATGAGCTGGAGCCGGTGGTAGCGCCGTTGTCTTAGCTTATCGAATTTACGATAGCGGTTTTAATATTGAGGATTTAAACACGAGGCTGAGACTGAGACTCCGGGCGAGGTTAAAGGCGCAAAAACTAAGCCATAGCCCGTGATTGCCGAGCTCTTTACTGAGTAACCATACCGGCAGATAAATCAGCATGACACTGGCAAGCATAGACCATTGCATGGCTTGGGTTTTTAGGGCGCCGATAAAAATGCCATCGAGTAAATAGCTTGGCGCGCACAGCAGTGGTAGCAGTATCAGCCAGCCGTAATGGGCGCTGGCCATGAGGCGAACCGCATCAATATCAGTCATTAAGTCCAGTATCCGGCCCTCCCCTAGCCACAACAACACGCTCGCGAGGACGGCGGTAGCGAAGCAGTAGCGCGCGCAGCATAAGCAGATTCGCGTTAATTCGCCGCGTTTACCTTGGGCGAATGCGTCGCCTATAAGGGCTTCGGCGGCATGTGCGAAGCCATCCATGCCATAGGCGCTAACCAACATCAGTTGCAGTAGGATGGCGTTAGCGGCGAGGGTAGCTTCGCCAAACGTGGCTCCCTGAGCGGTAAAAAACGCAAAGCTAAATAGTAGCGCTGCGGTGCGAATAAAAAGATGAATATTGCTATTGAGCAGTTGTTTGAGTGCAGGGCCGTATTGCCAGCTATAGCGCAGGCCTTGGTGCAGGTTGGCGATTATGGCGCGCCGCACTGCCCAAAGGCCAATGAGTAGCCCGCAGTATTCGGCGATGGCGCTGGCGAGCGCCGCGCCGTCGCTACTCATGTCTAAGCCAATAATAAACAGCCAGTCTAAGCCGATGTTCACACCATTGGTGGTGACCGCAATAATGAGCGGCCAGCGAGTTTGTTGGCGGCCAATGAGCCAGCCAACAATGACATAGGTGCATAGTACTGCCGGGGCGCTAAACAAGCGGATGTGTAAATAACTGCGGGCTAAATCTAGCAGTGAATCGGGCGTGTTCATTAACTGAAGCCCGAGATTACTGAGGGCTAGCCCGGCAATCCAAATTAGAAGCGCGATAACAAGACTTAATGCGGCGGCTTTGAGCAGTAGCGCATTGGCATCTTTGGGCTTGTTTAGGAGTTGGGCGCTGGCACCGGTGGTACCCATGCGCAAAAAACCAAAACCCCAATACAAAAAAGCGAGCAAACTGGTGCTAATGGCCACGGCGCTTAAATAGCGACTGTCGCTGAGGTGACCGAGAATAGCGGTGTCGACGAGGCCCAATAGTGGCACGGACAGATTGGCCAGAATCATAGGCCAAGCGAGTGACCACACCCGTGTGGCGATCCCCGCTTGGTGCTCGGCTGAGGTGTTAGGTGGCATTGGGCTTCTTTAGCGACGGCGCGACGTGTGACGCGGTGCCTGATTGTAGCCTGCGTCGGGGTGCTCAATCTAATCTGCCTAGGCTCTAGTGCCAAATTTGTTAAAATTTGCACTAAAATAGCGCCCACGCGACGCTAGATTGCAATTGCTGCTAATTAGATTTTTGTCTATATCTAGTGGTTTTTAGCTGCTTAGAGCACTTTAGTTAGTAATATGCTGAAAAAATACCCCTTACTTGGGCGCCTACTATTAGGCTTTACTGTTTAACGCAGTAGCGCTGGTGTATTCATCGGGTTTATAATTGCGGCGTTTTGTCGCACCCAAAGCGGTCCAAGCGGGTTTGCGCTGCACAATTTAATAGATAAATGCCAAAATTCGACCTTTGTGGGTCGGGCAGTGGTATTTATCTATGCCTGTTTCAGAGTCCAATTTAACGATTGAGTTCCACAGCGGGATATATTTTGTGTGCTGCGTCTGCAGATTTAGCGGCGGGGTCTTTATTCAACTATACATGGAGACACGGGAGATGTATTTACAAGCGAGACGGCTTTTAAAGCTGGCGCTTAGTCCTGTGCTAATGCTGCTAAGCCTTTTTAGTACCGGCGCATGGGCCGAAGAAGGCGCGCGTTGGCAAACAAATATGACCCCTGGTATCACCGAGGTCGGTCATCAAATTTACGATTTGCATATGTGGGTTTTCTACGTCTGCGTCGTAACGGGCATTTTGGTATTTGGCGTGATGTTTTACTCGGTATTTGCTTACCGCAAAGACCGTCACCCTGAGCCAGCGACCTTCCACGAAAACACCAAAGTGGAAATCATTTGGACTATCGTACCGTTTTTGATCCTGTTGGTTATGGTGGTTCCGGCTACTAAGACCCTGATTGAAATCTACGATACTGATGATTCGGAGCTGGACATCCTGATCACTGGTTACCAGTGGAAATGGAAATACGAATACATCAATCCAGATGGCGACAACGTTAGCTTTTTCTCGAATTTGCTGACCGACGGTGCAGAAATTGCTAACACTGAAGAGAAGGGTTCTAACTATTTGTTAGAAGTCGACGAAGCAGTGGTTATTCCGGTCAACAAAAAAGTACGCTTTTTGGTTACCGCTAACGACGTCCTACACGCTTGGTGGGTACCCGCTCTAGCTGTTAAGCGCGATGCGATTCCTGGCTTTATTAATGAAGCTTGGACTAAAGCCACTGAAACCGGTGTTTACCGTGGTCAGTGTGCTGAGCTCTGCGGCCGCAACCACGGCTTTATGCCGATTGTGGTAAACGTAGTTGAAGAGCCTGAATACAACGCTTGGCTGGCTGAAAAGCAAGCTGCCGCTGCAGAAATCAAAGAGCTGATGGCGAAAGATTTCAGCTTGGATGAGTTGGTTGCTCGCGGTAAAAATGTTTACACCAGCAGCTGTGCAGCTTGTCATGGCGCCAACGGCGAAGGTGGTGTAGGTAAGGCAATTGCAGGTAGCCCAATAGCAACTGGCTCTATGAAAGAGCATATGGAAGTTGTTGTTCACGGCGTGCCTGGCACTGCGATGCCGGCGTTTGGTAGTCAGCTTAACGAAGTTGATCTTGCTGCGGTTATCACTTACCAGCGCAACTCGTTTGGCAACAACATGGGTGACATGTTGCAGCCAGTTGACATTTACAAATTCAAGAAAGGTCAGTAGGGGGATACACCATGGGTGCTCATCACGGACCTGCTAAAGGTTTAACTCGGTGGTTATTTACCACCAACCACAAAGACATCGGTACGATGTATTTGTGGTTCAGCTTTGCGATGTTCCTGCTTGGCGGCTCGTTCGCCATGATTATTCGTGCTGAATTGTTCCAGCCTGGTCTGCAAATTGTGCAGCCAGAGTTTTTTAACCAGATGACGACCATGCACGGTCTTGTCATGGTTTTCGGCGCCATTATGCCCGCCTTCGTCGGCTTGGCTAACTGGATGATACCGTTGATGATTGGTGCGCCAGATATGGCATTGCCACGCATGAACAACTGGAGCTTCTGGATTCTGCCACCAACGTTTTTGCTGTTGGCGTCTACTCTGCTGATGGATGGCGGCGGTCCTAACTTCGGTTGGACCTTCTACGCGCCACTGTCGACGACCTATGCGCCACCAAGCGTGACCTTCTTTATATTTGCGGTTCACGCCATGGGTATATCGTCGATCATGGGTTCCATTAACATCATTGCTACTGTTGTAAACATGCGCGCGCCTGGCATGACTTACATGAAGATGCCAATGTTTGTGTGGACGTGGTTGATTACTGCTTTCCTTCTTGTAGCGGTTATGCCGGTACTGGCTGGTGCAGTCACCATGATGTTGATGGATATTCACTTTGGCACCAGCTTCTTCTCTGCTGCTGGTGGCGGTGACCCAGTATTGTTCCAGCACGTGTTCTGGTTCTTTGGTCACCCTGAAGTTTACATCATCATCCTGCCTGCTTTTGGTGTGGTATCTGAAGTTATTCCGACCTTCTCGCGCAAGCCGCTGTTCGGTTATGACTCCATGGTTTACGCAACATCGTCAATCGCCTTCCTGTCGTTCATCGTATGGGCTCACCATATGTATACGGTCGGTATGCCGATTGCTGGCGAACTGTTCTTTATGTACGCCACGATGCTGATTGCGGTACCTACTGCGGCTAAAGTATTCAACTGGGTAACTACCATGTTCAAGGGTTCGATCACTCTTGAAACGCCCATGTTGTTTGCGATTGCTAAGGTGTTCTTGTTCACCGTTGGTGGTTTCTCTGGTCTGATGCTGGCAATTGCGCCTGCTGACTTCCAGTATCACGACAGCTACTTTGTTGTTGCCCACTTCCACTACACCATGGTTGCGGGTGCGATCTTCGCGCTGTCTTCGGCTGTGTACTACTGGATTCCTAAGTGGACTGGCAAAATGTACAACGAGACCATGGGTAAAACCCATTTCTGGATCTCGTTTATCGGCTTTAACCTGACCTTCTTCCCTCAGCACTTTGTGGGTCTGGCTGGTATGCCGCGTCGTATCCCCGATTACAATCTGATGTTTGCCGACTTCAATATGATGTCGTCCATCGGTGCGTTTATTTACGGCTCTAGCCAGCTGCTGTTCTTGTTCAATATTGTTAGAACAATTACTCACGGCAAGCCAGTAACGGATGCGAAAGTTTGGGAAGGTGGTACAACTCTGGAATGGACAGTGCCTTCACCTGCGCCATACCACACCTTCACTACGCCGCCAGAAGTTAAATAAAGAGGCTCGTGTAACATGGCGCAAGCGACAGACAAAAATATAGCTAAACTCAGCTTTAAACTGTTGGGCTTAGTGGTAGTGATGTTTGCCTTTGCCATGTGGGTGATGCCCCCGCTTTACAATGCACTTTGTGAAGTGTTGGGCATCAACGGTAAAACCGGCCGACAATACACGGTTGTAGATAGTCAGGTTGATACAAGCCGTACCGTTAAGGTGCAGTTTGTTGCGCAAAACAATGAAGCAATGCCCTGGGAGTTTTCGCCAAACACCAGTCAAGTTGTGGTTCACCCTGGTGAATCCGCGACGGTAACGTATTATGCAAAGAACACGCAGGATCGTTACATGGTGTCACAGGCAATTCCCAGTCTTGTTCCGTCCCGCGCCGCTGAGTATTTTCATAAAACCGAGTGCTTTTGCTTTAACCAGCAGCCGCTGGCAGCAGGAGCCAACGCTGATTTGGCGTTGCAGTTTATTGTTGATCGCGATTTACCAAAAGATATCCACGTGATTACCTTGTCTTACACGATATTTGATGTAACCGAGATGGCGGCACAACAGGATTCTGTTGCAGCGGCATCTAAATAAGTAAGAGAGTTTTTCTCTAACGAGAAAATGGAGACTTAACAATGGCAGGTCAAAGCAAAACCGGGTACGAAACATACTACGTACCCGACAGTAGTAAGCTTGCTGTAAGTGCGACGATAGGCATGACCACCACCGTTTACGGTGCGGCCAGCTTTATCAACGACAACAGCTACCGCCCTGGCGAAGAAACGAATTCCGGCTTTATCTTAGTTGCTGGTTTAGTGTGGCTCGCCGCGACGTTGTTCCAGTGGTTTAGTATCACCATTAAGGAAAACCGTGCAGGTATGAACAGTGCACAGCTCAAGCACTCTTATGTGCTGGGTATGCAGTGGTTTATCTTCTCGGAAGTTATGTTCTTTGCGGCCTTCTTTGGTGCGCTGTTCTATATACGTAACTTGTCTGGTCCCTGGTTAGCAGGACAAGGTGAGGCGGGTGCGATGAACGGTTTGCTGTGGCCCGGCTTTGAATACAACTGGCCACTGCTCACCACGCCGCAAGACGCGATTGGCGGTGTTCAGGCCCAGGCTGCTGCGGGTCATTTGGCCAATAACGGTGAATTTACCGGTGCCGAAAAGCACTTGTCTTTCCCCGGCTTTGCCAATATAGCCCACTGGTTGCCGCTGTATAACACCATCATTCTGTTAGCTTCGAGCTTTACCTGTCACATTGCCCACGTGGCGATGAAGCAGAATAATCGCAAGAAGTTCAACTTGTGGCTGTTCATCACCGTTGCTATGGGTATTACCTTCTTGTACCTGCAGTACATGGAATACCACGAAGCGCTGTTTGAATACGGTATTCATCTGAACAGCGGTGTTTACGGCACGACCTTCTTTATGTTGACCGGCTTCCACGGCTTCCACGTGGCAATGGGTACTTTCATGCTGTTGGTACAGTGGTTGCGTTCAGCGGGTAAAGGCCATTTTAGTGCGAATGACCAGTTTGGCTTTGAGGCCTCTTCTTGGTACTGGCACTTTGTTGACGTGGTTTGGGTCTTCCTGTTCTTGTTTGTTTACATTATCTAAGCACGCGCTGCTGACGAGACGGTAACATTGGCCGTTAAGGTTTATTTGCATAGCAAATAGGCCTTAACGGCCAAGTCGTTTATGGAGCTTTAAGGTGTTTGTTGGATAAGTGGCGCATCTTTTCCATGGCGCTGATCCCACGGGGCTTTTGAGCCCAGCTGACCAGTGTAAAAGCCGTAAACAATAAACGACATTAGTAATACCGCGATCACCAAGCGTACACTCAGCGACTGCCAAGTGCGCATGGTCTTGCCCTGATCTTGGATGAGAAAAAACAAACCGCTAAACAGGCTAATCACTAGCCCTATGAACAATACGACAATGACAACTTTTAACCACATGCTGGCGAGTCTCCATATTAGTTCGCCGCAGTATACACAATAGGATTTGAAAAATGCGGCCTTCGCCCAGCAGATTCCAATGGCAGTTTGACTGGAAGTCGGTGCTGGCGATTTTGCTGATTTTGCCGATCCTACTCAGTTTGGGTTTTTGGCAGTTGTGTCGTGCAGACCAGAAAGCGGCCTTATTGGCCGATTTTGAGCAGCGTCGAAACCTTGGACCAGTTGCGATTAGCGGCGTTGCCGACTACCAAAATTACCTGCCGGTATACGCCCTTGGCGCGTTTGATCCCCAGCGTTATTGGCTGCTCGACAACCGGATTTCTCATGGTCGATTCGGTTATGAGATAATGGCGGTTTTTACCTTAGCTGACGGCCGAGAGCTGCTGGTAAATCGGGGTTGGATTGCGGGCGACCCGTCGCGGCAAACCCTACCCAAACTGGAGATACCCAGTGGCCAGTTACAAATAAGCGGCGAGTTATACCGCAATACCGAGAAGGCCTTCAGTTTAGGGGCGGAGCCGCTGACTGATTTGTGGCCCCGCCGTCAGCAGTGGTTGGACTTGGATGATCTTAAAGGTGAATTCCCGGCGCTACTGCCCACGACCCTGCGGTTATCACAAGACAGTATTGGCGCGCTGGAAATTGAACGCATGGTTGTTAATGTAACGCCTGCCAAGCACACCGGCTACGCGGTGCAGTGGTTCGCCATGGCATTTGCGCTGGGACTGATATTTATTTTTCGTAACAGTAATTTGGGCGAGCTGTTAAAGCGCCGCAAAAGCAATGAGAGCCAAGAGCAATGACAATACCGACTGACAACAAGCGTAGCAAAAAACTGCTAACGATTATTTTAACCATCCCTATTGCCGTGATTCTACTTTCCAGCGCGGTATTTTATTTGGCTAAGCAAGACATAATCTCATTCACTACCGTTAACCGTGGCACCTTAATTAATCCACCAATGCAGCTCGGTGACTTGCATCCGCTGCGTCGTGATGGCGGAGAATTTCTGTTTAATCGCGCTGAATCGCGCTGGGTGTTTATGGTTGTTGGTGGCCGCGATTGCCGGGATGCCTGTGAGCGTATGCTTTACCTCACCCGCCAGACTCATACGGCCATGGGCAAAAAAGTGGATCGTGTTGAGCGCATATACCTAGCTACTGACGGCCCACTGTCGCCGGAATTGCGTGACTTTCTGGAAGCAGAACACAGTGATATGACGGTATTACAGGTCGATGGTGAGGCCTTTCTTGGTAATCTTAAAAACTTAGACATCAACCCCTTTGATGCGAGTACTTTCTACGTGGTGGACCCTATGGGCTGGGTGATGATGTATTATCGCGCGGCGGATATGGAGCAGCTTACGCTGACTACTTTGGGCAAGGATGTGCTGAAAGATATGGGACGCCTAATCAAGTAGTTGGCGCAAAACGGCTAGATACAGAATAGACGGTAGAGAACGATGGCAATATTTAACACAGTGGCGCAACGCAAAGCGGGATTTCGACTGGCCCTCTTTTCTTGTCTGGTAGCAATCATTGTCTTGGCGATGGGGGTATTTACCCGGCTGGCTGATGCTGGCTTGGGCTGTCCTGACTGGCCAACCTGCTACGGTCATGTGTTGTGGCCCACTGCCGACCATGAAGTGGCGCGGGCCAACGAAGCTTATCCCGATATGCCAGTGGAGCACGACAAAACCTGGCCGGAAATGATCCATCGCTATTTAGCATCTAGTTTGGGCTTGTTGACCATTGGCTTGGTGATATTTGCCGTGCGTCAGCGCAAGCCAGAGCAGCCGGTAAAGCTGCCCATATTTATTCTGGCCTTTATTATTTTGCAGGGCATGTTTGGCATGTGGACGGTCACCTTAAAATTGTGGCCGCAGGTGGTGACTTCGCATTTGCTTGGCGGATTTACGACCTTAAGTTTGTTGTGGTTATTAACCCTGCGGTTAAATAACCAACGCTGGCAAGTACCTGCTATTAGCGAAACTAAACTACAGGCGCTGAAGCCTTTGGTGCTGCTGGGCTTAGTTATTGTTATTTGTCAGATCGCCCTTGGAGGTTGGACCACCGCTAATTATGCAGATATCGCCTGCCCTGACTTTCCCCAGTGTCAGGGGGCGTGGTTGCCGCCAATGAACTTTAGTGAGGGTTTCAATATAGCGCAGCATATTGGCCCCAATTATTTGGGTGGCACCATGGATAATGCTGCCCGAGTTGCGATTCACTTTAGCCACCGGGTTGGGGCTATGGTAACGGCTGCCTATTTATTGTTTTTATTCTTTAAATTGCGGCAATTAGGTATGGCGCCCGCGAATAAGGCGGCGAGTGTTATGCTCGTTATATTGGCAGTGCAGATTGCCTTGGGCATTAGCAATATTGCATTTAGCTTCCCGATTGGTGTCGCCGTTGCTCATAATCTTGTTGGTGCAATTTTATTGCTTAGCCAGGTAACAATCAGTTATCTGGTCTTTACAGCGGCGGTAAACCGCGGGGGAGTTCGGGTATGACACAGCCACAGTTGGCGGCCAATTGGCGGGATTATTACGAGTTATGTAAGCCCAATGTGGTGCTGCTAATGCTGCTAACCTCGGTCATTGGCATGTTTATGTCGGTGCCCGGTATGGTGCCGTGGGATGCATTGATATTCGGCAATCTCGGTATTGGCTTGTGCGCGGCTGCAGCTGCTGCCATTAATCATTTGGTAGATAGCCGTATTGATTTGGTAATGGCACGTACTCACAACCGCCCCATCGCTCAAGGCCGAGTTAGCAATCGCAACGCCGGTATTTTTGCGGCTATTATTGGTATTGCCGGTATGGCGATCCTGCTCGTTTTGGTTAACCCGCTGACCGCTTGGTTGACTCTTGCCTCGCTGCTTGGCTATGCCGTGGTTTACACCTTGTATTTAAAACGGGCCACGCCACAGAATATTGTCATTGGTGGCATAGCTGGCGCCGCGCCGCCACTGCTTGGCTGGACGGCAGTAACCAATGAGGTTCACGGTCATGCTCTGCTGTTGGTTCTGATTATTTTTATTTGGACGCCGCCGCATTTCTGGGCCTTGGCGATTCATCGCCGTGACGACTACGCCAAAGTGGATATTCCGATGTTGCCGGTTACCCACGGTATCGCGTATACCAAATTGCACACCCTACTCTACACCATACTATTGTTTGTGGTGACGTTGTTGCCCTTTGCAACGGGTATGAGCGGTTCGCTGTATCTGCTTGGTGCGGTTTGTTTGGGTGCGGGTTTCCTGTATTGGTCCATTGTCTTGCTGCGGGGAAATAACCCTAAGGCGCCAATGGCAACGTTTAAATACTCCATTATTTATTTAATGGCGCTGTTTATGATTATGCTTTTGGATCATTACTTACTGCCAGCAATGACCATCTTTGAGGTTGATGCACGATGACTGAAGATTCAGCAAATAATGGCGGCGCAGTTGAGCGCCAGCGCGGAATTCGCTTAACGGTTCTGGCAATTGTCGCGGTGGGTATTGTGCTGGTGGCAGGCTTTTTTTATGCGGCTACCCGTGCGCGCATGATGACTGCTGAAGAGCTTAAATCTCAGGGGGCTTACCTCTATGAGAACCCGCGATCACTACCGAATTTTACTTTGCTGAATGACCGTGGCGAAACATTAACGCCAACGTCTCTGGAAGGTAAATGGAATCTTATCTTTTTTGGCTTTACCTACTGCCCCGATGTTTGTCCTACTACCCTTGCCCAACTAAAAGCCTTTTATCAAGAGCTAGAGCCAGCGGTTCAGGCTGATACGCAAATTTGGTTGAGCAGTGTTGACCCGGCCCGGGATACCCCCGAGCAGCTACATAGTTATTTGGATTTCTTTCATCCCGCGTTTCGTGGTATCACCGGCGATTTTCTGGAAATTCATCGCTTCGCCACCTCGCTGAATATACCTTTTACGAAAGTGCCCGGTGGCGGCAATAACTATCAGGTGGAACACAGCGCCAACGTCGCTTTAGTAAATCCCAAAGGACACTCGGTTGGGTTCTTTAAGGCCCCGCTGGAAATCAGCAAGCTAAAGCGCGCTTACCTTTCGATTCGTGAATATCACTAATTAATAATAGCGGCGCCCTGCCGCTGTTATTAATTACGCCTATACCCCGGCGCTAATTGCCCCAATACAAATAAAGCGCCGGCGCTCAGCACGATACTGGGCCCGGCTGGGGTGTCCCAATACCAAGCCCCCGCTAATCCGCCACAAACCGCGATGGCGCCGATAAGTGCTGCGAGAAGTGCTGCTTGCTCTGGGCTGCGCGCGACTCTGGCGGCAGCAGATGCGGGAATGATTAGCATGGCGGTAATTAAGAGCACGCCGACGATTTTCATTGCCACCGCCACAGTAGCGGCGACCATCAGCATGAGCAGTAGGCGCAGGCGTTGCACCGGCAAGCCCTCTATATCTGCCAGCTCGGCGTGGGCGCACACCGCAACTAACGCCGACCAGTAGCGCCACAACAGCCCTAAAACGAGTGCGCAAATAATGGCTAAATTGAGTAAGTCTTCACGCAAAATAGCCAGTAAGTCACCGAATAAAAACGCGTTTAAATCCAAACTTTGATTGTCGATAAACGACAGGCAAACCAAGCCCAGCGCTAAGCTGCTGTGGGAGAGTATGCCTAGCAAACTGTCTAGCGCGATGTTTCGCCACCATTGCAGGGTAAACAAAACAAGGGCAATAAAAAGGCAGGTAAACAGCACGCTGTATTGGAGGTTGGCTTGCAACACAAGGCCAACCGCAAGGCCGAGCAGTGCCGAGTGGGCGAGTGTGTCGCCGTAGTAGGCCATACGCTGCCAGGTGACCAGCGCGCCGAGTGGGCCGCATACTGCGGCCACCATCAATCCGGCGAGCAGGGCATAGAGTAAAATATCAATCATGGTGCTTATGCTCGCAGACTACGTCGCCGTGAATATCGTGTTGGTGGTCGTGATCGTGTTGGTAGAGCGCGACGGCTTCGGCGTGGCGGCGGCCGAACAGCGCTAAATATTCAGGGTCGCTACTGACTTGTTCGGGGTGGCCATGACAGCAAATATGTTGATTAAGGCAAATTACCGTATCGGTTTGCGCCATTACCCAATGTAAGTCGTGGGACACCATCAGTACGGCGCAACCAAGATCGTCGCGAAGGGCATTAATCAGTTCGTACAGTTCGGTCTGGCCGCTGATATCCACGCCTTGGGCGGGCTCGTCGAGCACCAATAAATCGGGGCTGCTGAGTAAGGCGCGGCTAAGCAAGACTCGTTGAGTCTCTCCGCCAGAAATATCGTGCAGGGGACGGTTACGTAAATGCTGAATGCCTGTTCGGGCTAAAGCGGCGTCAATTTGCGTTGTATTGGACTTGGCCATGGCTAAGAACCGCGACACGCTTAAGGGCATTAATGGATTCAGACTCAGCCGTTGTGGCATATAGCCAATACGCAGGCCGGGTCGTCGGTAGATTGTGCCGTTGTTGGCTTTGGTTAAACCCAAGGCGACCTTTATTAAGGTGCTTTTACCGGCCCCATTGGGACCAATAATCGTCATAATTTGCTTGGCCGATAAGCTTAGACTGATATTACTCAGCAAGCTTTGTTGCTGGTGCTTTAAGGAGATCTTGTCAAGGCGAAGCAGCGCAGTCTCAGTCATTGCTGTTAGCCTCGCTACAGCGGGCGCAGCAGCCAACAACTTCGAGGCTGGCCGTGTCTACCGCAAAGTTCTGCTGCTTGGCCGCGGCGGAAATAGCTGGATATATAAGCTGGGCATCCAACTCAAGGGCTACTTGGCAGTGGCGACAAATAAGAAAATGGCCTTGGTGGGCGTGGCCGGGTTCATTGCAGCCAACAAAGGCGTTGAGCGACGCGATGCGGTGGACGAGGCCGTTATCGAGCAAGAAATCCAGCGCGCGATACACCGTTGGTGGCGCGGGGCGGCGGAGGCCTTCTTTTGCCAGCTCTTCAAGAATAGTATAGGCACCTATTGGTTTGTGGCTTGACCACACCGTGGTCAATACGAGTTCGCGGATAGTGGTGAATTTAAGTTGGCGTTGCTGGCAGAGGTCGCGGGCGCGGAGCAGTGCTTCATCAATGCAGTGTTGGTGATTATGCTGCGGGTTAATGTTGTGCATTACTTTGGGGCGTCCGGAAGGTTTTACAAAGAATATAATGTTATAATATTGCATTAGTGCGGTGATAAACAATGGGGAAATGTACTTGAAAGCAATAGTGTCGGGACTGGTGCTCGTGTGGATGTTCAGCAATATGGCCTGGGCAGCCGACAAACCAGTAATATTAACCAGTATTATGCCGCTGCAGTTACTCGTTGGCGACATTGCCGGTGATGCGGTAACGGTCGACGTTTTGGCACCCGCTACCGTCTCTCCGCACGACTTCCAATTGCGGCCCTCAGATATGCAGCGCTTGCGCAGTGCTGACGTGGTGCTTTGGGTTGGTCCAGCAATGGAGTCCTATTTACAGAAGGCCGTTGCCGATCAGAGTAATGCGGTCGCCCTTTTTCCTGCATTGAGTCTGGGTGAAGACCCGCACGTTTGGATGGACGCAGATCAGGTTCAGCACATGGCGCGGCGCATAGCCCGCGTACTGTCAGACCGTATGCCAACTCGGGGCGCGTATTTTCATGCTAACGCTGCGCGGTTTAGCACCGAGTTTCGGCAGTACGACAAACAGTTGCAGCTCGATGTTGCGCGTTTAAGCGGTCGCCCTTATTTGTTGCTACACGACGGTTTCAGCCGTTTTGAGCGCCATTATAATCTGACCGAAGCCGAGGTGGTTATGCCGACTTCGGACCGCCTGCCCGGTGCGCGGCACATTGTTGAATTGCGGTCGCGGCTGCAGAATGGGGAATTTGCCTGTGTTTTTCGCGAGCCGCAATACCCTACAGCAATGCTAAATGCGCTGACCTCGGGTTTGGATATACCGGTAATAGAAATTGACCCCCTCGGTGTGGGGATGAAGAAGGCTGACGGCTTTTTACGCTTATACCGTCAGCTCGGGCAGGCTTTTCTCAGTTGTTTCGCGGCTTAGCGGCCAATTGGAGCTGGGCGCACACTAGTTTTTGGCTTGCGCCAAGCTAGTCTGCGCTGCGGTCCTAGTTTTTGGCGATGCTAGGCACAGTGTAGCGAGTCTGCATATCCAGCTCCACGTTCAGTGTGGCTGATACAACATCCAGAGTTTTTTCTAAGAAGCGATCCGCAGAAGCTTTTGACGCGTATTCAATCTGCGCCTCGGCTTTTGGCATTTCGGCTGTTTGATTGTAAGCCAATACCAGCGACTGATTCGCACCTACTTCCGGTTCGGCAGCAGTCGCCATAGTACTGGCAACCAAGATTAAGATTGCGCTGGTAAGGTTTTTCATTTTGCTCTCTCCTCTATTCAACCGAGTGATCTTTTCTCGGTACAAGGCAAAAGGTTACCTTGTGTTACTTAAGGTAACACATCTAATCCCCTTGTCTCCTTAATTTTCGTTAACCTTTGGGTAATGTTGCGGCCATATTGCTTGCTGTTGTGAAAAACGGTAACACTTTGCTTGGCGCTGACTGGAATATTTTGCCGTAGAGCCTCGTGCTACACTCTCCGCTTTCTATAATGACGCGTTAAATCACTACTATGACTGCGATAAAACCTCTGATCTTGGTTGATGGCTCCTCCTACCTCTACCGTGCCTTTCATGCCCTACCGCCTTTGAATACCTCAAAGGGCCAGCCCACTGGGGCAATAAAGGGGGTGATCAATATGCTGCGGCGTCTGTACAAAGATTACCCAGACAGCCCTATTGCCGTGGTGTTTGACGCCAAGGGAAAGACGTTTCGCGACGATATGTACGACCAGTACAAAGCTCAACGTCCGCCTATGCCGGATGATTTGCGCAGTCAGATTGAGCCAATTAATGTGATTATCGACGCCATGGGCGTGCCTCGGCTGGTGATTGACGGTGTCGAGGCTGACGATGTCATTGGCACCCTCGCCGCCCAAGCGGGTAAAGAGCGGCCGGTGTTGGTATCGACCGGCGATAAAGATATGGCTCAGTTGGTGAATGATCATGTCACCTTGGTGAACACCATGACCGACACGGTAATGGATGTGGCTGGGGTGAAAGAAAAGTTTGGTATACCTCCTGAGCTGATCATCGATTTTCTCGCCCTAATGGGCGACAAAGTCGACAATATTCCCGGCGTTGCGGGTGTGGGTGAGAAGACTGCGCTGGCGCTAATTCAGGCTTTGGGGGGCTTAGCAGTATTTATGCGAATATCGACAAGGTTGCCGACTTGCCAATACGTGGTGCCAAAGGTGTTGCTAAAAAATTGGCCGACAGTCATGACAATGCCCTTCTCTCTTATACCTTGGCCACGATTAAATGTGATGTGCCATTGGACGTGGGTGTTGCCGACCTTCTGCCCAAGGCGCCTGACACCGAGCGCTTGTTGAGCCTGTTTAAAGAATATGAATTTAAAACGTGGGTCGATGAGCTGAGTCGAGAAGAGCGTAGCGCCAATATAAGTGCCGAATCGAGTGGTAGTAAGCCCGCCTCCGAGCTGTCAGGCCTGGCGAGTACTGGCGAGATGGCCGATGAGTTAGCGATTGCCTCTGAGGAGGTGTCGGGGCTAGATGCTGCTCAATACCAGATTATTCTGACCGAGGCTGACTTTGAGTTGTGGTTGGGCAAGCTGCGGGCAGCAAAAATATTCGCCTTTGATACCGAAACGACCAGTTTGAATTATATGCAGGCCAGAATCGTGGGCGTGTCTTTTGCGGTAAAGGCCGGAGAAGCGGCCTATTTACCTTTTGGTCACGACTACCTCGACGTGCCCGATCAGTTGGACGAGGCCCATGTACTGGCCCAGCTGAAGCCTTTGCTGGAAGATCCCGAGCTTTATAAAGTCGGTCAGAATCTGAAATACGATGCCAATGTCCTGCTCAACCATGGCATCGCGCTGCGGGGTATTCACGACGACACCATGTTGGCGTCCTATGTCTTGGACTCTACCGGCAGCCGCCACGACATGGACACCTTGGCGCTGAAATACCTCGATCACAGCACAATTCACTTTGAGGACATCGCGGGTAAAGGTGCCAAGCAAATCACCTTTAATCAAATTGCCTTGGAGCAAGCTGGGCCCTATGCGGCAGAAGATGCCGACATTACGCTGCGGCTGTATCAGGCGCTGTTGCCGAAAATTCAGCAGCACGAGGGATTGTTGGCGGTGTATCGCAATATCGAGCTGCCCTTGGTACCGGTGCTGTCGCGGATTGAGCGCAACGGTGCCTATGTTGATCGAGAGCTACTCGGCAAGCAGAGTCACGAGCTGGGCATGAAAATGCAGGCTTTGGAGCAGGAGGCCTATGAGCTGGCGGGTGGCGAGTTTAATTTGGCCTCTCCCAAGCAGTTAGGTGAAATTCTGTTTGAGCGTCTGCAAATACCGGTAACTAAAAAAACCCCCAAAGGCGCGCCGTCTACTGCCGAGGAAGTCTTGGTTGAATTGGCTCACGACTACCCTTTGCCCAAGGTAATACTCGAACACCGGGGCATGGCCAAGCTGAAATCGACGTATACCGACAAGCTGCCACTGCAGATAGACCCGAAAACTGGCCGTATTCACACGTCCTACCATCAGGCGGTGGCCGCGACGGGGCGTTTATCCTCCTCTGATCCAAATTTACAGAATATCCCCATTCGCAGTGCCGAGGGGCGGCGTATTCGCCAAGCCTTTATTGCCCCGCCGGGCTATGTGATTTTGGCGGCGGATTACTCCCAAATTGAATTGCGGATCATGGCCCATTTGTCGGGTGATCGCGGCTTGGTTGATGCTTTCTCCCGCGGTGAAGATATTCACCGTGCGACCGCCGCTGAGGTATTCGGCGTGAGCACCGACGAGGTGAGCGATGAGCAGCGGCGCAACGCCAAGGCCATCAATTTTGGTTTAATTTACGGTATGTCTGCCTTTGGTTTGGCGCGGCAGCTGCATTTGGGGCGCAAAGAGGCGCAGCAGTATATTGATCTCTATTTTGAGCGTTATCCTGGTGTGTTGCGGTACATGGACGAAACTCGGGTCTCTGCGTCTGAAAAAGGCTATGTTGAAACCCTGTTTGGTCGCCGCCTGCACCTGCCTGAAATTAATGCCCGTAATGGTATGCGCCGCCAAGCCGCCGAGCGCACAGCAATCAATGCGCCAATGCAGGGTACAGCAGCGGATATTATCAAGCGGGCAATGATTGCCGTGGACAAGTATTTAAGTGGCAGTAGCGTGGACGCAAAAATGATTATGCAGGTTCACGATGAATTGGTTTTAGAGGTCGCGCCAGCGGATCTGGAAACCGTGCAAACTGAGGTTGTGCGATTGATGATGGCGGCGGCGGATTTGGCGGTGCCGTTGGAAGTTGGTGTGGGGGTTGGCGCGAATTGGGATGAGGCGCATTAATCGGCGGGCGCGGGCCTAAGGTCGCGGAAATATCGCGTGGTTAAAATTTGCGCAATTAGAATTCCGGGTCTAAAGTCATAGAGCCGTCATCTTGATGTGCTTGAGGATGGCGCCCGCGTTGGAGACTTGTCTCCCCCCTGACTCCATTAGGAGTAGGATTGCCCGGTGAGTCATAGTTCGCCGGGCTTTTTTGCTGCGCCTATGTTTTGGTGGGGGCTTCCGGTTTACTGCCAATGGCTTCGCCGTCGTCGTCAATGTAAACCATGTCGACCATATTGTCGGTATTCAGCCACTCGTCCAATTTGCTGCGCAACTCCTGTAAACCGTCGCCATTGGGCGCCGAAAACAGCTGCACACTGATTAAATCGCCATATTCGGCCAGGCTTTTGCGCACCATTAATAAGGTGGCGGTGGCCGGGCCGCGCTTTAATTTGTCGGACTTGGTGAGCAAGAGATGCATTGGCATATTGCTCTTTGTTGCCCAGCGTACCATTTGCTGGTCGAACTCGGTGAGCGGATGGCGGATGTCCATCATTAACACCATGCCGCGAAGAGATTGGCGTTTTTGCAGGTAGGCTTCCAAATTGCGCTGCCATTCGTTTTTCACCGCGAGGGGTACTTTTGCAAAGCCGTAGCCGGGTAGGTCGACTAAGCGTTGACGACCGCTGTCGTCTAATACGAAAAAGTTAAGTAGCTGGGTGCGGCCCGGTGTTTTACTGGTTTTTGCCAGTTTTTTGTTTTCTGTGAGGCGGTTGATCGCGCTAGACTTGCCTGCGTTAGAGCGTCCAGCAAACGCGACCTCAGCACCACTGTCGTCTGGGCAGTGGGTAAGGTTGGGAGAGCTTTTTAAATAGCTGGCGCGGCGGTAATTCAGTGCTGGGCTTGATGACATAGTGAGTCCGAGGGGGATTTGCGAATGCAGGGCCATTTTACGGCAATTATTGGCCCCGGCGCCATGTAGTTGTGTATAATGCCGCAGTTTTTACATTGTCTCATCCTGCGCCGTTATACGGAAAATTGAGAGGTAGATCATGAATAAATGGCTCGTGGCTATACTGCTTTCAGTGTCTGGTGTCTCTGCTTTTGCTACTGAGCAGGCGGTTTTGGATCGCTACCAAAAATCCTGTTTTGCCTGTCACGCCTTTGGGGCCAATGGCGCGCCAAAATCCCACGTGGTGGCTGATTGGGCGCCGCGCATGGAGAAAGGCATGGACACCTTAGTTAAGCATGCGGCAGAAGGCTTCAATACCATGCCGCCTAAAGGCCTGTGTTTTGACTGCAGCGCCGATGATTTTAAAGCCTTAATTGAGTTTATGGCGGCGCCCAAGTCTTAACGTGGGTGCGCTAATTTATATTTGCACAGAATTATCTGTTTAAAGAGTACCAAACAATGAAAAAAAGCTTATTAGTGATGTTTGCTTCCTTGGTGTTTGCCGGTGCGGCCGTGGCTGCGGAAGGAAATTCTCGGGCGGGCAAGACGAAGGCAGCAGCCTGCGCAGCGTGTCATGGTGCTGACGGCAATAGCGCCGCGCCTAGCTTCCCAAAGCTGGCGGGTCAGGGTGAGCGCTATTTGATTAAGCAACTGAATGACATTAAATCAGGCGCCCGCTCCGTGCCAATGATGGCCGGCCAGACTGATAATTTGTCTGAGCAAGATATTGCTGATATTGCTGCTTTTTATTCGAGCCAAGCGATTAGCACGGGTCAGGCTGATCCCGCGATTGTTGCTAAGGGCGCAGCAATTTACCGTGGTGGTATTGCAGACCGCAATGTTCCCGCCTGTGCTGCTTGCCACTCACCTAGCGGCAGCGGCATGGCCGCAGCGGGATTCCCAGCGCTTGGTGGTCAGCATGCGGATTACACCGTTGCCCAGCTAAAGGCCTTCCGCGCGGCGGCTGATGGGCGTGAAGGACGTGCTAACGATGGCGATGCCATGGTGATGCGGACGATTTCCTTCAAATTAAGTGATTCAGAAATTGAGGCGGTAGCCAGCTTTATTCAGGGCTTGCATCCTTAAGGGTGCATTGGCAAAAAGGCGGCTTAGGCCGCCTTTTTTATCACTGAAATTTACGGGCGCCAAGCCCCGAACAATAGTGAGTACTTGGTGTCTGAACAGCGTAGAAAAACAATTTCAATGTGTCATGTGATCTAATGGCACTCTCGATCTTATAACACTTGATCGTATAATCAGGGGGCTTCATGTTTAAGAAATTTATTCCGCTCGTCAGCGTATTCAGTTTTCTGCTTATGGTTTCGGCGTGCAGCGATGGCGCTGAGCCAGCGGCACCCGCTAAAGCGCCAGCCAGCACGGCGGTAAATACCGCAGACACCGCTGAACGCATTGCGAGCAGTGGTGAGCGCTATATTCGTGTGGCGCAGCCGGTGCGTACCGCTAACCCGCAAAAAATCGAAGTAACAGAAGTATTTTGGTATGGCTGCAGTCACTGTTTTGACTTCGACCCCATGCTAGAAGCCTGGGCAAAGCAGCTGCCGGCAGACGTTGAGTTTCGCCGCTCACCGGCCATGTGGAATGAGTTGATGGTGGTTCACGCCAAGGCGTTTTATACCGCAGAAGCCCTGGGTGTTATCGACCAGCTGCATACACCGTTATTCAATGCGATTAATGTTGACCGCAATCCTTTACGAGATAGCGCAGCAATTGAAAAATTGTTTTTGGCGCACAGCGACGTAGATGCTGAGAAGTTTCGCAAGACTTTTGACTCTTTTGGGGTGAACAGTCAGGTGAAGCAAGCCGACGCGCGGGCCAGGGCCTATGGCATTGCTGGTACGCCAGAGCTAATCGTCAATGGCAAATATCGCGTAACCGGCCGTTCGGCAGGTGGTAAGGCTGAGATGCTGAAGGTGGCTGAAGAGTTAATTGCTAAGGAGCGTGCCGCTAAGTAATTGGCGTGCTTCATGACCGCGTAGCGACCTTAGTTCTTTGGTCGCTACGCGTTTTTTTTATGCCTAAAGTTTAATTTGCTTGGGGCGAGTTGGGCTCGATGGTGTCCTTTTCGGCATCTAGCGTATCGAGCTTTTGCAGAGGTTGGGCAAATTCGCGCTGGCAAAACGCCATGCGTTTCGCGGGTTTGGCCAGGGTAATGCCTTTGGCGTTTAAGCGCTCAATCTCATCTTCAACGTGCTTGCAGCGCGCCGCTAAGCCGGTGTCATTGGCGATTTGGATATTTAAGCCGGGCCGCGCGTTCAGCTCGAGCATCAGCGGACCTTTATCCTTGTCCAATACCATGTCGACCCCGAGGTAGCCCAGGCCGGTGAGCTCGTAGCAGCGCGTTGCCAGCGACATAAACCCTTCCCAATAAGGCAGCTGGACGCCGCGTACTGGATTAGTGGTGTCGGGGTGCTTGTTGATCAGCTTGTTGTGCCAGGTGCCATCGAGGGTAATGCCGGTGGCGAGGTCGACACCGACGCCAATTGCGCCTTGATGAAGATTGGCCTTGCCGCCGGACTGGCGGGTAGGCAGGCGCAGCATGGCGAGTAAGGGGTAGCCTTTAAGGACGATAATGCGAATGTCAGGAACCCCTTCATAGCTAATGGCGCTGAAGATGGGGTCGGGGATGACGCGGTATTCTATTAGCGCGCGGTCGCGGTGGCCGCCCAATGAATAGATGCCAGACAGTATTCCCGAAATATGAAATTCAATATCTTCCGTGCTTAATAAGCGGCCGGAGGTCGTGCGGTAATAGCCTTCAAACTGGTCGGCGATAACTAAAATTCCATCGCCACCGGCGCCTTGTGCGGGTTTGATGACGAAGTCGCTGTGACCCTTAACAATATCTTTTAGCTTGCTAATACCTTTGTCAGAATCAATTACGCCGTACATGGTGGGAACGTGAATCCCCACCTCTAGCGCGCGCTCCTTGGTTTTAATTTTGTCATCGACCAAGGGATAAAGATGGCGCTGATTGTAGCGCAACACATAGTCGGCATTACGCTGATTAATGCCCATCACGCCGCGCTGACGAAGATCCTTCCAAGTGCTGAATAAGGACATTATTGTCTACCCTTGATCATGGCATTAAACCGGAACAGCTCGGTTAGCCGGTAGCCGCGATAGTGGCCTAGCACTAACATAAACGACATAAATATCAGCAACATACCGGGGAAGGTGAACACGAAATAGGTCCATGTTGGGTAGGTCATCATCAAGTGCGACAGGGTCGCCGCGATGAGTGTACCAATACCCACTTTGCCCGCGTGCAGGCCGCCCCGCTCCTCCCAAACGATCGACATCCGCTCGATGGACATAGTGAGGATAACCATTGGGAATAGCGCAATAGACAGGCCGCGATCTAAGCCCAAACGATGCCCGAGCACGCTGATTAGGGCCATGATAATAACGACAAAGGTTAATACCACAGAGAGTCGGGACAATAGCTGCAAATGTAAGTGCTCAAGATAGGAGCGTATCGACAAGCCGAGTGCGGTAATTAAGGTGAATAGAATAATCCCCCATAAAACCTGGGTTTCCCGAAAGGCGAGACCAATGAGCACAGGAGTAAAGGTGCCCAAGGTTTCTAGACCCACAATATTGCGCAGCACCAAGATCAGCATAACGCCAATAGGGATCATTAGTATAATTTCAAAGGTTTGCTGGGACTGCAGTGGCAAATCATAAAGGGAAAGTGCCCAGAATTTGTTCTCTTTGCTCTCGGCAATCGACTGCGCCAAGGTGATTGAGTTCATTACCTTTTGATTGGCGGTGATTTCTACTTTCAGATGGCGGCCCCCTTCGACTTTGGCGATGGGGTCGTTGCCGGTCCACCACACTACGCGGTCGTCGGGCAGGCCCTGGGCGCCGGTTTCCGGATTGAAATACAGCCAGCGCTTGCCGTTATAGCTGCGCATCCACAGCTCTGGGGTCTGGGCTACGCCGCTGATTAAACGCAGGGTGCGTACTCGCTCTACTGGAATATGCGCCGAGGACAGCAGCAGTTCGAGTACCATCGATTTATTGTCTTGGGTGTAATTATTGCCCAGCAGGAGGCGGGCATTGTCGTTGCTGGGTTCGTTTATGAGCTTAATGGCTTCGCGGATAAAGGTTTCGATATCGGCGGAATGCTCGCGTATTGGTTTTAATAAGGCCTCTACGGCGATTTTTTCTACGCCTTGCAGATCAGGGCTTTCACGAAACAGCGGGCCAGCTTCAGACTCCGCAAAGCGTGAGTTACTGCGTTTGGTTAGCATGAGTCTATAAAACAACTGCTGCTGGCCTTCGGCGCGGCGGGCAGACCACACCGCTTGGCGGTTATCGTTAACGATGTCGGTGTTTACCCCGTAATTTTTCGAGATAAAACTCTCGTTCAGGGTAATGAATTTGCTCCAGCTCGGCGGTACATACATTTGTACTTTGACGGGCGTGTTGTCGCGGGCGTTAAAGGTGAGCTTGGTATCTATGACCCACACTGGTTCGGTGGTGTCCGAGGATACCGGAATATTTAGCACAAATATCTGCCAGGCGGTGCTGCCGGCGCCGATCAGCAATAGCGCGAAGGCTAATACTCTGACATGTAATTTAACGCCCTTCATTCATCGTGCTCCTCGGAGTCTGCTTTTATAGGGCAGAGGGATTTGTTCTGCAAATATTTTTTACTGGGGTCGACCAAGGCGCCAAAGGCGGTCAATGGGTCGGAGCCAACTAGCATAGGTTTGGAAAATTGGCGACGGTCAGCAAGATTTACCTCAACCTTGTGTGACTGACCACCAACGCACAGCGTCAACTCCAATACGGGTCGACGGCTATAGTCTTTTTCATCTTCCCCGTAATCTGCCGCGCGACGCTTGATGCGGATGTGCTTACTGAGTGGCAGCGAGACAGATTTTAGGGTGTCGTCTGGTAAAACCAAATCAAAGTGCACCAGGTCGTCTTTTTTACCGTGGCCCTTCTCAACCTTGGCGTTGATTGCATTGATGGATGCGCTTTCTGCGCCGGTATCAATTTTGGCTTTATAGCGCACGCCCAACTCTTCAATATAGACGTATTCACTTAGGCCGAACACTTGTTGGGCGTTGCTGCCAGCATGAACAGCGAGGCTCGTAAAAAGGGTATTGATGGCTAGCAGAATTAGTACAGCAAATCGCACGGTTTCTCCTTTTGATTTATTGTGCTCCGGCATGCCATAGCATAGTGCACTAGGGCGCAATATAGCCAGTAGCAAGCGGCGCAATTAAAGCGGATTACGTGTGCTTAGTCCCTCACATTCTTAAAAAGTGCGAGGGTAATTTGTCGCACTTCTTTGTGTTCAACGATTGGTGCGGGGTAAATGTCCGATTTTGGGGGCTGGTGAAGTGCCTTGCCTGATAAATGACGTAGCTCCGGCAGATAGCGCCGAATAAATTCGCCCTTGGCGTCAAAGCGCTGACCCTGGGTGGTTGGGTTAAAAATGCGGAAATACGGCGCGGCGTCAGTGCCGGTGGATGCGGCCCATTGCCAGCCGCCGTTATTCGAGCAAAAATCGCCGTCAATGAGGTTTTCCATAAAGTGCCGCTCGCCCCAGCGCCAGTCTATATGTAGGTCTTTACACAAAAACGATGCCGTAATCATGCGCAGGCGGTTGTGCATCCAGCCAGATTCCAGCAGCTGACGCATGCCTGCGTCGACAATTGGGTAGCCAGTACGGCCCTCTTGCCAAGCATCAAAGAGGGCTTGGTTATTGGGCCAGGGAATGTTTTCAGTATAGGTCTGAAAGGCGCGGCCGCGCACGACTTTAGGGAAGTGGTAGGCGACGTGACGGTAAAATTCCCGCCACAGCAGCTCGTTAAACCAGGTGCCTGCGCCGCTATTCCCATCCCAGATTGCCTCGCCGCATTCTTGTTGTAAACGCGCTAAACACTGGCGGGGGCTGAGCAGGCCAAAGCTTAGGGCTGCGGACAGTCGAGAGGTGTCATCGAGTTCGGGAAAGTCCCTGGCCTCGCGATAATCGTCAGCGCGTTCAGCGCAAAAATCTCTAAGCTGGTCTAGCAGCGCATCTTGGCTTGCGGGCCAGAGGCTGGAGTCGCGCTCTTCGCCGAATACGGGGCAGGCTGGATTAGAGGCTGCTTTAGCCATGGCTTGGGGGCGGCGCAGGCAGGTGGGGAATTTGGCGGCCAAATGGTCTCGGCTGCGCCGCGAGAACGGCGTAAATACCTTATATGGGCCGCCGTCGCCTTTGGCTATCTCTAGCGGACTAAGTAAGCTGTCATCAATCAGTTGTAATGGAATGTTCTTTTCCAGGCAGTCGTCATCCCGACGCATTTCGTCGAGCAGCCATTCCCGATGGGCGTACACGGCGTCGACGTGGTGCTGGCGACAATAATCGCTGAGCTGGGCGGCAGTATTGCGAAAGTGACCAGCATCAATGATGTCCAGAGCAATGCCAATTTCACCGAGCTGGCGGCCGAGTTCGTCGAGGGCGCGGCGCAAATAGTGGCGGCGTATTGGCGCAATAATATGCTCGTCGAGCTGCTCCGGGCACAATAGATACAAGCCGCGTACCTTGTCGTGATTGGCGCAGGCCGCGCTCAGTGCCCGGTGGTCTAAGCTGCGCAAATCATTGCGAAACCACACAACGGCGGTCATGACTTATAGTCCCATGCGCAGTTTTAAATCCCGTGGGTATGGGTCGAAGTAATATTGGTCCAGTAAATAGTCGACACGGTATTTCTTTAAATAGTGACTCAGCATTTCCAGCGGTACGAGCAGGGGTAGTTGTCCGGCGGCATAGTCCTTTATCGTTCCGGTGAGTCTGAGTCTGTCCTCGGCGTCGAGGTGATCTTTGAAAAAGCCCTGGATATGCATCAGCGTATTCGTGTGATTTTTGGTGCTGGCGATCTGCTTTAAGGCCTGCATAAACTTGCTAATATAGCGGCGAGCTTTATCGTCAATATCGCCCGCTTCAGCGACGATTGGCCCAAGTTCACGATAAATAGTCTGATTGTGCGCTAGTAGTAAAAATTTGTGGCGACGGTGAAAATCCTCAAGGCCGCTGGCGGAGATGCCGCTATTAATTAGCCGCTGCCAGCGGGCGTAGGCAACCACGCGCAACACAAAATTTTCGCGCAGATGCACGTCGTTGAGTCGGCCGTTTTCTTCGACCGGCAGCAGGGGGTGGGCGGCCATTAATTGCTTGGCGTACAGACCTACGCCGATTTTTCCTAAACCATTACCCTTCTCGTCATACACGGGCACACGCTCCATGCCGCAGCTGGGCGATTTGGCGCAGAGAATATAGCCGCTGATCTCGGTAAGCGTCGGAACCGTGTCTTTGGCGAAGGTTTGCATGGCGTCCGTGACGTTTAAACTGCTGTCGCTGCTGCCAATAAGTTGGGGGTTTGCCGGATCGCCCACAAGGCGAATGGTCGGGCGCGGCACGCCCATGCCTATGGCCTGCTCGGGGCAAATGTTAATAAACTCAAAGTGCCGCCTCAGTTCTTCGTCGGCAAAGGGCAGGCGTTTGTGGCCGCCGTCGTAGCGTACTGGTTCACCGAGCAAGCAGGCACTGATGCCGATTCGAATAGGCTGGGTTTCCGACATGGGCTTAATTTATCCTGTGTGGCAGATAGCTGATTACGCTAAAGCATAGTCGATGGATCAAAAGTCTTGCGATTAGTATTGCTACTATTCGGCTTCGCCGGACAAAAATAATATTAACGCTCTAAAATCGTCGTCGCTGCAATTCATGCACATTCCCTTTGGCGGCATGCTATTGAGGCCGTTTTTGGTATTAGCTAATAATGTGTCTAAGCCTTTTTGGGTGCGAGACGCCCACTGCTCTTTATTCCCACTTTTAGGTGCTCCGGCGGCGCCAGAGCTATGGCAACCATAGCAACTTTGAATATAGAGGGATTTCAGTGAGGGGTCGCTAGGCATCCGCTTTGTGCTGGAAACTGCTTGTGGTGCTTGTGCGGTGCTGTTGTCTGGGCTTGTCGCACCGCGGCTAGGTTCGCCCTTGCTGCACGCGACCAGGGTAAATAGTCCGGTCAATACCGCGAGGATAAGGAAGGTTTTGTTGCTAAGCATAATGCAGTTCCAGTTAATCAAACTAAGTTGTCGTCAAAGCCAAAACGGTGGGCATTGGCCTCGTCTTCACTCAAGCGGTCGATCGCGCCCACATCTAAAACGGGCGAGGCGTCTATGTGCTGGGCGTCCATCATATAGGCAACGCGCTGCAAAGAACTGATAATTTGCGTTTGTTCCCATTCTTGGAGGTCACTGAACTGGCGAATGAAATAATCTTGCAAGGGCATGGGCGCATTGCGAATCAGCTCGTTGCCGGTTTCAGTAAGGCAGGCGTACACCTTGCGCTTATCCTGGCTGGAGCGCTCCCTCATGACGAGGCCGCGTTTCTCCAATCTATCAATAATGCTAGTGACGGTGGCTTGGCTGAGGCTCACCTGACTGGCTACATCGCTGATAATGACGTCACCCTGATCCCTAAGGATTTGCAGAATGAGCATTTGTGGTGCAGTTAGGCCCGCCGTCTTCATTAAATGCTTTGAATGCAAATCAATTGCCCGGGTTACCCGGCGCAGTGATACTAATACTTGGTCTATACTGTTCATTTTCAATGCCTGCAGATTGGCTTAGCGGCCCAATGGTAGCGGCTTGTAGAGTTTTTTGCACCAGCTAAACCTCCCGTTTGTCAATAGTCTGGCTTGAAATAGTTGGTCGAAGACGCGTATAATGCTTCGTATTCTAAGTAAATGAACAGGAGAATGGGTTCATTAATTTAGCGATTAAACAGCATGATCGGCGATATTAGCGCCCCAGTATCGTGCATGAGCTTCGTTAAATTAGTATGAACACTAAAAGATTGTGTTGAAATCAAATAGCGCGACGCAAGCCACGGCTGCCACGCTTCGTTTTCGCCAGCCAACGGCGGAAGATGGTTATGCCCTAAATCAATTAGTGGCGGCCAGCCCACCACTCGATACTAATTCCGTTTATTGCAATCTGTTGCATTGCACCCACTTTGCCGAAACCGCAGTTGTCGCTGAAGAAGATGGCAAATTAGTCGGCTTTATCTCCGCCCATATTATTCCCGCTAAACCGAACACAGTATTTGTGTGGCAGGTTGTGGTGGATAAAAGCCAGCGCGGCAAAGGTCTAGCCAAAAAAATGCTTAAAGAGGTTATTAAGCGGCCGGCCTGTGCACAAGTGAAATATATGGAAACGACAATTACACCAGATAATGAGGCCTCTTGGGCCTTGTTTCGCAGTTTTGCTAGAGATCTGGGTACTGAATTAAATCATAGCATTTGGTTTGAAAAAGAGGCGCATTTTGGCGGCCAGCACGACAGTGAAGCACTGCTGTGTATTGGGCCTTTCGCTCAATAAGCCTTAAGCAACATTTTTACTCAGTATTCATCCGCTCAGTAAAGGACACTAAGAGGACTTAACATGACTATTTTTGACCGACTCGAATCCGAAGTACAATCCTATGCCCGCTCATTTCCGGTAACCTTCGATAAGGCTCAGGGCGAGCACTTGTACTCAACCGACGGCAAGCAATACATCGACTTTTTGGCGGGTGCAGGCACCCTGAACTACGGCCACAATAACCCTGTGCTGAAGCAGGCTCTGGTCGACTATATTATGCGCGACGGCATTACTCATGGCTTGGATATGCACACCCAAGCCAAGGGCGACTTCTTGCAAGCCTTTAATGAGCATATCCTTGCCCCACGTGATATGACCTACACCTTCCAGTTTACTGGCCCCACAGGCACGAATGCCGTAGAAGCCGCGCTGAAATTGGCGCGTAAAGTCACTGGCCGTACCAGCATTGTGTCTTTTACTAATGGTTTTCACGGTGTGACCTTGGGCGCAGTTGCGGCCACCGGTAATAGCCATCACCGCGGCGGTGCCGGTGTGGCGCTGGGCGACGTGACCCGCATGCCTTTTTGTGGGTATTACGGTCGCGATGCCGACAGCCTGAAAATGATGGACAAGCTACTCTCTGACCCCTCGTCGGGTGTGGATCTGCCGGCGGCGATGATTGTCGAGCCAGTGCAGGGCGAGGGTGGCTTGAATGTGGCCAATAATGATTGGTTGCGCGGCCTCGAGAAATTGTGTCGCAAGCATGAGATCTTGTTGATCGTTGACGATATTCAAGCGGGTTGTGGTCGTACTGGCACCTATTTTAGCTTTGAAGCCAGTGGCATCAAACCCGATATTATTACCATGTCAAAGTCTCTGAGCGGCTATGGCCTGCCCTTTGCAATTGTATTGATTCGTCCCGATTTAGATATTTGGGAGCCAGGCGAGCACAACGGTACTTTCCGCGGCAACAACCACGCTTTTATTACTGCAGCGGCGGCAATTCGCCACTACTGGAAAGACGATAAGTTTGCCGCCGAGATTGTTGAGAAATCAGCTATCGTTAGCGAGCGCTTCAAAAAGCTGTCTGAGCAGTACGGCGTCACTAAACTTCAGCCTAAGGGCCGGGGCATGATGCAGGGTCTCGCTTGTCGGGACGGTGATATTGCTGACGAAATTGGTCGCGCCTGCTTTGAGCGGGGTCTCGTAATTGAAACCTGCGGCAACCGTGGCCACGTTGTTAAGGTCTTCTGCCCGCTCACCATCGATACGGCAGAATTGATTCGCGGTCTGGATATTTTGTCAGACAGCATCGCGGAAGTATTAGGAAAATCAGTTAACAAAAAAGCCTCTTAAGCGGCTGAAATCGCGCTTCTTCTGCAAGTAAACATTTGCGGAAGCGGCGTGCTTTATTCAGCAATTGAGCTTAAGTAAACAGCCTTAGTAAAAGGAATAAATCATGATTGTAAGAACACTGGAAGAATGTCAAAACTCTGAGCGACGCGTCGATAGTGAAAACTGGAGCAGCGTGCGGATGTTGCTAAAAGACGATCAAATGGGGTTTTCATTCCATATCACCACCATTTACGCTAACACTGAAACGCCAATTCATTACCAGAACCACTTGGAATCTGTGTACTGCATGTCGGGCAATGGCGAAGTTGAAACCTTGAGCGACGGCAAAGTGTATAAAATTGAAGCTGGCACCCTATACATTCTCGATAAACACGACAATCACTTACTGCGCGGCGGTAGTGAAGACATGAAAATGGCCTGCGTATTTAATCCACCGCTGAACGGCAAAGAAGTGCATGACGAAAATGGGGTCTACCCATTGGCGGCTGAGGCAGTGACCTGAGCTATTGAATTTTAAAAAACATTTTTTTAATTCAAGGGAGAGTAGCAGTGGGACACAGTGTAGAGAAAATTGGCGGCACCTCAATGACCAATTACGAGGCGGTGCGCGACAATGTGATTTTAGCAGGCGGTGAAAGCGGTAATATATATCAGCGTATATTTGTGGTTTCAGCCTATGGCGGCGTAACCGATTTACTGCTGGAAAATAAGCGCACTAGCCATCCGGGCGTTTATGCCCTGTTTGCCGATGACGGCGCTGAAACGCTGTGGCGTGATGCCCTGAGCGATGTTGGTAATGCCTTAAAAGAGATTAACGCTGGTTTGTTTCCCGACGCTGAGCAATTGGAGGCTGCCAATACCTATATTGAAGCCCGCTTATTTGAAGCTGAGCGCTGCATGGATAATTTGCACCGGCTCTGCCAGCACGGCCATTTTGGTTTAGAAGATCATTTGCTTACCGTGCGGGAAATGTTAGCGAGTATTGGTGAAGCACACAGCGCGTGGAATACCGCCACCCTACTCAAGCGCGATGGCATCAATACTTGTTATATTGATTTGTCGGGCTGGCGCGCCGAGGAAGCACTGCCACTTGACCAGCATATTACCGAGGCGCTGGCAGGTATCGATCTAAATACCACTTTACCGATTGTTACTGGTTACGCCCACTGTAAAGAAGGCTTAATGGCGAGTTTCGACCGCGGCTATAGCGAAATGACGTTCAGCCGTATGGCCGTCATCAGTGGCGCCCGTGAAGCGGTTATTCACAAAGAGTACCACCTTAGCAGTGCCGACCCTCGCTTAGTGGGAGCCGATAAAGTGGTGCCGATTGGTCGCACCAATTACGATGTTGCCGATCAGCTCGCCAATTTAGGTATGGAGGCTATTCACCCCCGCGCCGCGAAAGGTTTGCGTCAGCAAAAAATTGCTCTGCGGGTTAAAAATACCTTTGAACCCCATCATTCGGGCACGCTTATTGACTGTGATTATCGCAGTGAAAAGCCCTGTGTTGAGATCATCGCCGGTCGCAAGCAAGTCTATGCCTTGGAAGTATTTGACCAAGACATGGTGGGTGCTCTGTGGCGCTATGAGCAAAAGATACTGGGTGCCATTGAACGCTATAAGGGTACGGTGATTACCAAAGATATTAATGCCAACACCATTACCAATTATTTGGGTGTTAATTTAAAAACCGTAAAACGCATTGTAAGCGCAGTTAAAGAATTGTTTCCCGATGCGGAAGTCAGTACCCGTAAAGTCGCTATAATTTCCGCTATCGGCAGCGACATGCAAGTGCCGGGTATGTTGGCTAAAACGGTGGTTGCCTTGGCGTCGGCCAATATCAGTGTATTGGCTATGCACCAGTCGATGCGTCAGGTCGATATGCAGTTTGTGGTAAACGAAGATGACTACGAAAAGGGTGTCGCGAGCTTGCACCGCTGTTTGGTCGAAGTACACGACCACGGTGAAGCCATATGCGCAGCATAATACGGGGGTTTATCCTCTGTTGGGGGCTTCTGCCCCTTTTTGCTGTTGCGGCTGACAGTGCTGCGTCAACGCCCAGCGAGGCGCAGCCGAGTGCGGCCCAAGTAGATGCCAGTATCGACAATTTAGACAAGCCGCTCTATTCACCTTTTATTGAGCGTTATATGCTCGATGAGGTGCGCAATCTGCGTATCGACATGGAGCGCGCTCACCGCGAATTAGCCGCCGAAGTTGTCGACCGTGAATTAGGCGCTGCCGACAAGGCGGTGTCTTATGCAACCAATACCGTCACCTATTTTTTCTACCTCATTGCTGGGGTGAGTTCGGCCTTGGTGTTAATGGGCTGGAACTCGGTGCGCGATATTAAAGAAAAAGTGCACAGTGTTGCCAATGAGCAAGTCGCCGAATTGGTTGAAGAATACGAGAAGCGTCTGCGTGCGATTGAAAAGCAGTTAAAACAAGAAACGGCTCACATCGAGTCTAACCGCGAAGAAATTACGCTTACTCAAGAGATTCATTCGCTGTGGTTACGCGCCAGTCAAGAAACGAGCCCGGCGGGTAAAATTGCAATTTACGATCAAATTCTCGGTGTTAGAGGCGACGATATTGAGGCAATAACCTATAAAGCAGATGCGGCACTGGACCAGAACGAACCCCAGTGGGCAATAAATCTCTGCCAGCAGGCGCTGTTGCTAGATGAAACCAATGCCCACGCATTTTATCAATTGGCTTGCGCTCATACTTGTCAGGGCAATCTTGACGACGCCGCGCGCTACTTTACTCACGCGGTGGCACAGTCGGAATCATATCGAGAAGAACTGTATCGCGATCCAGCCTTGGCTGAATTGCGCGAACATCCTCTGCTGATAGAGTTACTAACGCCGACAGTGGAGAGCGCTTCATAGGCCTTGTGTTCACTTTCGCCACTAAACCAGAATTGATTGGATCTGAATATGGTAACTGCATGGAGTTTCGCGGCCTTTTTAACAGTATTTGTACTGATTGGCCTGTCGTCATTGTTTTTAAACAAACATCATAGCAGCGATTATTATTTGGCCAGTAATTCGGTACAGCCTTGGTTGGTAGGCTTGTCTGCGGTTGCCACTAATAATAGTGGTTATATGTTTATTGGTGTTATTGGCTATACCTACACGGTGGGCTTGTCGGCATTTTGGGTCATGGCGGGCTGGATCGCTGGCGACTTTATTGCCTCCCATTTAGTACACCGAAAGCTGCGGGCGACCACTGAGAGTAGCGGCCAGCTCAGCTATATTGGCGTACTCAGTAATTGGACCGGCACAAACATGGGCCGTTACCAAAAGCTCGCCGCGCTTTTATCTTTAGTGCTATTGCTCGCCTACGCTGCTGCGCAACTGCTGGCCGGTGGTAAAGCCTTGCAAGCCCTGTTTGATTGGCCGCGCTGGGCCGGTGCTGTAGTAGGCTCGGTATTGGTCGCAGCCTACTGCTTAGCGGGTGGTATTCGCGCCTCTATTTGGACCGACGCCGCCCAATCGGTCGTGATGATCACCGCGATGGGTGTCTTGCTCTGGGTTGCTGTCGCGGCCTTAGGCGGCCCAGTTGCCACCGTTGACGCGCTTTATCAAATACCAAATTATATGAACTGGTTTCCCGAAGACCTCGCCTTTCCCGGTGCGGCGGGGGCCATACTATTCGCCTTGGGTTGGCTGTTTGCCGGCTTCTCGGTGGCGGGTCAGCCCCATGTTATGGTGCGCTTTATGACCTTGGCCAATACCGGTGACATGACGCGCGCACGGGTTTGGTATTATCTGTGGTTTGTCGCCTTCTACTTGATGGCCACCGCGGTTGGTTTGTTGTCGCGCTTATATTTACCAGAAATTGGCAGTTTTGACGCCGAGTTGGCACTGCCGACTATGGCCTTGCAGCTATTGTCACCGGTTATGGTTGGGCTGATATTAGCGGGGATATTCGCCGCAACGTTGTCTACAGCAGACTCGCTAATCTTGAGCGCATCCGCTGCCCTCACCCACGACCTTTCACCAAAAAGTATTGAGCGGCCGTTGTTGATCAAATTGGCCACTTTTGGTGTGACGCTATTTGCGTTGGGCTGGGCTTTGCTCAGCGCCCAAACGGTATTTGGTATGGTGGTCATGGCGTGGTCTGGATTAGCAAGCGCCTTTGTTCCAGTGTTAGCAATTCTGATAAGTGGTCGTCGCCCCAATGAGGGTACGCTTATCGCCGTCAGTGCGGTTGGTATTTCCACGGCATTACTGTGGCGTTACTTCGATCTGCATAATATGGTTTACGAAGGCTTGCCTGGTATTGCTGCGGGTATCGCCACCTACCCTGTTGCCCAGTGGTTGAGTAATAGTGTAAAAGCTAAAGCCGCCACTTAGCGTGCATCGGCAATCTTGGCAGCGGTAATACGCTGCGCATCATTCACACTCTGCACCTTATACCCCTAATGATTAGCGGTGTATGAGGTTTGCAATCTCTTTCCGCTCCTTCCATTACTGCGCTTGCCTAGTCTGTAGCGCGATGGATGTTAGTGAGTCAGGGCTACTCTCCTCAACGGTCTTATCGCTAAATATCTCGTGCTGATGTTGGCGTAAACACATGCCTACGTAAGGAGCATTCCGCTAGAAAGTGTGTAATAGAGGGGTGGCTGCGCTTCGATTTTGAGATACTTCGCACACTTACAGTTAGCCATAGAATATATTATCTGGGTCTATTCAGTTCTGCCTAAGTCACTGCCGTGTCAATAACGGTCTTGAATATCACAACTTGAGTAGCTCATCAGAACAATAACTTTATTGCGTAACACTATGTGGAGTACCTAATGACTATGAATAGCACAAAGAAACTTGCCGCAGCCGTCATGCTGACATCGTTATCAAGCTTAAGCGTCGCCGAACCGTTGGCACCCGTCCTTGGTCTTTTGGATGGCGTTGGTGGTGGCGGTCTTCCCGGCTTAGATGCATTGCCTTTAGATCCATCTGCGCTAATGGGTAGCGGCACTAATTTACTTAGTATTGGCAATTTGCCGGTTACCCCAGCAGACCTACTTAGCTTGCTGGCGTTAGTGCCGCTGCAGACGGGAACAGATGTGCTCGCGAATACGGGTTTGCCCTTGAATTCAACAGTAGCGCAAGTGGGCGGTCTTGCAGATTATAATTCTCTGCCAATTAACCCATTTTCCGTAATAGCTGGTGGTGGCTTGTCTGGTATACCGGCTAATCCGAGCTTGCTTTTAGGTGGCGGTTTACCGGGACTTACGCTAATTCCCGTCGCTCCACTGGCGCCAATTATTGACGGCGGGCTTCCAGATATTGGCGCCCTGCCGGTCGATTTTTTGGCCTTAATTCCGCTGTAATACGATTGGGTATTTATAGGCGTGAATAAACTTCACGCCTACTGTAAAAAATCCGGCAATATTAGCGTCGGCTTACCACATTCCCTCCACCGGGCATTTCTGCTGATATCCCTTACATTGCTACTGGAGCTTGTCTATGGCATCGCCACGCGCCATAGTATTGCCCAGTAAATTCTATGTGGTGAAGGATGGCATTGTCGTGAAAGCAATTATCTTAGTCGTTACTATCGTGATAATCGCAGTAAGCTACAGCTGTCGTGCCAATAGCCCGGAAAGAATGACGGACTTTTTATCGTCGAGCGCCGTTCAGATTGCCGAGGCTGATCAAATCCTTGGTGAGGCTTACAAAAATAAACGTAGCGATATTCAGGTGCAAGGTCAGGGCCGAGTTGAAAAAATCCTCGCCGATGATAATAAAGGCAGTCGCCATCAAAGATTTATTCTCCGTCTTAGCTCTGGGCAGACCTTATTAGTTGCCCACAATATTGATCTCGCGCCGCGTATTGCCGGTTTGCAGGTGGGTGATAGTGTCGGCTTTTACGGTGAATACGAGTGGAACCAGCGCGGTGGCGTGGTGCACTGGACGCATCGTGATCCCGCTGGCCGCCATGCCCATGGCTGGCTAGCGCATCAGGGGCGGCGCTATCAGTAAAAGTTTAGCTTAAGGCTTTCCACAAACCCAATAGGCTAATGACGAGTAGCGTGAGACCTAAAAAGCGAAAGAACAACGGCGTTTCCGCCTTGAGCATATGCTGGTGAAAGCGCAGACCAATGACATGGCCAATGGCCGCGCAGGGTAGTAGCCAGAGATGATGAATTAGCTGTAAATCAATTCCCGCGTAGATAAACGCGCCTAGCTTAATACCAACAAAAATAAACCACAGCGCAAATAAGGTGTCGCGCAATTGCTCTCGGGCAATGTGTTGCGCGGCAACCGCAATAATTAATGGCGCGCCAATCAATGAGGTGCCGCTAATATAGCCGCCGACAATTAAAAATAAGGCATCAATAAATTTGCTATTACTTTTAAAAGGCTTGTTGGCGATATAGGAGATGGCATAAACCGAAACGATGGAAAAAATAATAATGCTAAGGGTGTCGGCTGGTGAAGTGATTAAGCCAAACACGCCTAATAGCTTGGGCACAATCATAATGCCGAGCATATAACGCAAATAGGGCCAATTCACGGTGCTGGCATGCCTGCGGCCAATCGCTTGGCTGCTGCGATTATTTAAGATCAAGGTAATCGATGAAAAAATGAGCAATTGCACCGAAATCAAGGGCAGAAAAACCAAGGCCTGATTATGTACAAGTAGTAGGAACGGTAGGCTTAATACCGCGCCGCCAAAGCCTAGCCCAGAGCGCACAAAGCCGCTCCAAATAAAAATAATGCCGATCAGTACATACTGATAGAGGGCGAGGTCGGCCATCAGAATCCTGTTTGGTTTGGGAAAATAAGGTGGGGCGCAGTACGCTGATTGTAATGGGCGAGGCGATAAAATCCTAGCGCGTAGGAGCCGACGATTTCATGGTGTATATCGTATCTTTACTGCAATACCTGGCCGCGCGGCTTGCAATCTCTGCTCCGTAGCCCCATTAATAGATATGCTGAACTCTAATTAAAGGCTGATTCAATGTCTGCTCAGAACAATAACGGTGCCAAAGACCCCTGGGGCTCTGGCCAACAGTCGCCCCCAGATTTAGACGCGATTATTAATAAGGGCATAAAAAACTTAAAAGACAAATTTTCGGGAGGTGGCGGCGGTAACGGCGGTGGCCCAGGTTTGCGGCGCGCGCTGCCTATGATTTTATTGTTTGCTGCGGGTCTTAGCCTGTGGTCCGCTTATTATACCGTGCCGAGCGATTCAGTGGCGGTAGTTCAGCGTTTTGGGATGTATCTAAAGGAAGTTCCCCCCGGTCTGCACTTCAAATTGCCATTGGGCATTGATAAATCGACCGTAGTGCCAGTAAAGCGCCAGCTCAAGCAGGAGTTTGGTTTCTCGACACCGGGCGCCAGAGATGCGTATCAAGGTAGTCGCGACGGCAATCTGGAAACTCAAATGGTGACCGGCGATTTAAACGCAGCATTAGTCGAGTGGGTGGTGCAGTACCGAATTTCTGATCCGGTAAAATTCTTATTCGCTGTACGCGAACCGGCAGAAACGCTGCGCTATGTGTCAGAGTCCGTAATGCGGGAGGTGGTGGGTGACCGTACAGTAGACGAAGTTATTACCATTGGTCGTCAGGAAATTGAAATTGAAGCCCTGCTAAAAATGCAAGAGTTGTCCAGCAAATATGAAATGGGCATCAATATTGATCAGGTGCAGCTCAAAAACATCAATCCACCTCGCCCTGTGCAGGAATCCTTTAACGAGGTAAACCAAGCTCAGCAGGAAAAAGAAAAGCTCATTAACGAAGCGCGCCGCGAATACAATAAAGTTATTCCGCTGGCCGAAGGTGAGAAAGACCAGCGCATTCGCGAGGCCGATGGTTATCGTTTAAAGCGTATTAATGAGGCTGAGGGTGATGTTGCTCGCTTTAACGCATTGTTTACCGAATACCGTAAAGCCCCGGAAGTTACTCGGCGCCGAATTTACATAGAAACCATGCAGGAGATTATGCCCAATATTCAAAACAAAATTTTGGTCGATGACGATATGAGTGGCTTGTTACCGCTGTTAAACATTGGCGAACAAAAGGGCAGCAAAAAATGAAAAACACAAAATCGATTGCCGCCATGATCTTATTGTTTGGCGGATTGTTTGTCTTGATGAGTTCGGCCTACACGGTTGATGAAGTCGAACAGGTCATTATCACTCAGTTTGGTAAGCCAGTTGGCGAGCCAGTTACCGAGGCCGGCCTAAAGTTTAAAGTGCCTTTTATTCAAGAAGTTAATCCCATCGATAAACGGGTCTTGGAATGGGACGGTACGCCATCGGACATGCCGACCAAAGATAAGCTGTATATCTCCGTTGATTTATTTGCACGCTGGCGTATTGTCGACCCGTTGCAATACTTTTTGCGACTGCGCGATGAACGCAGTGCTCAGTCGCGCTTAGACGATATTCTGGGCAGTGAAACCCGCAATGCTGTAGCCAAGCACGAACTAATTGAAATTATTCGTACTACTAAAGACCGTATCCCCTTGCGCGATGCAGCACTGGCGTCCTCTTCTCAAGGCTTAAATATGGGCGCATTGGTGCCGATTGAAAAAGGTCGACAGATGGTGGAACAAGAGATCTTTACCGAGGCCGCGGAGAAGGTGGGTGTCTTTGGTATTGAGCTGCTCGATATTCGATTTAAGCGCATTAATTACAACGCCAGTGTACGACCTAAAATCTATGATCGTATGATCAGTGAGCGCCGCCAGATTGCCGAGCGTTTTTTATCTGAGGGTAACGGCGAAGCTGCACGGATCCGTGGTAACCGCGTTCGCGAGTTAAACAAGATTCAGTCTGAGGCCTACCGCGAAGTAGAAGAAATTCGCGGTCTTGCCGACGCTAAAGCTACCGAAATTTACGCAAGCGCCTATAATCAAAGCTCGCAGTCGGTAGAGTTTTATGAATTTACTCGAACCATGGCGGCCTACTCATCACTTGTTGATAAGAAGACCACCTTGGTGCTGTCTACCGACAGTGATTTGTTCAAGTTCCTAAAAGGCATGACCCCGCGACCGGGGAAGTAACATCACCGTGTAAAGGAGCATTACAATGAGTAAAGAGCAAAAGAGTAATAAGGAAACTAAGAAAAAGCCGGCCTTGTCGCAAAAGGAAAAGCGCCAAGCTAAAAAGTCGAAAGTCAGTTCAAGACCAGACCCTTTCGCTAAGCTTTGACTTTATCGGGCGGTGGCGCGTAAGCGCCCCGCTTTGATTTGCAGACGTTTGCCCCGCCTTAACATCATCAACTATTGATTTTGCACAATAGAATTTAAGCGCTTGAACCCCACCTAGAAACACGATTTAATTTACATAGTGCCCAGCCAAATCAACGTAGCGTCGTTGTTCCCTACTTTAAACGGTGTCGACAAGGATGAGTTCAACGCCCCAAAAGACGGCTATAGAAGACTTGTATCGGCAAGAATCTCGGCGGGTGTTTGCGACCCTGCTGCGCTTGCTGGGGGATTTTCAATTAGCTGAAGAAGCCCTTCAAGAAGCGTTTATTGCGGCCCTTAAACAGTGGCCCAGTGATGGTGTTCCCGCTAACCCCCGCGCGTGGTTAGTCTCGGCGGGTCGGTTCAAAGCTATCGATGCACTGCGTCGCCAGTCCCGTTTTATAAAGGGTTTAGACGATATTGCCGACAGTATCGAAGCAACTACCCCAGACTATGCAGGCCTCGCTGATGACGAAATTGGCGATGACCGCTTGCGTTTAATCTTTACCTGCTGCCACCCTGCTTTATCGGAAGATAGTCGGGTTGCCCTCACTCTGCGCGAAGTGTGTGGTCTGACCACCGAGGAAATCGCCAGTGCTTTCCTTTGCAAGCCGAGCACTATTGCCCAACGCATTGTGCGCGCCAAAGCCAAAATTCGGGCGGCCCATATTCCCATCAAGTTCCCGGTGCAAAGGAATTACATGGGCGTTTAAACGGGGTGCTGCAGGTGCTGTACTTATTGTATAACGAAGGTTATTCCGCTTCGGCTGGGGACAGCCTCGGGCGAATGGATTTGGCGGTAGAGGCTATGCGATTGACGGAGCTATTGCTGCAATTGCAGCCTCATGCAGAAACAATGGGCTTACTAGCTCTCATGTTATTGCAGGAGTCACGTCGCGACGCGCGTTGCAGTGAAGACGGTGAATTAATTTTATTGCCAGACCAAGATCGGAGTTTGTGGAAACAGGACGATATTCGCCGAGGTGCCAGCTTGGTTCGTGGGGCTTTACTGCGCGGCCCCGTCGGCGTTTATACCATTCAAGCCGCTATTGCGGCCGTTCATGCCGAGTCACCCAATGCGGCGGCAACTGACTGGGCTGAAATTGTAGGCTTGTATGATGTGCTTATGGGGCTAAGCCCGAGCCCCATCATTGCTTTGAACCGGGCGGTGGCTTTGGGAATGCGCGATGGCCCAGCGGTGGGTTTGTTACATGTGGACGGCATTTTGCGCAGCGGCGAGTTGCACAGTTATCATTTACTCCACGCGGCCCGAGCCGATTTTCTCCGACAATTAGGCGAGCGAGATGCCGCATTGGCGGCCTATAAACAGGCACTCCGTCTTGTTGAGCAAACCACTGCCCGCCGCTTTTTGGCGGGGCGGGTAGCCGAATTAGAGAGCGCCTGAATCGCTGCCGTTAAAGTCCTTATGAAGGCCTTTAAGTAGGCGGTCTTTGTCGGCCCACAATTCCGATACCCACTGTTGAAACTCCCCGCGAAATTGCTCATCGCTCAAATAGTCGCGACTTAGAAAGCGTGGCGCAATGGTCTGCTTTTCAATACGCACCACAACCTTCTTCACACGGCCGGACAGAAAATGCCAAAAGCTGCGATCATCGCAGGGGTAGTAAATAGTGAGGTTGAGCATAGTGTGTAATTGCTCACCCATTGCGCCTAAAACAAAGGCTGCACCGCCGGCTTTGGGTTTTAGCAGGTGCTGATAAGGCGACTGCTGCAGCTGATGTTTGGCTGGCGTGAAGCGAGTGCCCTCTAAAAAATTGAACACGGTGACAGGCGTATATTTAAATTTTTCGCAGGCCTTGCGCGTTGTTTTCAGGTCCTTGCCTTTTAAGCTGGGGTTCTTGGCAATCTCGGCTGCGGAATAGCGCTTCATAAAGGGAAAGTCTAATGCCCACCAGGCAATGCCGATCACAGGTACCCAAATCAATTGCTGTTTAAGGAAAAACTTGAGCATGGGTATTTTGCGGAAAAGCACTTTTTGGGCGACTAAAATATCGGCCCAAGACTGATGGTTGCAGGTGACAAAATACCAATCGTCGAGGCTTAAGTCCTCTGCGCCTTCAATATCCCAATGGATATCATTGATGACGTGGAGCAATACATTATTGAAACCCACCCATAAATTGGCGATTTCAATCGATGCCACGGTACACCAGCGCCGCCATGCTGTGATCGGAATGACTAATTTAAGTATCGCCACCAGTAACAAAAATGGGACTAGTGTTAGCGTGGAGCAAATAATTAAAAATAGCGTCAGGCTGCCGCGCAGCCAGTGGGGGAGAAAATTCAGCATGAGTTTTTATCTTTAACCGCCTTTAGTTGTGGCTATTGTAACGCATGAACACATTGTTGCAGAGCCTTTGTCACGCCCTCAAGGAATCTTCTATTACCAAAATTTAAAGGCCTGCGGTGGTAGTAGGTGCTTGCTTAAGAATAAGCTTGGCCGAGTTACAGAAATAATTAGCGGTGCCTGTCAAATTGCTGTCGTCTCAGACGACTAAGCTGATATGCGAAAGCGAACAGCGAAAGTAGAGGGAGTTATTATGAAATACCTGTGTTTGGTCTATGGCGAAGAAGCCAAAATGGCAGAAATGGACGATGCCGAATGTATTGTCTGTCGAGACGCGTTAATCGAAAGCGGTCACTTTATTGCCGGTCACGCACTGCAGCCGGTAAGCACCGCCACCACCCTGCGTCTGCGAAGCGGAAAGGTGGCGATTACCGATGGGCCCTTTGCTGAAACCAAAGAGCAGTTGGCTGGTTTCTACTTGCTCGAAGCCAGGGATTTAAATGAAGCGCTAACTAAAGCGGCCAAGATTCCCCCCGCGCGGATCGGCTCGATAGAAGTGCGCCCCGTGCGGGAGTTGCAGGCAGATTAGTGATATTTAGGAGCGTGAATCAATATGATCGAGGAGAGTAAATAATGACGTACGTCGACGGCTTTGTATTACCCGTACCTGAGAAAAATCTCGCGGCTTACTGGGCAGTGGCCAAAATAGCTGGCGAGGTCTGGAAGGAGCACGGGGCCTTGGCTTATATGGAGTGTGTGGCAGATGATGTAAAGACTGGGGTTCACACTTCTTTTCCGCAAAGTGTCAAATTAGCGGCAGATGAAGTTGTCGTGTTCTCGTGGATTGTTTTCGCATCTCGACAAGAGCGCGACCGTATCAATGCCGCCGTAATGACAGATCCGCGCATTGCCGAGCTGATGTGCGCCGAAAATACGCCTTTTGACGGCAAGCGTATGATCTACGGCGGCTTTAAAACGATGGTAGATATGTAAATAGGATTAGCGTCGTCGTCCTATAAATAGTTGATAAATGGCAGTGGAGTTGCGTAATGAAGCGAAACAATTGGGTCTATTTCTGTTCACTTGCGGTAGCGATATTGCTTGCCGCATGCCTGCCTGTGGCCAATCAGGATCAAACCCCGGCGAAGGCCTTTACCACAGAAGCACCTACAGGGGCTTATACGCTCGACCCCTCCCATGCGGACCTGTCATTTCGCGTTAGCCATTTGGGCTTTTCGGTGTACACCGCACGGTTTGCAGAGTTCACGGCGGAGCTTTATTTTGATCCGGCGACGCCGACGGCAATGAGGGTGAATGCCACCATTGATCCGCGCTCTCTTGTACTGCCATCACCGCCCGAGGGCTTTCTCGACACCTTGCTGGGCCCGCAATGGCTGGATACCGCTCAGTATCCGCAGATTAGCTTTCGCTCGACAGGTGTTGAAACCGGTGGTGCGCGTGCGCTGCGGATCACGGGTGACCTCACTCTTCATGGGGTCACCAAACCGGTTGTGCTCGACGCGACATTTAATGGTGGTTACGCCGGCCATCCCCTCGACCCACATGGCCGGATCGGCTTTTCTGCGCGGGGCATGTTTAAGCGATCTGATTTTGGTATTTCAATAGGCATTCCGGCGCCGGGTTCGACCATGGGCGTGGGCGATGACCTAGAGGTTATTATTGAGGCAGAGTTTAGTGGGCCGCCGCTCAAGCAAGGCTAACGCTTATAAATAGATGAAGCGTGGGGTTTGAATGTAATCGTGTCGCGGTCGGGGTAGGATAAGGGAGTCCTCTCCCAGTGCAGGTACAGTATGAGCTTCACGATTCAATTGGGTCGGCACAGCTATCATTTTGCTGATTTAAAAACGCTGCTGGCCAAGGCGAGCCCAGCCCGCTCGGGGGATTATTTGGCGGGTATCGCCGCCGCTAGCCATGAAGAGCGCGTGGCCGCACAATGGGTCTTGGCAGATCTGCCCTTGCGGCATTTTCTGAATGAGCTGGTTATACCTTATGAAAGCGATGAAATTACTCGGCTCATTGTTGACGGTCACGATCTTGCGGCCTTTGCCCCGGTAGCGCATTTAACGGTTGGCGGCTTTCGCGACTGGCTATTGTCAGATGCTGCCGACACGGCTGCGTTAACGGCCCTCGCGCCAGGCTTAATGCCGGAAATGGTCGCGGCCGTTAGCAAATTGATGCGGGTGCAAGATCTCATTGTTGTGGCCAAAAAGTGCGAAGTGATCACTCACTTTCGCAATACCATCGGCTTGCGCGGTCACTTTTCTACGCGCTTGCAGCCAAATCACCCAAGCGACAATGCGGCGGGGATTGCCGCTAGTCTGATCGACGGCCTGCTTTATGCCAGTGGCGACGCGGTGATTGGCATTAACCCCGCATCTGACAATACCCAGACGGTTGGCCGACTATTGGGCTTGTTAGATGAGTTTATTCAACGCTTTGAGATTCCCACCCAATCCTGTGTGTTAACCCATGTCAGTACGACGCTGGCGCTAATAAACCAAGGTGCACCGGTAGATTTGGTCTTTCAGTCGATTGCAGGCAGTGAAGCGGCCAACAGCAGCTTTGGCATTAATGTTGCGATGCTCAATGAGGCGCATGACGCGGCACAGTCACTTGGGCGCGGCACGGTTGGCAATAATGTGATGTATTTTGAAACCGGGCAGGGCAGCGCCCTGTCGGCTAATGCCCATCACGGCGTCGACCAACAGACAATTGAAACCCGTGCATATGGACTGGCGCGACAATTTTCGCCGCTTTTGGTGAATACCGTGGTCGGCTTTATTGGGCCTGAGTATTTATACAACGGTAAGCAGATAATTCGCGCCGGCTTAGAAGACCATTTTTGCGGTAAGTTGCTCGGTTTGCCGATGGGCTGTGATATTTGCTACACCAATCACGCAGAGGCAGATCAAGATGACCTAGACACCTTGCTGACCCAGTTCGCCCTCGCGGGAGGCAGTTTTATCATGGGTGTCCCCGGCGGCGACGATATTATGCTGAACTACCAAAGTACCTCGTTTCATGATGCTCTCGCGATTCGGCGGCTATTATCGCTGCCGCCAGCACCGGAGTTTTTGCAGTGGTTGCAAAAAACCGAGATTATGGATGCCAAAGGCAATTTGCTGAGTGGGCAGTGCCTACCTCCGGTGTTTGCGAAAGCACTTAACTTTACGGAGGCTGGCCATGGCCAATAGTACAATCGATAGCTGGCAGCCGCTGCGCGGCTACACCAGCGCCCGCATTGCACTGGGGCGGGTGGGTGTGGCTACTAGCACCGCGGTAAACTTGCAGTTTCAACTCGATCACGCCCGGGCCAGAGACGCGGTCCACCAAGGTTTAAATGTGGACGCGCTGGCAGCGGTCTGCAGCGCTACCCTAGCCGATATTGCGGGTAATCACCGTCAGCACTTACTGCCTGCTATTCAGCTCAGCAGTCAGGCCGGAGACCGCCATCACTATTTGCAACGGCCAGACTTGGGGCGCCAATTGCCCGAATTACAGTGGCAGGCCTTGGCTGAGCGCGCCGCAAGCCAAGCACCGATCGACGTGGCCTTAATTGTTGGTGACGGATTATCTTCTGCCGCCGTCAGTGCCCACGCCGCACCGGTATTGGCGATGCTGATTGCCGGTTTGGCTGAGCTCGGCTTGCAGCTAGGTCCCTTGTGCATTGCGAGTCAGGCCCGAGTTGCGCTGGCTGATGATATTGGCGAAGCACTAGGGGCGAGCTTAAGTGTGATCTTAATTGGCGAGCGCCCGGGCTTAAGTTCGCCAGACAGTCTTGGTATGTATATTACCTATAGACCTAAAAGGGGCTGTTCGGATGCCGAGCGCAATTGTATTTCGAATATTCGTGACGCTGGCTTGAGCTACCAGCAAGCGGTGGATACGGCCTTGTACCTTATTCGCGGAGCGCTGTTAAAGGGCTTTAGCGGCACCCAATTAAAAGACGACTCAGCGACCCTAACGGCCTCCTGCTTGGGCGTTCCATTTTTAAAATAAAGCCATAGGCATCAATTGCTTGTTTGCCGACGCTGGCATTTAAGCTGAACTTTTTAAGTGTGGTAGTGGTAAGCCCGTATGGGATTATGAGTCTTGTCCGACCAAAATATTAGCCTGGGTCAATTTGAATTATTTGTGGTGCAGTGGAAGGCGGCTTCACATCACTTCAAAACGCTATTGACGACTATACTTAAAAGCAGAACTGTAACATTTGCAGATACGTTGATAGGACGAGGGCAAATGTAAGGTGATTAGATGCAGTACGCTGCCGAGGTGATTTTGTGATAGCTCCTGAAACTCCGGACAATGAAGCCGAGCGCTTAAAAACACTGCGTGCATTGAATATTTTAAACACACCAATTGAAGAGCGCTTCGATCGTATTACACGTATGGCGCGGCGTTTGTTTGATGTGCCCATTGCTTTAATTAGCTTGATTGATGAAGACCGTCAATGGTTTAAGTCGGCTATGGGCTTGGCGGTGCGTGAGACACCTCGAGATATTTCCTTTTGTGGCCACACCATTCTCGACAACAATATTATGCTTGTGCCGGATGTGCGCGAAGATAAACGCTTTTTTGATAATCCCCTGGTAAGCAGTGAGCCCAATATTGGTTTTTATGCAGGCTGTCCGGTGCGCGCGCTAGATGGACAGGTGCTCGGTACCCTGTGTTTAATTGACACAAAACCAAGAGATTTATCAGAGGAAGATTTGGAGATAATGCGTGATCTCGCACTGATTGTTGAAGCGGAGATTGCGACGGTAGAATTGACGACGGTAGATGAATTGACCAGCATCAGTAATCGACGCGGCTTTCTCATGCTGGCAGAGCACGGCTTAAATATGTGTGCCCGCCGTCATTTACCCGCTTCACTAGTAATGATTGATATTGATAAATTCAAAGCGGTAAATGAAGCCTATGGTCACCGTGAGGGTGACCGCGCATTGCGCAGTTTTAGTGAGCAAATGAAAAATAAATTGCGGGCTTCAGATTTGTTTGCCCGAATCGGCAGCGATGAGTTTGTCATCTTGTTAACCAATACGTCTGTTCAAACCGCTGAATCAGTAATGACGGACTTCACCAAAACTTTAGGTGAATTTAATACACGAATAAATCGGGGCTATGAGTTGGCATTCTCCTACGGCGTTGTCGATTTTAATGCGAATAGACACTCAACGGTGGAAAAAATGCTCGCCGACGCTGATATTATTCTGTACGACCAGAAAAAGAAAAGGCGCTACTCTGAACGCTTAGCAGAAAAAGACTAAGGGGTCGCTGCGCGAGGAACTGAATTCAGCGGTATGTATACCGCAAGGTGCAGTCTCGCTTGGCGACGGCCGTCAATCTATCTCTTGGGTATCTATAATCTAGTGCGAATAGCTGTATTCGCACCGAGCCTAGCGTTACCATGTCTGTGGCATTAAGCCAGCTAAGGTTTGGCTACGACAGTTAGCGTGGAGAATATGATGAGTGATATCCAATACCCTCTTGAGGGCTCTTGCCAGTGCGGAAATATTCGTTACCAGCTGTTGGCGCCGCCGTTAAAAATTATGGCTTGTCACTGTAAAGCCTGCCAAAAACTGTCGACCAGCGCCTTTAGTATTACCGCCCTCGTTAATGCCGATAGTCTTGTTGTTCAGGGCGAATTGGCACAGTGGGAACGTCTGGCTGAGAGTGGCAATAAAAACTACGCTAAATTTTGTCCCCACTGTGGCAACCGAATTTATCACTTTAATCAAGACCAACCAGAAACCATAAAACTCAAGGCCGCCAGCCTCGATGATACGCGGATTCTTAATCCCGAGGCCCATATTTGGGTCTGCCAGAAACAAGATTGGTACCAGATCCCAGAAGGCGTTCCTCAGTTTGATAAGCAGCCATAGCTCATCTTAAATCCTGCTTAGCCCCTGCGACATCATGCCGCATTGTTGTTGGCGTATTAATGACTAAAATGTGCAGCTCAAATTTGAGGTGCACATGTCTAAATCTATCTCGCCTATTATTTTGCTTAGTGTCTTTGCAGTGAGTTTGCCAGCTTGGGCGGAGCACGCCGTACTTGAAACCGTATTAGTGACTGCAACCCGCGACGATCAGCAGTTAGCGGATGTGGCGGCGAGCGTGGGCGTTTTAGACCAAGAGACCATTGAGGCGCTCAATCCCAGCCACGCCAGTCAGTTAATGAATCGGATTCCGGGTGTCAATATTGTTCAGCTCGGCTCCGGTGGCGAAGGCGTGGCCGCGGCGATACGCCAACCGGTGTCTTACAGCCCGGTGTATCTCTATTTGGAAAACGGTGTACCGACTCGCTCGGCAGGATTTTTTAACCACAATGCCCTCTATGAGGTGAATACCGCCTTGGCCAATGGTGTGGAAATTATTAAAGGCCCCGGTTCAGCGTTGTATGGTTCCGACGCCATGGGCGCGGTGATTAATAGCCTCGTGGGTCAACCTGCTATAGAAGAGCGCAGTACAATCACGGTCGAAGCCAGTGAGCACGATAATTACCGCAGTCAGCTGCGGGCGGCCCGTATTACCGCCAATGACAGTTATACCGTCAATCTGTCAGTGGGTAAGAACGGCAGCTGGCGAGACAATAACGACAGCGAGCGCCAAGAATTGGTCTTGGGCTGGTTTCGCCAGCTCGATTCCGCGTGGCAGGTCAATACGGTGTTAAGCGCCAGTCAGGTGGCGATGGCTACTGGCGGCTCGTCGCTGAGCTTGGCCGACTATTATAGCGAGCCAGAAAGAGCAGGGAACACCATTGGCTACCGGGATGTCAGCGCACTGCGGCTGTCCTCGGCATTTGAATTTAGTGGCGATGATCACAGTCTAAGCATTACCCCGTTTATTCGCAGCAATTCCCTCGCCTATGTGGCGACCTGGACCTTAAACACCGGCCGCGTTCAGCCAGCGCCAGCGTGGTGCCCCAGTTGTTCACCAGCGCTAGATTCCCAAGATGCCCATATTAATGAAGACGGTCACGACTCTGTCGGTGTGCTACTGAAATATCGCCAAGACCTTTCTGAACACAGCTTTGTTATCAGTGGTGTCGACATTGATCGCAGCCGTGGTGAGCAAACCCAATTTTATATACAGCGCACTGACAATGATCCCGGCCAGTATTGGTTAAGCTACCAAAAGGCGGGTCGGTTATACGACTACACCGTCGACTACCTCTCGGTGTCGCCCTATATTCATAGTGAAAGTCAGCTGACTGAGCGACTGCGCGGCAGCGCAGGCCTGCGTTACGACGCCATTGCCTACGATTACCAAGACAATATTGCGCGTGCACCCCGAGACCCCGCCCATTTGCGGCCGCTAGATCAAACATTGGATTTTGAGCATTTGAGTCCAAAGCTGGGCTTAGTCTACGATTTCTCAGATTCACTCAATGGCTATACGTCGTATCGGCACGCCTTCCGTATCCCCTCGGCGTCCCAACTATTTCGCGCCGGTGACACCGCCGACTCCACTGCCCTGGCACCAGTTAAAGCCGACAGTATTGAGTTTGGTTTGCGAGGGAATTTAGATGCCGCGAGTCGCTTTGATTTAGCGGTGTATTACATGCGCAAGCAAGACGAAATTTTGTCCATAGCCGACCCGCAAACCGGCACCCGCCGCAATGCCAATGCCGGGGAAACTTCTCATCGGGGTATCGAGTTAGGTTTAGAGCGAGACCTTAGTGAACGTCTCGACATTGGCCTTGCTTATACCCGCTCAGAACATCGTTACGAAGAATGGGTCGATCGCAGCGGTAATTACAGTGGCAATACCATGCCCGACGCGCCGGAGAGTTTTATCAATGCGCACCTTAACTACCGTCCTCACGTTTTAAACGGCGGCTATATCGAGTTTGAGTGGTTGCGCCAAGGCAAGCACTGGCTCGATGAAAAAAATGACAAGGACGGTATTAGCGGCGATCGCGATAAATACGACGGCCACAGCCTGTTGAATATCCATGCCGAGTATCAGTTCAATACCCAGCTTAGTTTTTATACGCGCATTTTTAATGTTACCGATCGCCGCTACGCGGAAACCACCAGCAAATATGGCCCGGCGTTTACCCCCGGCAGTCCACGCCTAGCGACCATTGGCATTAGAGTGGAGCTGTGATGAAAGCGCATCGCTCGCGGACGCCAAAACTCATCGCACTGCTTCTGCGCTGGCATGCAAGAGTCGGCATGGTCGTTGGCTTGGCTATTATTGGTTGGGGTTTAAGTGGCTTATCCCACCCTATTATTTCGCGCATTCAACCCGTTGCCGACGCCTTTGCTTATAAATTAGACGCCATGTCGACTGCGGACTTGCTTACGGTGGCTGCGGCTAGCGAGCGTGCGGGGATTACGGGCGATGCGAGTGCCGCGCGCTTGCTGGCTTGGCGCGGCCAGCAGTATTACCGCTTAGTTGTCGCGGATGCAGTTATATGGCTAGATGCCCGCACCGGCGAGCTTATCCCCCGTGGTGAACCGGATTATGCGGTGCATCTTGCTCGGCATTATTTAGGCGATCAGCAAAGTGCGATTCAGTCAGTTGAATTGCAGACGTCGTTTGACGATGACTATGTTTACGTCAACCGATTGCTGCCGGTGTGGCGGGTAAACTTTGCTCGGGACGACGGTATGCGAGTTTATGTGGATACCGCCAGTGACCGCCTCGGTACAGTGGTAAATAACACCAAGGCCATGACCAGCACTTTTTTCCGCAATGTTCACTCGTGGGTATTTATTGAAAACACCGCGCTGCGACTGAGCTTAATGAGCCTCTGCCTAATTGGCGGTGGGCTGATCTCCCTGGCAGGCCTACTGCAATATTACCTGCAGTGGCGAGCCGGTCGCAGCTGGCGACAAAACTCCCTTTTGCGCCTGCATCGCGGCCTTGGTTTAGCTGTAGCGATAACGGCGGTCACTTTTACGGGCAGTGGCTTATACCATTTATGGCAAAAGCAATTTTTGCCCAGCATTGCCGAGGTGCCGCCGATGGCGGCAGCGCTTAATAAGTTGAGTTTAGATTGGTCCAGCTTAAGTCCCTATTTGGTTCAAGCCGACCTCGTTAATATTGACGATGACTATTACTTTCGGGTCTGGGCAGGGGGTGAGCTGCAATACCGACGCGCAGCAAAAGGCGAGCTACTCGCGGATGGTGAAGCGGTTCACGCCCAAGCGCTTGCGCAGGCTTATATGCCAGTGGACTCCCCGTTAGTGGCAATGCGCACCGTGACCACTTTTGCCGGTGAATACGGCTTTGTGAATAAACGCTTGCCGGTGATCGCCCTAGATTACGACAATGCCGAGCACCTTAGTGTTTATGTGGAGCCCCGCAGCGGCGCGTTGGCGGCCGTGGTGCGGGACAGCGACCGGGTGGAAGGCCTAAGTTTTTCAGTGCTGCACAAATGGCATTTCATTGACGGTTTGGGGCGCACTGCCCGAGACAGTATTTCAGCATTTTTTGCTGCGGGCATCGCCTTGATGTTTATTTTGGGCATGGTTTTGTATATTCGCCGTTGGCGCCGACGTCTTGAGTAAAGCGCGTCATTTCGCTGCTTGGGCTTGAAAAAGCCCCTCGCAGCCGTCAGGCTGCACCGAGACATTTAATGACGAGCAGCACCATGCCAAGAAAAATCATAGAACTTCCCGAGCGCTTTCTCTTCACCACCGACTACGTGGTCTTGTACTCAGACGTCAATGTGGCCAATCACCTCGCCGCAGATCGTATTCCTTCCATCGCTATCGAGGCCCAGTTGCGCTTTATCATTGCCCTGGGCTATGAGCAGGCCACGGCATTTGAAGAGGCCGGTTTGATTATGGCCCACTCTGAAATCTCCTACCTCTCAGAGACCGATTACGGCGACCGTTTAGAAATAGACGTGACGGCAGTAAATTTCACCGCCAAAAGTTTTGATTTACTGTTCAGACTGCGCAATTTAAGCAAGGGCTTAGAAACGGCACGCATTAGAAATACCATGCTATTTTTTGACTACAGCAGTAAATCGGTATGCGCAGTACCGGAGAGTTTTAAGGCCAACGTTGCGAAGCTGTGACATTTCCAAGTGAATGAGGTTGACGGCGTGCTTAAAAAAGCTGCGTTACTGACACTCGCGTTGAGCGTGTTCCCCCTTACTCAGGCGGAAGAGCTCAATACCGGCATGCTGCCAAAATGGGAGCTAGGCCTAGGTCTGGCTGCCTTGAGTCTGCCGGACTATCCCGGTGCCGATCAGGGGCGCAGTTATGTACTGCCCTTCCCGTATTTGATTTATCGCGGTGAGCGCTTGAAAGCCAATCGGGACGGTTTGCGTGGCCTATTATTTGAACATCCCCGATGGGATCTCGATATTTCCGCTGGTGGCAGTTTGCCCGTAAATAGCAAAGACAATCGCGCCCGCGAAGGCATGGATGACCTCGACTTTAGCTTTGAATTTGGGCCGTCTCTGCGCTTTAAACTACGTGATACCCCAATTGAAAGTTTACAGCTGCGCTTTAATTTGCGCGCCCTGCTAGCGGTGGATGGTTTTCCGGGTATGTCTTATGAAGGCTGGGTATTAAATCCAGAATTGCGCTGGCAGCAACAGCTAACAGAGGCGCTATCTTGGGGCGCAAGCCTGCAGACGCGCTATGGCAGTGATGACTACCACAATTATTTTTACGGCGTTGCACCGCGTTTTGCGACGCTCAATCGGCCCGCCTATCAGGCCGATGCGGGTCATAATAGTAGCGGCGTGGCTTTGAATGTTCGCTGGCATGCTAACGCCGATTGGCGAATCAGTGCCGCGATGAGTTATATCGATTTACGCGATGCTAGTTTTAACGATAGCCCACTTTTTAAGAAAAACAGTGGCGCGTATTTTAGCCTATCGATGGCGCGCATTTTCTGGCGTGCAACTAAGCGAGTAGATTTTGGCCCAGCAGAGTGAGCTGAACTGCCGCTGTGATTGGGCTACAATAAGCCCATAATATTGACTTTCCCCCTGCCGTTTATCTTGGAAATATTGTTTTATGCCCCACTCTGCACAGGCAAGCGCGGTCGTTATCGGCGGCGGCCCAGCGGGCTTAATGGCTGCCGAGCAGTTGAGCGCAGCGGGTTGTGCAGTGGCGGTTTACGACAGCATGCCTACCGTCGGTAGAAAATTTTTGCGCGCCGGAATCGGCGGTCTCAATCTGACTCACAATGAAGAGTGGCCAAATTTTATTGCCCGCTTTGGCGACCGCGCACCCTTATTGCAGCCGTGTTTAGACGCCTTTAATGCCGAGTCTCTAAGGGCTTGGACGGCGGATTTAGGGGTAGAAACTTTTGTTGGTAGTTCGGGGCGCGTATTTCCCGTTGAAAAAAAAGCCGCCCCGCTTTTGCGCCGCTGGTTGCAGAGATTGCGGGCCAGCGGTGTGCGTATTCATCACCGTCACCACTGGCGGGGATGGGGTGCCGACGGTGAAATCCTAATTCAAGGGCCAGAGCAAAGCCTGAGTCTTAAACCTGATGTTATGGTGTTCGCACTGGGTGGTGGCAGTTGGTCGGCACTGGGTTCTACCGGTAAGTGGCTCGAGCTATTTGCGCAGCGGGGTATTCAATGCGCTGGCTGGCGGCCAAGTAATTGCGGCTTTGAATACCCATGGCGGCCTGATTTTATCGCCGAGCACTCTGGCGCTCCGCTTAAAACCGTGGCGATTAGCGTCACCGATTGCCATGGCCAGCTTTGGCGACAGCAGGGCGATGCCGTTATCTCGGCCTACGGCATTGAGGGTGGTCCGGTATACGGTGTATCGGCGCCAATTCGTGACGAAATTGCGGAGCGTGGCCAGTGCACGGTTTATTGGGATTTGGACCCCGACCGCAGTGTAGAGAAACTGCAACAGGCGATTGCTAAGCGTCGTCCCAAGGACTCCCTTGCCAATGTACTGCGTAAACAATGCGGGCTGTCTGGCAGTAAACTAGCCCTGTTCAAAACCCTGACCAGCAAGGCGCAGATGGCAAATATAGATGCCATACCGGCGCTGATTAAAGCCTTGCCGCAAACCTTGTGCAGCACCCGCAGTTTAGATGAGGCTATTAGTACCGCCGGGGGGGTTTGTTTTAGCGAGTTAGATGAAAACTTTATGCTAAAAAAACTGCCGGGCACTTACTGCGTGGGTGAAATGTTGGACTGGGAGGCACCCACAGGTGGCTATTTATTAACAGCGTGCTTTGCGAGTGGCCGCTGGGTGGGGCGTGCGGCGAGTAAACGACTTTCTGCGTACTAAATTATTTATGTTTAAGCACTTCAAATGGAGATTTAAAAATGGCGATGATAGAGTTTTCCGCCGACGAAAAAACGCTAATTATTGACAAGGTGCAGCGCTATTTTATCGCTGAATTAGACCACGATATTGGTAAGTTTGAAGCCGAATTTTTGATCGATTTTTTCTCGGAGGAAGTCGGCGCTTACTTTTACAACCGGGGCCTTAATGATGCCAAGGCCGTTTTGGAGGCAAAATTAGCGTCTATTTCGGATGATTTATACGAAATAGAAAAGCCGACGAATTTTGTGCGTTAGACTCGATCTTTATGACTAGTCGTGCCCAACGCCGCGTTGCTCATGCCCGCCACTGCAAACGATAATCCTCAGGGAAGGGGCCGTCTTTAAAGTCCATGACCGAACTGGCGCGCAGGTCGGTGCGGCGTAAAACCTGACGCACCATTTCTGGAATCATCGCCATGCCCAGGTATTTGCCCAAACATTCGTGGGAGGCAAAGCCAAAGTTGAAGTGGTGGTAATAATTTCGTTCGGGTTGGAAGTCGTCTGGCTGGTCATAGGCGTAGTCATCAAACATGGCCGACTGGGTGAGTAGCAGTACATTGCTATTGGCGGGGATGGTTGTTTGCCAGGCGCAGCCATTCGCCAATGTGTAATCTTGGGCAGTGCGACGAAATACATAGGGCGCGATGGGCACAAAGCGCAGCGCTTCCCACACCATTTTGTCAAAGACCTCAACATCCTCTAGCTGGGCTGCCCGCTGCGCCGAGGCAAGCAAACTCTCGTGGGCCAAAAAATACTGTATGGTTTGGGCCACCGCTTGCGAGGTGGTTTCTACTGCACCAATTAATAATCCGCCTGCGTTGACACCCACCCGCAGTAGCGAAAAGTCGACTTCCTTAGCAAAGCTACTGCGCAGCATTCGACTAACAATATCGTCGCTCGCTGCTGGCGGTTGTTGGCCAGCGAGTTTGCGGAACAGGGCTTTTAATCCATACCAGCCAATGAGCAGAATGTTTTTAGCTTGCTCAGCCTTGACCACGATAAGTTTGCGGGCCATTAGCTTTGTTATATAGCTCACTAGCTCACTGGATACTTTATTGTGCTCATCAATAATGTGTTGGTGTTTTTCGGGGCTATTTAAATCAAAGGGCTGATTGTGAAAGGCGTCATATTGATTCCAGAACGACCATTTAATCAGCTCCTTTTTATCAACGCCGTCTAAACCAAAATAATCTTGTACGAGAATAGTTGGCACTGTGCGGCAATAGTCGTTAACAATTTCAATATTCCCTGCGGCGCCATCTAAAATGTCTTTGCTGGCCCTGGCAATAAGCTGCCGAACCCGGGGAATATCGTCGCGGTTGAGCATGCCCTGCATCAGGGATTTTTCGCGATAATGCAGGGCATCATCGTCGTGAGCCATTAAATAGCCGGGATCATCGGCGGTCACACCCATCTTTGATTTATACAAATCTACAGTAAATATTTTTGGCATTTGCAGGGCGTCGCGCACGTCACAGAACTTGGCAACGAGTACGCACTCTGGGGTAATTAAAATTGGCCGCTCGGCGCGCAGTTGTTTAAAAAAGGGCAGCGGCTCGGATTTCATCCAAGCCTGCACCATGGGGTATTTCTCAGCTATTGGCGCAGCGTCATACTCCGGTAAATAATTGCGTGTATTCATGTTGGGTCCCCGTCATCCTTTACAAGGTTTTGATATATTCGATTAGATCCCAGCGCTGCTTGGGCGTTAAGGCTGGCAGTACGGTTTTACCGTCCAGTTGGGGTGTGCGCCCCGCGCCGTATTCGTGGCCTGCGTTTAAGTCCCCGACTCTGAAGGTCGTAAAGTTAGAACCGTCGTAGCCGCTGCTGCGCAAACCAACTTTAACAGGATCAAATTCTCGGCTGCCCACTTTAAATTCATCGGGTCGATACTCTCCTTCCTCTGGGTCGGCAATACAGCCCGCCACCACGGGTTCTGGGCACAGCCGTTTTTTCGGTAGCAGTAAATCGTATAAGCTGGGTACCGAGCCGTTGTGCAAGAATGGCGCCGTCGCCCAAATGCCATTAAGGGAGCGCGCCTTATAGGCTAGCAGTGAGTTATACGGTTGCGCTGTGGTGTCGGCTTGGTAATTACCACTTTTGATGGTGGCTTTAATCTCGTTGTCGAAAAAAGACATCGCAATAGTGTAGAACCAATCTAAGACTCGACGAATTGAATTTTTATCTGGGTCAGGTGTGGCGACCACGCCTTTGGTGGCCGACGTGAGTATTTGTACCACTGGGGCATCGACGGCAATATAGAGTTTGCCGACATCCGTGGCCTGTACGGTCTGGTTAAAATTGCCCGATTTGCCCGAGCTGTTAACGCTATTCACCGCCATTGCCGGATCGGTGCCTACTAAATTTATGTCCATCATTTTGCCAATGACGACGCGATCCCAGTTGTCGGGTTTAATGACTTCGTGGCAAGACTGGCAGTATTGAGCGTAGACAAAGCGGCCGCGCTCGGCTTTTTTAAGGTCGATTTTCCCCAGTATTTGCTCTGGCCATTTTGGCGATTGCAAACCACGTAAATGCGACTCGAGGCGTTGCAGGTTTACTAAATCAATAGACGATTTAAAATCGATTTGCTCACTCTTCCTGCTCTGCCCGGTTATCCATGCCGAGATAGACGAGAAATTGAAACCGGGTTTATGAGAAGACCAATCTAATTTGCCAAATACGCCAATGACTTCGCCAGCATTGCGGCCCAGTGGTCCCACGCCGGCATTATTCGCCAAGCCATTCCATTGCACATAGTCAGACTGCGCAATATCCCAAAGAAAGGGGTAGCTAACCGGTGCATCGGGTTCATTAAAAATCATATTGCGAATGCGCAATAGTTCGCGCTGGCTTAGTCCGGGGTAGTCTCCGTCGCTAGAGGCTAAGCGTGTTAGCACTAGAGCGAATTGTGAGTCTATTAATATATTTTCGCCGACCCCTTCAAGTACGGCATTTATTTGGCTGGCGTTAAGCAGTGGTCGGCCAGTGACTGAGGTACTTAGTGCCAAGGCTTCGGCGAGTTGTTCGCGGTTAATAATATGCTGCAACACGCGGTTGTATATCCGGCCAAAAGCGTCGAGTCGGGCATAGCCATATTTGATGTGACTGTGGTTTACGGTGTTATATAAAGCAATAATTTGCATCCACTCACGAAGATCGCTAATGACTTTATCGGCCTCGTGGTAATTATTGTTTAGGGCCAAGACCTTGTCGACAAAGCGGTTGAGCTTGGCATCGTCTTTGAGGGTGGCCGCCATGGATTTTTCCAGTGCGTGTAAAAAGCTGACAAGATCTGCCATGGCTGGGCCGCCGTCAATGCGAATCGCCTGGCCTTGATAATTGATTTGTCCAGTGTGGCAGGCAGCACAGGTAAAGCCCATGTAATCGTGGCCTTGATAACTGTCTTTTACAAAGCCAACGGGTAAGCCATCGGGATTGAAGAAAGTCGATTTTTGCGGCAGGTAGCGAAACTTGTCGATATTGAGATCGGCGCGAAACAATTTCTCGCTGGCTTCTTGCTCTAAGACTAAAAAGAAATCGTAGGGAATGAGGTCAGAGCCTTGAGTGGTATTGTAAAACCACAGGCTGTCGGCGGCATCCCAGCCTTGATCGCCAGTGTAAACTGGGGTGCTATAACTCTCGCCAAAAGCGCCGTTGGCGATTGCGATGGCGCCGCGATCCGGATCTTGATCCCAGTGTTGGTAGGTTTTGCCCGCAGCGAGCGCTAGGGCCATGATTAAACCGAGTATTAAGATGAAAATAAACAGCAACTTGCGGTAGCGATACGCTAAGACGAGCGGGCTGGCGGCACGGGATAATATGGACATTTGGGCGCTCCTTGCCAAATTAATACGATTTTATTATTGTGTGTGACATAGTGAAGTGCCGACAAAAGCACTGATAATACTGAGCTTAGTGAATATCGACGTGCTCAATAAATAGCAGTTAAAAATGAATTTAGCAAACAAAGGCTGCTATATAAGTAAAAAATTATCACTATGTCATATCGCTAAATCTGCGCAACAACGCTGGGGGAAACGGCTGGCCATTTAATGGCGAAGGCCCTCAGTATCCGCTATGGCAGTAGCTCCTTGATTTTGATTACGCCATTTTTTGTGTCTCAGCAGATGCCGCTGGATGCGCGACGTTTCCATCTCACTTTTTATTGATCGCTAATTTAAAACACGAGTACCGCAGGCGTGAGCATGCCTGATGATGTGGGTCGCACGCTAGGTTTTCGATTCTCTGTTCAAACACCTTAGCTACCGCCGTGGGTGATTTAATGACTAAACCCCTAGATTAAGGTGGCGTGGATTTTGGCACAGTTGCCTCCTCGGCTGTATTGGCATTGCTTTTAGTGGCGACGGTCATTTGCGCAAGATGGCGACTTCCAGTCTCAGTTAGGGCATTGACTTAACGTTGCTCAGGTTTTCGAGAGGCGAGTGAGTTATCATTAGCGGCTAAGATTACTACACGCTAATAAGAAGGGACGCGCTTTTGGAACAGCTTAATTTAGCGGAATTACTGACGTTTAACGGCCGCAGTGTGGTGCTAATGCCCAGCGATGCCAGCGCTCGCCAATGCCGCGAGCGCATTGCCCAGTTGCGCGGCAGTCACGATCAGGCATTTATCGAAACCATTACGGTGATGCCTTTGGATCAGTGGTTTGCCGAGTTATGGGATGCCAGTTTTCCGGCTAAGCAAGTGCTGCGCCCTATTCAATTACTGGCTTTGGCCAGAGACATTATTGAATCCAGCGATTACTTCCCTGACAACTGTCTAAATAGCATGGCGATTGCTCGCCAGTTTGTAGATGCTTTTCAGCTCCACGCCCAGTACCGTTTGAGCGGCGACCGCGAGTATTATTTATTTTCCCAAGAGTACCAAGCTTTTCATCACTGGCAGCAAGCGCTGCAGGCCATATTAGATGAGCAGCAGGCGCTGAGTGCCCAGCAATTACCAGGGGCTTTATTGCCTATGTTGGCCGAGGGCAGTTTAGATCTGCCCGATCAACTAATACTGAGCACGGAGTTAAGCCTTAGCCCAGCGCCACGGCATTTTATTGAGCAGTGCGCTGAAGTACTGTCGATTAAACAACTGACAATCGACGGCTTTAGCGCTACCCCGCTTTTTCAATCTGCTGCGCAATTAGAGCAAGAGTGCGAAGCGCTCACCGCGTGGTTGGGAGATTACCTGAGCGCCGAGGGCGAACACGCCAATAAATTGCTCGCCGTATTGGTGCCAGATATAAATCAATACCAGCCGGTATTGCAGGCGGTGTTGCAACGTCAGCTTTATCCCAGTGGCCTATTTCCGGCAGCAGATACTCAGACCCGTGAACCTTGGTTGTTTGATGGCAGCGAAACACTCTTGTCTTACCCGCTGGTTAAATCAGCGTGGGATCTGATCTCACTCGCGTCTAAGGCATTGCCACTAGAGCAATTTAGCCGCGTGCTGCGCTCGCGCTTTGTGCGCGGTTGGCCAGCGGCGCGCAGCGTGCGGGCGCGGCTGGATTTGCGCTGGCGAGATCGCCTCGGTCCGGAGACCACCCTCAAAAGCGCGCTGGCCTTGGCAAAGAAGATCGAACAAGACGAGCCGCAGGTCAGTGATTTTCTTCACGATTTAGCCGCAATGCTCAAGACCATGCCGAGCGCGCAATTGCCTTCGGAGTGGGTGCGATTTTTTGATCAGTTGCTGCTCAGCGCGGGCTGGCCCAATGCCGATGATGACGACCCCGTGGTGGAACAATGCCGCCGTGGTTTTAGTCAGGCCATGGATGTGTTTCGCGCCCTCGACCGGCAACTGGGGCCGGTGAGCCACGACAGCGCCCTGTCTTGGCTGCAACATATTCTCAGTACCAAACGCTTTTCAGTCAGTCGCGACTGGGCTTGCCCAGTGCGAATTATGCAATACGACGATGCCCTCGGCCTACGCTTTGACGCCGTGTGGGTTATGGGCCTTGATGACGGCGCTCTGCCGCGCCGCGTTGAACCCTCGCCATTTTTGCCACTGGAATTACAGCAGCGAGCGGGGCTAGAAGACAGCGATCCCAGCCTGTGTTTGCAGCGCGACCGCGCCTTGCTCAACAGCTTATTAGCCTCGGCGCCGCTGGTAAAAATCAGCCACTGCCGCGAGAGCGAGGTTGGCAGTCCCCAAGGCCCCTGCTCACTGCTGCCTCAGTGGCAGGAGGATGAGCAGCGCGAGATTGGCAATCGCTACCAAGCCAGCGGCCAAGTGACGACACCTGCCAGTGATGATGTGCGGGCGATTGATCCCGCCCAGCGCGACAGTATTCGCGGCGGCACCGGCTTGTTTAAGGAGTACGCCAGCAGCCCATTTTTCGCCTTTTTAAAATACCGCTTAAATCTGCGCGAGTTCCCCCAGCCCGCCGAAGGTTTAGACCATCGGGTGCAGGGCATTTTGGTTCACGACACTATGCAGCATGTTTGGGAGCGGTTAAAAAACAAGGCGGCTCTCGATGCTCTAAATAGCGTGCAGCTAGAGGCCGCCGTGCGCAGCTGCTGTGAGCAGGCATTAGCAGGCCCAGAGTTTAGCGTTGCCCGGTTTGGCGAATCCTTATTAAATATTGAAAAAGAGCGCGTGATTCGCTTGGTGTGCAGCTGGTTAGAAGAAAAAGAAAAACAGCGCCTGCAAGATTTTGAAGTGATCGCGGTTGAGCAATTAATTGAAACCAAATTAGCAGGTATTCCCCTGCGCTTGCGCATGGACCGCATTGATAATATTGGCGGCAAGCATCTGGTAATCGACTATAAAACCGGCAGCATTAATGGTCGCTCACTTAATGTCGATAGCCTGACCGAACCCCAGTTGCCGATCTATGCTTTGGTGCAGTCGGGAGATGAAGCTAAGGACTCACTGCATATCGACGGCGTCATGCTCGCCCAGCTTAAAAGCCCAGAGGACTTAGCCATTCATATGCGCAGCAATTGGGCCAATAGCGTGATTGCAAAACGCCCAGACAAAGACAATGACGTCGACAGCCCCGATAAATGGCAGGCGGAACTCGATGCCTGGTCAACCGCACTGCAAGGCATGGCCGAAGGCATTTTGGCGGGCAATATTCAGCATGATTACAGCCAGAATTACGGCCGCAGTTTTAGTCAGTTTTTACTGCCCCTGCTGCGCGATAGCCTTGAACAGGAGGATGCCGAATGAGCAATTTTCCGCGTCCGCCAGACCAAGATCAGCGCGAGCTTGCCGTTGACCCCAGCCACTCAGTATTGGTACGCGCTCCTGCTGGCTCCGGTAAAACCGGCGTGTTGCTGCTGCGCTATTTGCGCTGCCTGCTCACCGTTGACCAGCCAGAAAAAGTGGTCGCCATTACCTTTACGAATAAAGCGGCAGGCGAAATTAAAGAGCGGGTTATCCATGCCCTGCAAGCTGGCGCCAAGGCCCAGAGCGGTGATAATAGCGAGTCGCCTAGCTCAGGCTTTGAAGAAGATATTCGGGATGCCGTGAATCAGGTATTGGCCCACGACGCTGCCCAACATTGGTCCCTGCTAGAGAACAGCGCCCGCCTGCGCATAACCACCTTCGACAGTTTTTGCGGCAGCCTAGTCCGCCGCCTGCCCTTGCTGTCAGGTTTGGGCGCCGCCGCGCCGCTTAGTGATGCCGATGCTCTTTACCGCGAGACAATACTCAGCCTGTTTAGGCAAATGGACGCCGCCAATTGCCCGCCAGCCTTGGCCGAGGCCCTGCAGAGTCTATTGGCCTACGGCAGCAACCGTATAGAAACCCTGTTGCCCTTGCTTGCCGCGCTGCTGTCTAAGCGCGATCAGTGGTTAAAGGACGTGCTGAGTGGCGATATTGATGAAATGGAGCAGGCGCTTGCCGAGGAAGTCGCCAGTCAATTTGAGCCCGCCTGGGAGGCATTGCAGGGCTTAAACATCGATCAATTAATTCGCGGTTTTATTGAATCTTCTGGCGGCAATGAAGCCCATGCCTGGGCGGGAGATCTGCGCTCAGCCGATGATTTGGGGCTGGATGATTTTGAGTTAATTCAAACCTTGGCGAGCACCATGCTCAGCGGCAAGGGTGAGCTGTATAAACCCCGCTCTTTAAACTACGCCGGACTCAAAGCCGGTCAGCCGGGCACCGCCGAGGCCAAGGCTTGGCTTAAAAACCTAGAAGACATTGATCAGTTTGCGCAGGTATCAGACCACCTCGCTTGTATCGCCAATTTGCCGCCACCGTATTTCCCTGATAGCAGCCGGGAATTGGTTGGTCATTTCCGTCTTGCCCTTGCGTATTTACTGGCGCATTTGCGGCTTAGTTTTGAGCGCAAGGGCGGTGTCGATTTTGGCGAGATCGCCCAGCGCGCGATTATTGCGTTAAGCAGCGAAGGTGCTATTGAACACGGCGAAGCCATTGGCGATGCGCTATTAGTAGAAGATCGTGTTCGCCATATATTGGTGGACGAGATGCAAGACACCTCGGTGAGCCAAATCGAATTACTTGAGGCCCTATGTCAGGGCTGGGAAGAACGCGACGGCCGCAGTGTGTTTTTCTGTGGCGATTTACAGCAATCTATCTACGCATTTCGGGGCAGTTTGGTGAGTTTGTTTGACGAACTTATGCAGCGTGGTAGCTTTGCCGGAAAAACCCTTGTGCCTTTGCAGCTTAAGGCCAATTTCCGCTCCTCACCCGATTTGGTTAACTGGGTGAACGACGCCTTTAAAATTTTGTTTACCGACCGTGGCCGTCACTACGAAGCGGCCCTGCCCCAGCGTAGCAATACAGGCTTGGTGAAAATTCATCCCCAGGTGTTGGCCAAGGGCGTGGATGGGAAGGCAGGTGCAGCACTGGCAGAGGCGAAGCAGATCGCTGATTATCTTGTCGCTTTACAGGCTCGGGATGCCGAGGTCGGCAAGGTGTCGTCGGTGGCGATTCTGGTTCGCAGTCGCAGCCATTTAAAACAGATTATTCCGGCGCTCAAGGCGGCGGGTTTGGACTTTTCTGGTCAAGATATCGACAGCCTTGGCACCACCCCAGCGGTGATGGATTTTATGGCTCTGCTGCGGGCGCTGTGGCACGAGGCCGACGACGTCGCTTGGGCCAGCGTGTTGCGCGCCCCTTTCGTTGGCCTGAGTTGGGATGATTTGTTGCAGTTGCGCGAAGGCGGCGCTCTACTTCGCGATGCGATTATGGATGAGGCGCACAGTGTTCATCTGACTGACGATGGCAGGCTTGCGGTGGAGCGCTTGCGCAGCACCATGCAGTGGTTGGAGAGCTGCCCCGAAAGCCGTGACCTGCGCTGGGCGCTGCGCAGTGCGTGGCATTTACTGGGTGGCCCAGCCTGTATCGAAGCCCATCAGCAAAGTGATATTGATCGGGTGCTGCGGCTATTAGACGACTACGCCCCTGCGGGTTTGCTGGAAGATATTCAGGCGCTGGAACGTGCTTTAGAGCGTTTATACGCCGCCCCGCCCAGTAGTCATATTGAATTAATGACGGTACATAAATCTAAGGGTCTGGAGTTCGACGTTGTCATCTTGCCGGGGCTTGGCGCGGCGGGTCGCAATGCCGACCGTGAGCTGTTGGCGTGGCAGCGCCTGCGCGGCCATATGATTTTTGCCCCTAAACCCCAACGCAATAATAGTGAGAAAGCGGCAGACAAGCTCTATAACTATATGAGTGAGAGCCAGCGTCGGGCTCTTGATGAGGAAATGGACAGGCTAATCTATGTGGCCTTGACCCGTGCCAAGCGTGAGCTACATTTATTTGGGGTTTGCCAAATCAACAGCAAAGGCGATGTTGCGGCCAAATCCGGTAGCGTATTGGCAAGGTTGTGGGACAGCGTCGGTGAGGCTTTTGAACAGGCCGAGCTTATTGAGCAAGACGACGATGTTGCGCCAATGCGGGTTCCTTTGGCGCCGCGTTTGCGCAATTACGACATAAACCTTAGCCCCGCATGGCAGCCGCCGGAGCCGGTGGTGTCGCCTTTGCAGCGTGCTCAGCGGCAAACCGAAAATGCGGTGTTGGAAGATAATATTGAAGACCGCGCAGTCGGTATTGTGTTTCATGAACTGATGGAGCGGCTTGGCCGCGGTGGCGATAGCGCGAGCTGGACGGCAGATGAAAGTCGTTTACGGCAGGGGGTTATTCAGCGTCTGCGCCATCACTGCCATCCTGAACCAGCTCTGCAAGACAGTGTTGATCGGGTGCTGAGTTTATTAAGCAATACCCTAAGTTGCGCCAAGGGCCAGTGGATACTCGCGAGCTATCAGTGGCAAGACAGCGAACAGACTATTCGCCGCATGCTCGCAGGGCAATGGCAAACTCTGATTTTAGATCGTGTTTTCATCGACGATGGACGCTGCTGGATTGTGGATTATAAAACAGCCAGTAGCCGTGGCAGCGTCGACGCGTTTTTAGACGCACAAGCGGAAAGATATAGTGCAAAAATGCGAATTTATGCACAAGCTTTACGGGCAACTGGGGTAGAATGCGCGATCTCGACGGCGCTGTATTTCCCAGCGCATCAGCGTTTGCTGGTATTGGAAGAAATTTAAGTGTTTGGCTAAGCCCATGGGGCCTAGTTTTGATTGGCTATTTAGCGGCTGTATTGCTCGTATTTGGGAATGGTTTTACATGAAACAAGCGCTTTATTTCGGTGTGCTTTCGGTATTGCTGGCGGGTTGCAGTCAGTTTAAAACCAATAAACAAACGGCGCCGATCCCAATTAATTTAGAAAGCCATGTTCAGGCGCTCGATGAGAACGCGCAAGCGGAGGACGTGCCAACACCGACGCCGAAGATTATCACCAGTAATAGTCGTACTATGTTACTAGGCAAGTGGTATGGCATTCGTAAAACCAATAATGGCGGTCAAAAAGAGTGGCTAACCGAGCGTTCGGCAGACGGCACTTACCGGGTTGATTTTCGCTTCACCGCTAAAAATGGTGATGTTCGCACCCAGTCGGAAGTGGGATTTTGGGGCGTCTCTGGCGGCACCTATTTCCGTATTTTTAGGGGCTGGATCACCATAGAAGGGATGAAACCGGCCGACCCAACCAAGGCAGATCATTATGATGCCTATGCCATTCAATCACTCAATGACACCTACTTTAGCTATAAGCATGTTAACCGTGAGCACGTCTATACGGTGAAAAAAATGCCAGCAGATTTTCGCCTTCCCCTCAATGTTAAAAGCGAAAGTGACGAGCCTTTAACGTTTAGTTTTTAACTGCTAATGACCGTTTTGTGGCGTTAATTATAAAAACCAACGCGCCGCAAAGGGCACAAAGACGGCGGTAAATGCGCCGGTTAGGCACAGCGCTAAGCTAGAAAAAGCGCCGGCCACGGGGCTGCGTTCAAATGCGCGGGAAGTGCCAATAGCGTGGGCGGCAAGGCCCAAACAAAAGCCCCAAAGTCGATCGTCCTGAATATCCAGCCTATTAAATAGCCACGTAATAGTGGTGATCCCCACTACGCCGGTCAAAATAACTGAGGCTACCGCGATGGTGGTAATGCCGCCAATGTCTTGGGTAACGGCTATCGCAATTGGGGTGGTAATGGATTTAGTCGTTAGAGACAACAAGGTGCTTTGATTAGCGCCAAACAGCCACGCGAGGATTAAAGCTGATGCAGAGGCAAAAATAGCGCCAACGGTGACTGTGATCAGTAGCGGCCCAGCCATATTGCGAAGCAAATGCAATTGCCGATATAGGGGCACCGCCAGCGCGACGGTGGCCGGCCCCAGTAAAAAAGTCAGCCAATCAATATTACGGTAATAGGCGTGGTAGTCCTGGCCAAGTACTATAAGAGCGAGGGCGATGAGGCTCGCGCCACTAATAGTGGGGTGCAAAATTGCGGCTCGACCACTGCCCAAATACATAAACATGGCGCCTTGGTAGGCGAGTAACGTCAGGGTAATGGCAAACAGCGGGCCGTGGAATAAATCGCTCATAAATGGCTACTGCGTCGCTGTAAAAAGCGAATTAACAGACCGCAAAAGACCAAGGTGCAAACGGTGCCAAGACTGACTGCGGCAATAAAGGCCGGCCACTGATCGGCAAAGCCTGCGCCTAAAAAGAAGACACCTGCCGCCGGTGCCATTAATAATAAAGGCAGTAATTCAATTAGCTTTTGGCTACCGCTTTCTAAGTCCTTTGGCACGCTGCCGCGTATGCACAAACCACAAAACAGCAATAGCATGCCAATTACGGGGCCAGGCAGGGGTAGGTTTAGCGCGCGCTGCACAAACTCCCCGACCAGTTGGCAGCCGAGCAGCGTTAAAAAGCCTGCTAGCATCAGCGCTTAACCATGGGTAGCGCGCTCGCAATGGCGCAAAGGCCTAGGCCAATAAAAGCAAATAGCGACCAGTTCGGCATGCTTAAGCCAAACAGTGTCCACACGATTTCGGCGCAATTGCCGTCGCCAATCATGAGGGTGCTAAAGGCTTCGCCAAAAGGCAAATTGGCAAACATATATTCGAGGCTAGGGCCGCAGGCGGGAGCTTGATCAGCCGGAAGGCCTTGCAGCCAAACTTGCCGATACGCTACGGCGCCGCCAAGCGAGGTGAACAACACCATTAGACCAGCACTGAGGTAGCGGCCTTTTTGTTGGGGGTGGATAAGCAGCGCGGCGAAGGCGACCAGTGCGGTAAGCACAAAAAATGCGCGTTGAGTTATACACAGTGGGCAGGGGTGCAGGCCATCAAAATACTGGGCATACAGTGCATAGCCCAGCAGAGCGCAGCAGCACGATACAATAAAAGCGTAAATCCAGCGGGATGTGAGCGGCATTTGAGTCTCTCCGTGAACGCCATACAGTAGGGGATTATCTAAAAACAGACAAGTCCGACCTTGGTCGTGTACTTTAGTGCGACCTTAGGTCGGGTTTAGGGCTAAATTCATTACATAATTGGGCGATTAAATTTGGGTATAACATTGCGAATTGTTGGTTTATCAAGGGTAGTACCTTCGCTAGCTCCGGCCCGCAGTGAGCCAGTGGATTGTCGCGCTTTACCCGTTGGCCGATGCGCGCAAGCATAGTTTCAATCGTCTGCCAGTTGCCCAAATTACTCAGTACATCGTATTGGGCCAGCACTCGGATCTGGCGTTTAGCTGGGCTTGGGTAATTGTCGCAGCGTTCGAGCAGGCTGCGATAGCTCTGGGCGTTAAATTCTTTCAGGTCTTGGTGGTGAAAGCGCGGCCAGTTCACACTCAAACAGTGATCAAAACACACGTCTAACATAATGCCACCATAGCGGCGGTAACTTGGCGGCAGTGCCTCCAGACATTCGCCAACCAAGGGGTGGCTGTCGGTTAGCGCATCAATGCGTCGATGCAGACGAATGCCGACTTCCCAAGCACTGGGGTAGTCACCGCGCAGGGGGCCTTTAACAAAATCGCCTAATAACCCCCCTACTAATAGACCTTTGGCCTCTAAGTTACAGCGTTGTGCAACTTGTTCGGCGAGCAGAAAATGGGCGAGGTAATTCACAGTCCTTGGTATTGCTCGTAAAAGCGGGCGAGGTATTCGTCAAAATCCTCACCGGCCTGCTCAGCCTCGATCTTGGCTTGGGCCGCAAAAGACGCTTCTTGTAGGCGTTTGAAACGGGCGACCTCCGCTGAGCGTAAACCGCGTTCGCGAAAATCCTTGGCATGGAGCTGAGACTGGGCCATGGCATAGTGATAATACGATTCTACGCCGCCTTCCAGCTCCGCTACTATCTGGGCCGAGGGCGTCAGTGTCGCGTCGCGGACTTTCGCTAGTTGCTGAGCACAGCTGGCGCTGTAGTCTGAGCTGCGGTGGGCGGTGTCTAATTGCGCGGCAATTTTATTGATGCCGCCGATCAGCTCCTCGGCCCAATCTTTAAGGGCGCGGGGCTGGCCGTGTTGCTTCAATTGCAGGCCAGGTTCCCGGCCACGGTTGACCACGTCTAATAGATTTGCGCTGATTTCGGCGTTGTTATCGTCGTCGCAGGGCGGGCTGTCTTGATATAAGCAGAACAACAAAAAGGCGTCGATAAAGCGAATTTGCTCCGCGTTTATGCCCAGTGGCAGCATGGGGTTGACGTCTAAACAGCGCACTTCAATATATTCCACCCCAGCGCGGCGCAGCGCACCTATTGGGATTTCGCCACTTTGGGTGACGCGTTTGGGGCGAATGGGGCTGTAAAACTCATTTTCTATTTGCAGCAAACCACTGGATAATTGCTCTTCCTTGGGGATTTTTTCGTAGTCAGGGTGAGATGTGGTAATGCCTTTGCGCAGCGTTTCCACGTAAAAGTCGAGGTGGTTGTAGCAAATGTTGAGGTTTTGCTGGGCATCGCTTTGGTAGCCTAAATCGCCCATGCGCAGCGACGTGGCGTGAGGGCCATAAAGGGTGTACTCGCCACAGGCTTCGAGCTGGTGAGGACGACCGTTCAAAAAACAGCGAGAAACCGCTGGCGCGGCGCCAAACAAATACACCAGTAGCCAAGCGTAGCGGCGGAAATTGCGGATAATGCCGAAATAGCTATTGGTGATATAGGTTTCCAGTAGCAATTCGCTGCCATCGGCGGCGTGCAGCTCAGCCCATAGTGATTTAGGTAGCGAGAAATTATAATGAATGCCCGCAATGGTCTGCATTTTACGACCGTAGCGGTGGCCTAAGCCCAAGCGATAGCGGGTTTTCATGGTAGCGGTATTGCTGCTGCCGTAGCGGGCCACGGGAATTGCTTCGTCGCCTTTGCCTAAACGACAGGGCATGCTGGCATTCCAGATGATTTCGTCCTTGAGTTCACTATTGGCAAAACGATGAATGGCGTCTAGCTCGGCAAGTGTTTCGTCAATGGAGGCGCTGACGGGCGTGATAAACTCGAGCAGGGCTTCAGAGAAGTCGGTGGTAATAGAGGGGTGACAAAGCGCGGAACCAAACGCGGCGGGGTGATCGGTTTGCGCCAGCATGCCCGCTGGGTCGGCGCGTAAGCTTTCCTTCTCGATGCCGCGCATGATTTGGCGCAGCAGATGCTGCCGTGGTTCTTCTGCAAAAAAAGCCAGTCTTTGTTCTATCGATGCGGCCAAAATGGCATCCTCTGCGGAGCATAAAAAGGCCGCTCAGTGTAAATCCGCGTTAAGCTACTAACAAGCATTGTTGATGACGTGATTGTCATGTTCATAAATACAGATAAAACGATAAATGATAGGGGAGATAGGCATGGCCGAAGCGCAGGCGGGAATTTTTGTTGAGGGCACGCTCTCGCATTTCTTCTTGGAGTACCAACTTATTGAGGGCGTCACCGAGGCGCAGCTGAGATCGACACTGGCTAGCGCCATTGCGTTGCCGGTGAGCGCCGAGCTTAATTGCGTGTGGGCGTTTGGCGCGGATTGCTGGCGGCGGCTTGCCCCTGCCGGGGTGCCGGAGGCCCTTAAGTCCTTTAGCCCTATTGGCGAGGGTCGGCGAATTGCACCTGCTACCCAGCACAGTATTTTACTCTGGGTGCATGGCAATAATCACAGTGCAAATTTCGATGCGGCGATGGCAGCGACTGCGGCATTGGCGGCGGTGGCGACGTTAAGCCTTGAGAAAATTGGTTTTCTATACAAAGACTCCCGGGACTTATCGGGCTTTATTGATGGTACTGAAAACCCCAAGGGGCGGGGTCAACAACAGGTTGCGCTGATTCCTGATGGCGAGCTGGGCGCGGGCGGCAGCTTTGTAATGAGCCAGCAGTGGATACACAATTTGGCGGGATTCCACGCGCTTAGTCAGCACCAGCAAGAAGCGGTAATTGGCCGCACCAAACCAGACAGTATCGAGCTGGATGACGAGCGTATGCCAGAAAATTCCCATGTTAGTCGCAGTGATGTAAAAATAAATGGCGAGGCACAAAAATTATATCGGCGCAGTGTGCCCTATGGTGGGGTGCAACAGCATGGCTTGTATTTTCTGGCATTTAGCCGCGATATTCAGCGATTTGATCGTATATTAGCCAGTATGTTTGGCTGTAGCGGTGACGGAATACACGATCGCTTAACCGATTTCTCGACCCCAGTGAGCGGAAGTTATTGGTTTGCACCCTCTCGTGCTGAACTTTCTGCAATAGGCCCCCTCTAATCATTTGAAGTCTCCTACTCTAGGTATATTTGAGCGCTCATATGAGCGCTCTTTTTTTTGCCTTAAGAAACGCGGGACGGGAGATGGGAGACGCTTATATTCGCTGGCGCTCACTGCCGTAAGACGGAAGTCGGGGGCCGGATGACTGACGCTTAAGGACATTTCTTGTCGCTCTGAGGTCGTCGCTTCGGACACCCAACCCAGCTTTTGCGTCTTCGGTCTCCCGGCAAGCATTCAGCGCTTTACACCTGTCCATTTGCTTGGCATTGTCAGGCTCATAAAAGTAATCATGTAAAACATGGAGACAATAATGAGTAATGCCCCGGCTATTCCCGCACTGAAATCAGTCGCTCTTTTGTGTTTCTCGTCACTATTCTTGGCGTGCGCTAAAGCCCCGCCACCGGAGGACGCGCCCGCTGAGGCAAGGGCGGTCGAGTGGACGAAACACGGCGGCGGTGATGCCGAGCAGCGATTTTCGCCCTTGGCGCAAATTAGCCCAGATAATATTTCACAACTGGGTTTAGCTTGGGCATTCGACTTGGGCGTGAGCCGCGGCATTGAGGCCACGCCGCTGGTGGTTGACGGTGTTATTTACGTCACCGCCACGTGGAATAAGGTATCAGCGCTCGACGCCAAAACGGGCGCACTGCGCTGGCAATACGACCCCAAGGTTGATCGCAGCAAGGCCGCCGATTTGTGCTGTGACGCGGTAAATCGCGGGGTGGCCTACGCCGATGGCAAAATTATTACCGGCACCATCGACGGCCGTTTGCTGGCCCTCGACGCTAAAACCGGCGTCAAACTCTGGGATACCATTACCGTTGATCAGAGCCAGCCTTACACCATTACTGGAGCGCCCCGCATTGTTAGGGACAAAGTCTTTATTGGTAATGGCGGCGCGGAGTACGGTGTTCGTGGTTATGTCTCGGCTTACGATATAAACACCGGCGCGCTGTTGTGGCGCTTCTACACCGTGCCGGGTAATCCCGCGGATGGTGCTGAAAGCCCGGCCATGGCCAAGGCCGCAGAAACCTGGAAAGGTGAATGGTGGAAATTTGGCGGTGGTGGCACGGTTTGGGATTCCATGGCCTACGACCCCGAGTTAGATCTGCTCTATATTGGCGTGGGCAATGGCTCGCCATGGAACCAGAGCATTCGCAGCCCGGGTGGTGGCGATAATCTCTACCTCTCCTCCATTGTGGCGCTGCGACCCGACACGGGCGAATATGTTTGGCACTACCAAACCACGCCGGGTGAGACTTGGGATTACACGGCCACCCAGCACATGATCCTGGCCGACGTAAATATTGACGGCAAAGCCCGCAAGGTCATTATGCAGGCGCCTAAAAATGGCTTTTTCTATGTGATTGATCGCGTCAGCGGCGAGCTGTTGTCAGCGAAAAACTATGTGCCGATCAACTGGGCAACACACGTCGACCTCGAAACTGGGCGCCCTGTTGAGATTCCCGAGGCGCGCTGGGGTGGCAAAGCACCCTATATGCAATTACCTGGGCCGTTTGGCGGCCATAACTGGCATCCCATGTCGTTTAGCCCCGATTCTGGCTTGGTCTATATTCCCGCCATGGAAACGCCCTATGTTTATGCCCAAGATGAAAACTTCAGCTTTAACAGCAAGGGCTGGAATACTGGCGCAGACAGTGCCATGGGTTCACTGCCGACCGATATCGCCCAATTTAAGGCGGTTAAAGCAGCAGTAAAAGGCCGCTTGTTGGCGTGGGACCCGGTGAAACAGCAGCCCGCGTGGCAGGTGGAGCACAATAGTCCATGGAATGGTGGCGTATTGTCGACTGCGGGCGGCTTGGTGTTTCAAGGCAACGCCGACGCCAAGCTGGTGGCGTATCGGGCCGACAACGGGGAGCGACTATGGGATTTCTTTGCGCAAACCGGCATTGTTGCGCCACCCATCAGCTATGAATTGGATGGCGAGCAGTATATAGCGGTTGCCTCGGGCTGGGGTGGTACGTTTGCCTTGGTATACGGCGGCTTGTTTCCGGCTGAAAGCGACGCTGGCGTGGGGCGCTTAATGGTATTTAAGTTGGGCGGTAAAGCGAGCCTTCCCGCGATTTCGGATAAGGTGACTGCGCGACCAGCACCGCCAGAGTCAACGGCAGACGCGAAAACCATTGCCAGAGGAAAGGTACTCTACGACAGCAATTGCGTGGTGTGTCACGGTGATCATGTCATATCTAGCGGCCTAATCCCGGATTTGCGCTGGTCGCCGCTACTCGCGACTGATGCCGCCATTCAAGCCGTTGTTATCGATGGCTTATTAAGTTCGCGCGGTATGCCATCGTTTAACGGCGTGCTGACGAAGTCAGATGCGCAGGCATTGCGCAGTTACATTATTCATGCCGCCCATGAAGGCTTAGAGGCAAAATTAGATATCGGTAAATAAGACACACCCTCATGCGTCTCGGGTAGCGAGCTTGAATTATTCAGTGAGCTGCCCGAGCGCGCATTGTCAGGCGCTGGCTATTTGCCAATACTGAACTAAGCTCATGGTGCACAGTCAAAGCCTGTGTTCGTTTCCTCAATAGACAATAGAGAAATTATGAAACAGCTTCTGATAGGAACTACAATCGCAGCATTCGCCACTTTACTCATGGCTTGCTCCGACGACAAAGCCACTACCGCACCTGCTGCCGAGAAAGGCTCTACTGCGATAAGTATCGACACCGGCGAAGGCTCCTTTGGTTATAAAAGCGATAGCGACGGCGAAAATACCTCGCTGACCGTTGATGCAGACGGCGGCGACGGCAAAGGCAAAAAATAGCTTTTTTGCTAATTAGCCGAAAAAGGGCAGATCATGTGAAGGTGATCTGCCCTTTATTGTTTCCGATATTCAAGGTTTAGATCGCCGCCACACTTTTTACGGCGCAGAGGCTCTGGAGGTCATCAATAAAATGGCCGAGGGCGCGACGCTCTATGGCGCGTATTTTTTCTTGCTGCGCCTTACTTAGCATGTGATACATCGATGCGGCGCCGAAATCGCCAAACAGAATATTGGCGGCTTCGTCGAACAAGGTGTTGTGAGCGTATAGATCGCCATGACAAACTTGTTGGGCATGCAAATGCTCAAATACCGCGGTTATCTGCGCAGTTATTTTACTGACTTGCGCTGTTGATAATGAAAAATTCGCAGGGAAGGTGTCGCGGGTGCAGCTGCTTAAGCTTGGCGGCAGACCCAGGTTTTTATAGTTAGGCGGTATTAAGCTCATGATCAATGCGAGGCAGTCGGCTTCGTTCACCTGCGCTAGCGATTTCACTAAATTAGGGTGGTCGCCCACTTTTAAGCAGGCGCGCAACTCATCGCGAGGGTAGCCATCACTGGTAACCTGGCCTTTAAATACTTTTACGGCGACCTCGTGAGGAAAATCTTGTTGCGGAGCATTCCACGTCGCCCTTGAGATTACTCCTGATGCACCTTGTCCCAGCACGCGGTGTAGGGTGTAACTTGACGATGCAACGAATGGCACTGATGGGCCGTCACTGTCTGCCGTGCTAAAGGGATTGCCAGCAAAGGCCAGCCACGCGAGTTTTGGTAGGTCGAGTATGTGCTCGGGACATTGCTTGAGCTGATTTGCAGAAATACGCAGCAACTCAAGATGAGTGCAGTGGGCCAAACTCAGCGGTAGCTGTTGCAGACGATTACCCGCCACTAGCAGTTTTTGAAGTTGTGAGCGCTGGCCTATTGCATCGGGTAAAGCGTCTAGGCGATTGTCGGTAAGTGTTAACCAGCGTAATTTTGGTGGTAGTGCACTGCCGCAAATCTGCGTTATTTGATTGGATTTAAAGCCGATCATTTCTAAGTTCTCACACTGACCTAGCACCTCGGGCAGTGAGCGAAAACGATTGTTTGAAGCAAAAATAATTTTCAGTTTTTTAAGCTGACTGAGCTCGTCGGGTAAACTGCATAATTGATTATTAGACACATCCAGTATTTCGAGACTGTCGGCGAGACTGAGTATTTCAGCGGGCAAGGATGTCAGATTTGCCGAGATCTGTAGGCGTTTTACGCCGACCAGTTCACCCGATTTAAGCTGCGCGAGGGTATGCAAAATATAATTCCATGGTGTGTGCTAAATTTAGCGTTTGAAGCCTACTGAATATAGCCGTAAAAGGAAAGAAAGCGGTGCGCCGCTGTCAAACATCGATACCACAATATAAGGGAATATTATGACTGGGAATTCAGATACCCGAGATACACTGGCGCTTGAGCGGACGCGTATGGCTAATGAACGTACCTTTCTTGCCTATATTCGAACTGGCTTGTCACTTTTGGCTGCGGCGGCGGTTTTGTTTCAGTTCTTCTCAAAGATTAATTCTTATGTCGCCACGGTGTGGGTCTTGGTCGTTTTAGGTGTGCTGGTGTTGGTGATTGGCTTACTGCGTTTTTACACAGTAAAAGCAGAACTTAATCGCTATGCCGTGAGTCTGAAAGACTTACAGGCTAGCAATAAGTGATATTAGTATCGCCTTAGCAATTCATCGTTATTTATCTGTGCTATCTTGAAAAGCACAGCGTCGCATTAGCAAAATAAAGAGGATATAGAATTATGGATATTGTTCGTATTATTTTTGCAATTTTCTTACCGCCAGTTGGCGTATTTTTACAAGTTGGTTTAGGTAAACATTTTTGGATCAATATTATTCTCACGCTATGCGGTTATCTGCCGGGAATTATTCATGCGGTTTATATTATCGCCAAAAAATAGATAAATGACCGACACTGAAACCGAACGGCGACTGCGACGCAGTCGTCAGCTCGCAATCTTGCTTGATGGCGCTTGGGGCATTCCCTATACCCCTTGGCGCTTTGGTTTAGATGCGTTGCTTGGGCTGTTGCCGGTGGCCGGGGATTTGTTTAGCGCCCTCCTCGGTCTGGGGATTATTGTGCAAGCCAGAAAGCTCAAGGCACCGCAGTCATTGCAGTTAAAAATGTTGGGCAATATTGCCTTGGATTTTTTATTGGGTAGCGTGCCGATCATCGGTGACATAGCCGATGTCGCGTTTCGTAAAAACATGCGTAATGTGGCTTTGCTTGAAACGTGGGTGGCAGCAGTTGATGCTGAAAAATAATACTGATTTTTTAACTCTTCCAATACGTCGGTGTTAGCACCAGTATTACGGTCATAAACTCCAGTCGTCCAAGTAACATTCCCACACTCAAAATCCATTTACTGCTATCTGGCAGGCTAGAAAAATTTCCTGCGGGGCCAATGATATCGCCTAATCCGGGGCCAACATTCATGAGCGCGGTAGCGGCGCCGGTGAGGCTGGTAGTAAGGTCTAGGCCGCTGAGCGCAAGTAGCAGAGTAATCGCAACCAGCGAGATCAGCATAATAAAAACAAAGGTCACTGCCGAGAGCACAATACTGTCGTCGACGGGGCGTTTATTGTAGTGACGGTGGATCATGGCGCGGGGGTGCACCGCGCGAACAATGCTTTCTTGCATCATCATAAATAGCAATTGAAAGCGGAATATTTTAATGCCACCGCTAGTGGAACCCGAGCAACCGCCAATGAACATGGCAAAGAAAAATGCCGCTACGGCTAACTCACCCCACTGCGAATAGTCACCGCTGGCAAAGCCGGTGGTGGTAATGACTGACACTAAATTAAAGGTGGCATAGGTGAGGGCGTGGGCTAGATCGATGTCGGTTTCGGAGAGTAGATGCAGAGTAATAATGACACTGAGAACCAGCAGAGTGAGTAAAAAGCCACGAATCTGTTGGTCGTTAAATACTTGCCAGTGGCGCTTAATAATGAAGTGCACGTAAATCGTAAAAGGCATGGCGCCAAGTATCATAAAGAAGATTGCTATCCAGTGACTGGGCAGGTCGGCGAACTGCGCAAAGGAGCTGTCTGAGGTCGAATAGCCGCCAGTGGATATGGTGGTCATGGCGTGGTTGACGGCGTGAAAACTGTCCATGCCGTCGAGCATATAGGCGCCGGCGCACAGCAAGGTAAGGACGATATAAACGTAGATGATCATAGTGACCATGGTGCCGGAGCGTGTGGTTTTGTCTGACCAGTCAGAGGACTCAGTTTGAAATAAGCGCATACCGCCGACTTTTAAAAAAGGCAAAATCGCGACGGCCATGCCGATGACGCCGAGCCCGCCTACCCACTGTAGCATAGAGCGCCACACTAGAATGTCGTGGGCCATGCCGTCTAGGCCAACCAAGACCGTCGAGCCGGTGGTTGTCAAACCAGAAACCGATTCAAACACCGCGTCGGTAAAGCCGCAAAAGCCGGGTATTAATAGAAAAGGTAATGCCCCAGTCAGGGAAATTAGCAGCCACGAGCTGGTGGTAATTAAGAACATTTGTCGTGGTGTTAGCATGTTCATGCGGTAGGAGCGCGAGAGTAACCAACCACAGGCCGCGAGCGTCACGGTTAAACCAAGCGCACCGGCAAAGGCGCGGCTATTGCCGGTGTTGTAAATGATGGCCATTAGCAGCGGTACAGCCATTAGCAGGCCAAATACCAGTAAGATTAAGCTGCAAACCTTGAGTACGGGTTTAATCAGTGAGGTTTGGCTCATCATCGTCCTACCGTCACTTGCCGGTCAGTGGGTGCTTGGTCATTGCGATGTTATCGGCTGGTTAACGTTGATGATACCGAGCTCTGCGGAACCGGCGCCACAGGAGATAATCGATTTAAAGGCGGCATCTAACTTAATGTCGGGGCGTGGTTCTACACAATCTGCTGGCAGGTGGTAGACAAAACCCGATGTGGGGTTGGGGCCAGTGGGAACGAAGACGGTAAACCAGCCGTTGCTGTGACGACTGGTGATAATAGCGGTTGCTCTTGACGGGATGTGGCTGCCATAGAGCTGCACCACCGCCACTTCACCACGGGTAAACGGTGAGTTGCTATTGGTGCCAAACATTTGCTGAATAATGTCGCGAATCAGTTTGTAGCCTGGAGCAAAGCGCGCTAAATGGGCGTCGACAAAATTTTGTATCCAGAGCCCAGCGCGGGTGGCGACGAGGGTGCCAACCATAAAACAGGCGATGAGAATGAGCGCAATAACGGCGACGTCGATGACTAAGCTTGGCGCACCGGTAATGCGCTCTAGTGGGTCAGTCAGTGGTGCAATCAGCGCTTGGACACTGTGCATTGCCCAGCGCAGCGCCAGTAGTAGGATGACAATGGGCGCAATAACCAATACGCCACCGATAAATGATTGGCTAATAAAATGTTTGAGCTTATCCATAGCGATCCAAGTTGGTCTCGGTCAGTGTTTATAGTAGCGAGTTTAGCGACGGACTACATCGCCAATATGGGTGTATTTGTGCCAGAGCATTTTCACGGAACCTTAACGTAATAGACTTAATAGACCGTCTAGCAAGCGTTCTAATTTACGCAGTGAGCCGCATTCCGCCACATAGTGCGCGGCACTTTGGTAGCGACGGATCTCTGAGTCGCCGGTATTCCAACTAAATTGGGATTCGGGGTTAAACCACAGCACCAAGCGAGCGCGGTGGTAAATATCGCGCAGCGCGGCAATGCCGGTATCGCCGCCATTACCTCGGCCGTCGCCTAAGATAATGACGCAGCTGCGGCGGTTGAGTTTGTCGGCAATTTGATCGCGAAAGGTATTGAGGGCCAAACCGTAGTCGCTGCTACCGAGGCCGTGACGCTGCTGCACAATGGCGAGAGCCTCGTCGGCGGGGTATTGGCGAAATAAATCAGTGACTTCAATACTGCGCCCGCAAAACACAAAGCAGCGGGTGCTGGGCAATACGTCGCTGAGGGCCTGCATAAAGAGCAGTAGCACACGTGACCACGCGCTAACCGAGCCACTGATGTCGCAGAGTACAAAAATCTCACTTTTATCTTTGCGCGTGGTCTTCCAAAAACGGTGGAAGGGAATGCCGCCGTAGGCGATATTGCGGCGCAGGGTTTTGCCCAAATCGAGCTTGCCCTTGCGGGCGTGACGGTGGCGTTGGCGGTGCCGTGAGGCGAGCTTTTTAGCGAGCTTGCGAATTAGCGGTGGCAGGCGCTCGCGATGGTAAGACTCCATGGCCGACAGTGAACTGTTCTGGAGTATATCGTCGCGAATGGCGCGGCTTGAGGCGTCGTTATTGAGTAGCAGTTGTCGGTTAATAACATCGATTACCGCCGCGATTTGCGCGTCGCGTATTTGTTCGAGCCAGTTGGCGCGCTCGTCGTTGCCCGCTTCGCGCAACGCTTGTATTTCGATCTGGCGCTGGTTGTCGCCGAGGACATCGAGAATACGGCGCCGAAATACGCCGCGCTGGGTGCGAAACTGAATATTTTCGATACCTGCTTCAGCGGCGGCGCGCATTACGTCGGCGCGGGTTTGACTACCTTGCCCGCCCCCGCCGCCACCTTTGCCGGGCATTGCTGAATCGCCCTGGCCTTCGCCGCTGGCTTGGCCGTCACCGACTTCGCCTTCATTAGCTTGCTCGCTGCTCGGCAGGTTTTGCTCGGTATTTGCTGCTTGGCTGTCGCTGCTGTTTGCGTCTTGGCTATGGTCGAGGTGAAAGAATTGATCAAAACACAGGGCAAACGTATCGTTGTCGTCGACGGTTTTGGCGAGGCAGCTCGCCAGGCCATCGCGCAATAGTATCGGGTCGCTATAGCCTAGTGCCGCTGTAACTTGCATGGCATCTAAGGTTTCAGCGGTCGACACCGGCAGGCCGTGGTGGCGCAGATGACGAATGAATTGGAGCAGCGTGTTATCCATAGTGGCTTAGGTTTACAGCAAGCCGCTTTCGGATTTTTTAATCAAGCTGTGTAACTCCGGGGTGACCATGGCGATGTCTTCCTCGTATTTGAGTAGTACGTTGAGGGTGTCTTCTACCAGTTGTTTAGACAGACTATCGCTGTGCAGCAGCAGGAGGCTGCGGGCCCAGTCGATGGTTTCGCTAATAGCGGGTTGCTTCTTTAAATCGAAGCTGCGCACGCTGTGAACAAAGTCGACCAGTTGGCGGCGTAGGGCCTCAGGAACCTCGGGCACCCTACTCTGCACAATTTGGTTTTCTAATTTGGCCTCAGGAAAGGGAATATAGAGGTGCAGGCAGCGACGCTTTAAGGCGTCACTGAGGTCGCGGGTGTTGTTGCTAGTAAGAATGACTAGGGGTTTGTGCACTGCGCTCAAGGTGCCGATTTCCGGCAGGGTGACTTTGAAGTCGGCGAGAATTTCTAGCAGCAGGGATTCAAACTCATAGTCGGCTTTGTCGATTTCGTCTATTAATAGCACCGCGCCGCTGTCGCTTTGCAAGGCTTTGAGCAGTGGCCGGGGTTCGAGAAAGCGCTCGGAATAGAAAATATCGTCAAAATTATGCAGGCGCTCAACCGCCGAGCTTAGGCCTTCAGCGCCGTCGAGTATTTCTTGCAACTGTTCCTTTAAAACCTGCACATACAATAGTTGCTTGCTGTATTTCCAGTCGTAAAGCGCCTTGCTTTCGTCGAGGCCCTCATAACATTGTAGACGGAACATGGGCTTGTTGAGCATGGCGGCGGTGGCATTGGCCAGCTCGGTTTTACCTACGCCCGGTGGGCCTTCAATAAGAATGGGGCGTTCTAATTGCTGGGCAATATACAGGGTGGTGGCAATTGCGGAGCTAGCGATATAGCCCTGTTCCGCCAGTTGGGCGATGAGGGTGTCGATATTGTTGCGGGCGTCACTCATAGCAAATATTCCAATATTTAGCTGTTATTGTTGCGCGAGGGTGAAATAAGGCGCGCCAAGCGCTGACAGTGCTGGGGGTAGTCGTGTTGAATTTGCGCGGCGCTGGCCAATTGGTGGTCGGCAAAGTCGAAGCCGGGGCACACTGCCTCGGAAATTAGGCCATAGTCGCCAGCGCACAATTCCGAGGCTTTCCAGTAACCGCCGGGTACCAATATTTGCAGTTGTTCGCCAGCACCAATATTTGGCCCCATTACTTTTTGCTTCAACTCGCCGTTGGGTGAGATTAGCGTGTAACGCAGCGAACTGCCGCCCTGCCAAAAATGCAAAATATCAGAGCGATTGCGGTGTAGGTGACCAATAGGACTGTCGGCGGTGAGTAAATAATAGATCGACGACAGGGCGGGGCGGCCATTAATGCTGTGTGGCGCGGTATAACTACGGCGAAAATAGCCGCCTTCAAGATGGGGCTCTAGGCCGAGTTGGGCGATAATTGTTGCGCTGTTCATTGCAGCATTAGCTACAGGGGGCGCTGCCGGTGTTTGCATCAGCCACCAGTGGTATTCATAAACCGCACGATTTGCGGTTCGCCGTCGAGATCAAAGTGATGGCGTTCCGGCTTTAAGTCCATGGCCTTGATAATGGCAGTCTGTAATACCTGATCGTCGCCGGGGTGGGCCTCAATGATCTCTTTTAAGTTTAGCGAATGCTCGTTGCCGAGACAGAGCAGTAGCCGCCCCTCTACGGTTAGTCTCACCCGATTACACAGATGGCAAAAATTGTGGCTATGGGGGGAGATAAAACCTATGCGACTCAGGCTGTCGGCCATGCGGTAGTAGCGCGAAGGGCCGCCAGTGGTTTCCGTGCTGGTGGTTAAAGGATAGCGGGCGTGGATGGTGTCGCGAATTTGCTCGCTGCTAATAAAGCTCTGTGCGCGGTCGTGTTCGCTAATCTGACCAAGGGGCATTTCTTCTATAAAGCTGATATCAACATTTTTGTGGCGGGCGTAGTCGACTAAGTCGATTATTTCGTCGTCGTTTCTGCCCTTGAGAATCACCGCATTGAGTTTGATGCGCTGGAAACCAGCGGCGACGGCGGCATCGATACCGGCCAGTACCTTACTGAGCTCGCCAAAGCGGGTTAATGCTTTAAAGCGCTCGGGCTGAAGGCTGTCGATGCTAATATTCATGCCAGTCAGGCCGGCTGCTTTGAGCGGACCTGCGTATTTGTCGAGCTGGGCGCCATTGGTGGTCAGGTGCAGCTGCTCAAGTTTGTCGAGTTTGCCGAGGCGTTCAACCAAGGCCATGACATTGTTGCGGACGAGCGGCTCCCCGCCAGTGAGACGAATTTTCTTAACGCCCAGCTCAACAAAATTGCTGGCAATATCGTACAACTGCTCAAGACTGAGAATTTGCTTGCGCGGCAAAAAGGTCATATCTTCCGCCATGCAGTATACGCAGCGGAAATCGCAGCGGTCGGTGACCGAGAGTCGCAGGTAATCGACGCTGCGACCAAAGCGGTCTTGAAGTGGGGCGCTTGTGCTAGTCATGCTAGCGATGTTAACACAGGCTGGGCCAACTGGCTTTGTGTGTAGTGGGCTGTAAATGGATTTTAAAATAGTGAAATTTGGTCAATATAGGGGTTAAAAATGAAGATTTTCAATATCTTGGCGGGAATTGCGCTCTGTGTGGCACTGCCTCTGCAGGCAGCTGAATCAACAGCGAAAACTCAGGAATCTAGCGCTACTGACGCGTCGGCCAGTGCCCAGGCCAGTCAAACAGCGGTGATTTATGATCGCCACGGCCAGCCCATTACCGCGATGCAAGCAGGAAAAGCCCGCGCAGCGGAAGAGGCGGTTCGTAAAGCAGGTGTGCCGCCTGACTCTACCGAGGCGGCAATGATCCGCATCAGTATGGGGCAATCACCAGAAACCGCCTATGAACCTAATGATGGTATTTATGACGCCGAGGGCAAGCCCATTAATAGTCGCCAAGCGGCCGAAGATTTAGCCGTGGTAGAGGTGATGCGCCGGGGTGGTGTTGAGCCTGGGTCGGAGCGCGATGCTCAGATTCGCGCGGCGGCTAAAGGCGAGGCGACAACCCCAGAGGGCGAGCCAGTTGACGAGCAAACCATGGAAGACGTGGCCAAGGAAATCGCTGTACAGCAGACTATTTTAGCGACCGGTGTGCAGCCGGGCTCGCCTAATGAGTCGCTGATTCGTATGGGCGCGGATGTGATGATGGAAAAATTTAAGAGCTGGCGTTAAGCCGCAATTGGCTTAAGCACGTTTGGCGGCCGCTGGGGTCGCCAAAGCCACTGTAGCGGTCTACGCGTGGCGTTTTTTGCCAGTGTCCTGTCTCCATTTGTCATTGTCTGTAGCGATGTGGAGAGTAAAGTGTGGGCAAAATACGCCAATCTCACCGAATTTTGCGTTTGCCGCTAAACGCCCTGAGGACAGAACAATGACCAGTCAAACGATTAAACGCTACCCGATGCCCATGCCCTTTGGCTGGTTTGCGGTGTCTTATTCCGATGAACTGGCGCCCAGCGAATCTCGCGCGGTGCATTACTTTGACCAGGAATTGGTGCTATTTCGCACCGAAGCGGGTAAAGCGGTGTTAATGGAAGCCTATTGTCCGCATTTGGGTGCGCACCTCGGTCACGGTATTCACGAGCGCTCGGGTACGGGCGGCGGCCGGATTGAGGGTAATAATATTGTCTGCCCTTTTCACTCGTGGAAATTTAGTCCCGAGGGCGAGTGCGTAGAAGTGCCTTATGCCAAGAATATGCCGCCAAAAGTGGCGGGCAAAAAGTGCCTCAAAACCTTCCCTATTACGGAAACCAATAAGGTCATTTGGGCGTGGTATCACCCTGATGGCGCCGCACCACTGTGGGACGTGATAAGTCACGACGAAGCGAATAGCGATGACTGGTCTCCCCAAGACCGCTATGAGTGGATCATTCATACTCATCCCCAAGAGATGGCCGAAAATGCCGCCGACCCCGCACATTTTAAGTACGTGCATGGCACTGCTTCTTTCCCTGAGTGGGAAACCACTTACGACGGTCCAATTGTGCGAGGCTTGCAGGTGGCTAATATGCCGACGCCCAGAGGCGAGGTGAAAGGCTCAATTCGCACCGGAAGTGCTGGTCCCGGTCAGGGTTTTACCAAGTTTGAAGGGATTGCCGATACCTTTTTATTGGGTATGACCACGCCAATTGACGAGCACAAGGTGCAGGTACGCTTTGCGTTTATTCAGCCTAAAGTGAATGGCGAAGTGAAGAAAGGCGGTGTGAATGCGGCAATCATTGCCAATATTGTTGGCCAGCTAGAAGAAGACAAGCCAATTTGGGAACACAAAATCTATCGTCCTCTCCCAATTTTGTGCGATGGCGATGGCCCTATCGCTAAATTCCGCAAATGGTATAGCCAGTTTTACGCTGGGGGTTTTGACCCCCGCGCCCTATAAGGGAAATTCTACCATTTTGGGAGGTGAGCGAGACCGCGTTTTTACCAGCGTCTCTCGTCTCCCGTTGCCCGTTCTGCGGTATACTCTGCCAACGAGTTTATCGCCGGATTGAGCAAATGCGTTTTTTAATAACTGTTTTTTTTATTCTAGTTAGCTGGGTTCCCCTCGCTCAGGCGGCGTGTATTTTGCCGTTGATGCCGCAAAATTTAGCAGATGGTGCGGTTGCTGATGTTGACGAGATGAATGTAAGTAAACGCCGAGTAGAACGCTATTTGGATGACAGCCAACGCTATTTGAAATGCCTAGATACCATGGATAAAACGGCGGTAGGTACTGGTCGGGATAATGATGAGCGGCGACGTAAACGAATAGCAAATTATAACGTCGCTATGAAAAACATGAACGAGATATTACGTATTTACGATATCAGCGTAACTGAATTTAATCAGCGCTAATTTTTATATTTCTGGCCTGTAAATACTGCGCCAAATTTGCACTTGCAGGTTCTTCGCCCAGAATAATCGCCGACTGCCTTGCCGGTTTACCCGGTGTTTCTGCTAAACCCAACTCTCCCATAAGGAAGGCAACGCGCCGCGCGATGGCCTGACCCGAGTCCACCCAGTTTATATTGGGTAACAAGACTGATAATTGTGGCTGCACCAGAGGGAAATGGGTGCAGGCGAGAATAATCGTATCCATTGCTGAAAAATCAGTGTGTTGGCTAAAGGCCGTTTTTACCCTGCTTAAAACCGCATCCAAGGCATGCTCATGCCAAATAAAATTTTCAACCGCTGGCGCGAGCTCGGGGCTGCCAACGGCAATGATGTGGCAGTGGGCGGCAAAGTCTTGAATAAGCTGTGCGGTATAGGGCCTGCTAACGGTACCGGGGGTGGCCAGTAGGCCAATAACGCCGCTCTGGCTAAGGGCTGCGGCGGGCTTAATTGCCGGGACCACGCCCACCACGGGAATCGTAATTTGACTGCGCAGCGCAGGCAGTACGGCGGTGCTCGCTGAATTGCAGGCCATCACGAGTAAGTCGACTTTGTGGGTCGCTAATACTCTGCATACAGTTGCGCAAATGTGCTCGGTGAGTAGCGCTTCTGGCCATTCGCCATAGGGGAAGCCACCATGATCCATTACGTAGAGCAGATCAATTTCCGGGAGCAGATCGTGTATTGCGGCGCCAATGCTCAATGAGCCGACGCCGGAATCGAAGATCAGCACACGGGGAGTGTGCTGGTTGGCACTCACAGCAGGGCGAGAATTTTTTCGGCAGCGCTAACGTCAACACCACCAGCAGGTTCAACGGCGAGGTGGCTCACGGTGCCATTGTCGACAATCATGGCAAAACGCTTGGAGCGGCTACCCATACCAAAGCCGGTGGCGTCCATCTCTAGACCCAGAGCCTTGGTTAAGTCGCCATTGCCATCGGCAAGCATCAGCAGCTCTTCGGCATTTTGGGATTTACCCCAAGCATCCATAACAAAGGCGTCATTCACTGCCATGCAGACAATGGTGTCGACTCCGGCGGCTTTAATTTTGTCGGCATTAACAACATAGCCGGGTAGGTGTGTAAGTGAGCAGCCGGGGGTGAATGCGCCGGGCACGGCAAATAAAACGACTTTTTTACCGTTAAAGAGCTCCTCGGTGGTGATGTCTTGAGGGCCTTTTTCGCCCATCACTTTCAGTTTTGCTGCGGGAATTTTGTCGCCAGTCTGAATGCTCATAGTAGGACCTTAATATTATCAAACGAGTGTGATCAAGCAGTTTAGCAGAGCAATGGCCTGGGCGTAATCCACTTGAAAATCTAAAGTCAGCCACCATATTCTGGATAACAGCCGACGCGCTGTTCATGGTTTAGATTGAAGGTATTGGAGGTTTTTATCATGAATAGTTATTTGCCGTTTACCTTGTTCAATGAATTGCGTGATATAAATCGCGGATTTGATCGCCAAGCAAGTGATGGCGAGCGCGCCGCCCAGTGGCAGCCCGCGGTGGATATTTGCGAAAATGAGGGTGGCTTCTTATTGGTGATGGACGTACCGGGCATCGCGCCTGATGCAGTTGATATTACCGTGCACAACGGCGTGCTAACCGTGCAGGGCGAGCGCAAAACCGATGCGCAAGCGACCAAAAGCAGTATCAAAGAGCGCTGGCAGGGTCAGTTTATACGGCGCTTCAGCTTGCCTGAAGGCGTTGAAGCTGACGAAATTGCCGCCAAAATTGAACACGGCGTGCTGGCCCTGAATATCCCCAAGTCGACGGTAGATGAGCCGCGTAAGATTACGGTGCAATAAGCGCACATCAACACTGGCGAGCTTGCTACACTGGCTACCTTAATCCGCTGTCAGGCCCTTGTCTGGCAGCGTTGTTTTTTGCTCGTTGATGTGGAGTCCGGTTTTGATTACTCGCCAGCAATGTCGTTATGAATGGCAGGTTTTGCTTTTGGCCGTGGGGTTTCTAACGCGGTTACCGGTGCCCGCCGATCCAGATTTTAGTGAGGCTAAGCTTAATGGCGCCTCGCGTTATTTTCCCTCAGTCGGTCTTCTGGTTGGCGCGTTAGCGGCCATGATTTATGTTGCGGCTTTGGCGCTGTTTGGCAATAGCCTGATGGCAGTGCTGCTGTCGATGCTCGCCTCTATTCTGATTACCGGCTCCTTCCATGAAGACGGTTTTGCCGACAGCTGTGATGGCTTTGGCGGCGGTTGGCGCAGCGAAGACGTCTTGCGCATAATGAAAGACTCTCGCATTGGCACCTACGGCACGGTGGGTCTGATTTCTGTGCTGGCTTTAAAAGCCACCAGTTTGCACGCCTTGCCGTCAGTTGGTGTTGTGGTTGTCGCTCTGCTCTGGGCGCATGTGTTTAGTCGCTGGGTGTCGACCTCGTATTTGGTGGACCTTCATTATGTGCGCGGCGAAGGCAAGTCCAAACCCTTGGCGACCACAATGCCTCTTAGGTACTGGTTGTACTCCGGTGCGCCGCTGTTGCCACTGCTGTTCTTTATCGATGTTTATTCTTTTATAAGTTTGCTGATCATGGCCCTGCTGTTTCGCTGGGCATTTGCCGTCTATTTACGTCGTCGGATTGGTGGTTATACCGGCGACGCCCTTGGCGCTGCCCAGCAAGTGGTTGAAATTTTGGTGTATTTTGCTTTTTTGTTATAAGTAAAGGCGAAATTAGGGCGCTTGGCGCAAATTCACAAAGTGTGAATACTGCACAGTCTTAAACCATGATTTGGCGGCACTCATTGCGTCAACTACAGTCATAGCATTACAAGCAATTTATGGCTGAGGATACAGGCATGAACACAAATTTATTGGTAGGCGGCATATTTGGCGCAGTGGCAGTAACGGCAGCGGGCAGTTATGCGGGCTATAACACGATTGTAGAAAGTAAAAAGCCCCAGTTTGCCGAGGTTGTCGACAGCAAGGCCATTACCGAAACCTATTACACCGACCGTCAAGAGTGCTATGACGAAGTGGTTCAGCACCAAGCTGAAGTGAAAGATGGCAACCAAGTGACGGGCACAGTGATTGGCGCCGTATTGGGCGCGGTTATTGGCAAGCAGGTTGGCGGCGGTAACGGCAAGAAGCTTGCGACGGTTGCCGGCGCGGCAGCGGGTGGTTACGCGGGTAATAAAGTGCAGAAAAATATGCAGCAAAAAGATGTGTACACCACAACTGAGCAGCGTTGTAATACGGTGCAAGACCCCCATCAGAAAATTACCGGCTATAGTGTGACTTACCAGTTAGAGGGTAAAACCGATACGGTAATTATGGATCACAAACCGGGAGCGACAATTCCCGTTGAGAATGGTCAGCTGGTGCTGAGTCAATCGGATACCAGTAAACCAGAAACAACAAAATTTTAGATTAAGTATTACCCCTAGTCGTATCTGTGTATGAGGTGCGGCCAGAATTTGCCAAATGGAGTGAGCTGTATGACAACGAAATTAGCGAAGCGAAGCACGGCCGTGGTAATGAGCGGTTTTATGATTTGGACTGGTTTACTCGCCAGTACCGCATCGGCCTCAGTGATCAGTACCGATAAAATGGTGGCGGAGTACTCAGTAAAGTCTGAACGCGCTGAGATGAAGGCTGCGCTGGCCAGCGAAGATGTGCGGTCGCGCTTAGTGGAATTAGGTGTGTCACCGGCCGATGTTGAGGCCCGTATCGATTCATTAAGCCCCACCGAACTAGCCATGTTGCACGAACGTATGGATGAACTGCCAGCGGGCTCGGGTGCGGTTGGCCTGTTAGCGCTTTTGGTGCTCATATTCTTCATCACCGATATCTTGGGCATTACCGACATCTTCCCGTTTGTTAATGCGGCGAAGTAAAGCCCTCCTCCTCTTGTGCCTGCTTTTGCAGGCCTGTTCCGGTTTACCGTTAAAAGAATACGCCGAGACCCTCGGGCCTCGGCGCCAGTTAGACGTCCCGTTTATTGCCCAGCAGCAATATTATTGTGGTCCTGCAGCCTTGGCTGAAGTCGCTCAATACCGTGGTATTGACGCTGATCAAAACGACTTGGCCAAGCAACTGTTTATTCCTGGTAAAAAGGGTTCGCTGGCGGTTGAAATGCAAGCGGCCAGCCGTAGACTGGGTTTACTGCCCTACCCCTTAGCCAAAAATTTTCATGCGTTATTGCAAGAACTCGATGCGGGTAATCCGGTTTTGGTGTTCCAGAACTTGACCTTCTCATGGTGGCCGCAATGGCACTATGCCCTTGCCGTTGGTTACGATTTAGCCCGCGATGAACTTATTCTGCACTCAGGGGATCGCCCCTATTATCGCCTGCCCTTTTCAACGTTTATGGCGACCTGGTCGCGAACCAACAACTGGGCACGGGTTATGGTAGACAGCAGCCATTTGCCGGTCACGGCGGAGCCCTTAGTCACCATTCGCAGCGCCTACGCCTTTGAGCAAACTGGCCACCCTGAATTGGCGGCGGGCTTTTATGCTTTGGCCGCCGAGCGCTGGCCAGATTCCCTGCCGGTATTAACGGCGCAGGCGAATTTAGCCTTGGCACAGGGTGAAAGTCAGCGGGCGATTCAGGTGTTTGAGCGCTTATTGGCTCTCGCAAAGGATGATCCGGCGCTGTGGAATAATTACGCCTACGCGCTCTTAGCGGGTGGCTGTAAAGCCCAAGCGTTGACCGCCATTAGCCGCGCTGAAGCCTTGGCGCCGGAGGATGACGCGTATCGCGAAAGCGCCAGTGAAATCCGCGCCGCCGAGGCGGCAGCGGAGCACTGTTCTTCGGAGGGCGGCGAACCGCCTTAGCGTTTCTTTTGCTTAGCTTGGGCAAACAGTGCAGCCATCGTGGTATTTTCGGGCTTTGGTGCTTGCTTAGGCATGGCTGCTGGCTTGTTGCGCCCACCGCGTCGCTCACCACTGCTATTGGCGGCTTGCACGTCACTGGCTTTGTCGTCTAAGCGCATAGACAGTGCGATCCGCTTGCGCTGGGCATCGACTTCCATGACCTTAACCTTAACAATGTCGCCCGCTTTCACCACGCTGTGGGGATCTTTGACAAACTGATTGGCCAAGGCCGAGATGTGTACCAAGCCGTCTTGATGAACGCCAATGTCGACGAAGGCACCAAAATTAGTGACGTTGGTAACGACCCCTTCCAAGATCATGTCTGGCTCAAGATCAGAAATTTTTTCTATGCCGTCCTTAAAGGTCGCGGTTTTAAAATCTGGGCGGGGGTCGCGGCCGGGTTTATCTAATTCGGCAAAAATATCGGTAACCGTGGGTATACCAAAGCGTTCGTCGGCGTAGTCGGCTGGTTTCAGCGTTTTTAAGAAGCTGCTGTCGCCCAGGACGTTTTTCACTTCGCGACCGCAGCGGTTGACGATTTTCTCGACCACGCTGTAGGACTCGGGGTGCACTGCCGAGGCATCGAGTGGATTGTCGCCGCCAACAACACGTAAAAAGCCTGCCGCCTGCTCAAAGGTCTTGGCGCCAAAGCGATTAACTTCTTTTAATTGCTCGCGGTTTTTAAAGGCGCCGTTACGGTCGCGGTATTCAACAATATTGGCCGAGATACTTAGATTCAGGCCAGATACCCTTGCTAACAGCGCTGGTGAGGCGGTGTTTACATCTACACCGACTGCGTTTACACAGTCTTCTACCACGGTTTCCAAGGTGCGCGACAAGGCAGTTTGGGATACATCGTGCTGGTACTGACCTACCCCGATGGATTTAGGGTCAATCTTAACCAGTTCGGCCAGCGGGTCTTGCAGGCGGCGGGCGATAGAGATCGCGCCGCGAATGGTCACGTCGAGATCGGGGAATTCTTTGGCCGCGTATTCCGATGCCGAATAAATAGATGCGCCAGACTCGTTAACCATGACACTGGTGCAGCCCAGCTCGGGGCGAGCAGAGAGTACGTCTTTTACAAAGCGTTCAGTTTCGCGGCTGGCGGTCCCATTGCCTATAGCGATGAGCTGTACGCCGTGCTTTTTGATCAGCGCCAAGAGTACAGCGGCGGATTCGGCAATTTTGTTCTGAGGCGGGGTTGGGAAAATAGCGCAATGGTCGACGACTTTACCGGTAGCGTCGATAACGGCCACTTTTACGCCGGTGCGCATGCCGGGGTCGAGGCCGATGGTGGCGCGCTGCCCGGCGGGTGCGGCCAAGAGTAAGTCTTTGAGGTTATGGGCAAACACGTCAATGGCTGCGGTGTCGGCGAGTTCCCGCAATTGACCCAGCAAATCGGTTTCTAAATGGGTGTAGAGTTTTATACGCCAGGTCCAGCGAATCACTTCTTTTAGCCAGGTATCGGCGGGGCGCCCCTCGTCTTTCACTTTCCAGAACTCGGCGACCATGCCCTCGCAGGGATGAGTTGCGCCCTCTTCTTCACTGAACTTTATCGCCAAACTCAGAATGCTTTCGTTGCGGCCGCGAAACATGGCCAAGGCGCGGTGCGAGGGTGTGGTTTTCAGTGGCTCGCTATGGGCGAAGTAATCCCTGAACTTCTCCCCTTCCTGCTCTTTGCCGGTCATAACGGTGCTGCACAAAAGGCACTCATTCCACAAGAAGTTACGGAGCTTGGCGAGCAAGTTGGCGTCTTCGCTAAGGCGTTCCATGAGAATGTACTTGGCGCCGTCGAGTGCGCCTTTCACGTCGTTAATGCCCTGTTCTGCATTTAAATAATTGAGGGCGAGGCTGGCGGGATCTTGGCTGGGGTCGTCAAATAAGGTGTTGGCGAGGGGTTCTAAACCGGCTTCAATGGCGATCTGGCCCTTGGTGCGGCGCTTGGGCTTATAGGGCAGGTATAAGTCTTCTAGGCGGTTCTTGGTGTCGGCGCCGCGAATATCCCGTTCTAGCTCGGGGCTGAGTTTGTCCTGCTCGCGAATACTGTTGAGAATGGTTTCGCGCCGGTCTTCTAATTCCCGCAAATAGCCCAGCCTAGACTCCAAATCGCGCATTTGGGTGTCGTCGAGTCCGCCAGTGACTTCTTTACGGTAGCGGGAAATAAACGGCACGGTTGCGCCTTCATCTAACAGGGCAACGGCAGCGCTAACCTGCGCTTCTTTAACACCAAGTTCTTGAGCAATGCGGCTGGGGATGGAATTCATATGATCGGCTTATTAGATACGTGAAGCCGGACATTATGCAAAAACTAAGGCCGTGGTGCGAGGCTTGACAATAAGTTTTTTGGACTGCGGGAGACGCTTGATGGGAGACGAAAGACGCAAAGCGTGGATTCATGCGCTGCTTTCAATTTTTAGCGTCTCCCTTCTCCCGTCAAGCGTGTGGCTACGTTTCGCTCTGCGCTAAAGCTTCAAACAAGGCACAGCACTCATCATAAAAATAACGGTATTCCGGGCGGAGGTGCTCGGTAACCAGCGACATAATTTGAAATACGCCTTGATGAATCATCATTTCATTGCTGATATTGCGACCACGGAGGTGGGTGTAATTTAACCAAAAGGTCAGTGACATGGCGATATTGTCGCAAAGGCGTTCAAGTTGTAGGTCGTCGAGGTCGAGAAAGTTCTGGCCCCGCAATTCTAAGGTCACTGCTCGAGCGGCTTGTACTTTTAGCTCGAGTAATTTAGAAAATTTCTTGGCGATTTGTGGGTAGCGCTGAAGAATATCGTTGAGATTGCGATACAGGTAGCGGTGATTAAAAATGTGTTCAAAAACGATGTACAAATAAAACCAGGTGTCTTGGGCGCCAAGGTTTTTTTGCAGTGGTGCACTGAGGATATCAATCAGTTCAAGTTCGAAGGCGGCGTAGAGTTCGGGAATGATTTCGTCTTTGCCGTGGAAATGGTAATAAAGATTTCCGGGACTAATATCGAGTTCATTGGCGATATCAACGGCGGTGACATTGGGTTCGCCGTCAGTATTAAATAGGGCGAGACTGCTTAATAATATTTTGTCGCGGGTTTTCATCCGAGATAACAGACTCCTGTGAGCGAAGCGACAAGGTGCCATGAACCCAGCGTCTGTGTCCAGCGATGTCGATTAGATCAGCGGAAGTTTGGGTGTTACTAAAAGGGAAGATGAAAGCTTCATCTTCCCTTTAGAGATGAGCTCCGCTTACTTAGCGACAGCTTTCTTTGCGGGTGCTTTACGCGGTGCTTTCGCTTTAGGTGCTGCTTTTGCGGCAGTCTTGGGCTCAGCTGCTTCGGCGGCCGGTTTAGCTGCTTTGCTTAGCGCGTCTACTTTTTTGCTAAGGGCATCGAGCTTCTTCTCTAAACGGCTTAGATCGTCAGCACTGGCAGTGTGACCAAAACCAAGGCTGGCACGCATTTTACTAATGCGCTCTTCAATGGAAATAGTCTTACCAATATTGGTAGCTTCACCAAGTTTGGCGCGGGCCTGGGTTTCTAAACGATTGCCCTTGTCCACGAGTTCAGTGAACAGTTTAGGGGTTTCTTTACTGGCTTTCTCTAAGGCCTCGTGGGCTTCATCGTAAGCGCGGCCGTAGGCGCCAAGGCCGGCAAGCCAAATACTTTTAGCAACTTCGCCAGCGTGGTTGGTGGCGTCTTTAAGATCCTGCAGGCTTTTTTTGCTGTCTTTGCTCATGGCGTTCTCCATTGCAAAATAAAATAACTGAATCTGGTACACCAGTAAGAATACCTTGCCGGTGCGGAAACTGTGAGTCTGAACTTAGCTATGAAAAAAGCACGATGGCCATACGGCGCATCGTGCAAAAGCATAGGTGAGATAAAGACCTAGGATTTGGCACCCTAACGGGCACCGAATGCTTACGACGCGGTGGCTTCAGCTACAACGTCAGTTGCTTCAGCAGCGCTGCGCGAAACTTTAGACTTCACTTTTTCAAAGCCGTCACGCAGGGTTTTCAGCTGAGCTTCTACTGCTGTGTTGCTTTCGCTTTTCAGTTCTTCGAACTTGGCGATAGCTTGCGCTTTGGTGTCATTGAACTTAGCGATAGCTTGTGACTTGCTAGATTCAATTTTGCTCGTTACTTGGGTTTTGCTAGATTCAAATTTAGAAACTGCGTCGTTTTGCACTTTTTCGCCACGGGCAACCAAGCTGTCAAAGAATTCATTGCGCTTGCTGTAAGCGTCTTTAGCTTTGGTTTCAGTTTCTTTGATTTTAGCTTCAGTCTGCTTAAATACTTCTTGGCTTTGTTCAAAGACTATGCCAGCCAGACCTAGGTTTGCCAAAAACACTTCTTTTGCCAGTGCGTTAGCTTTTTCGATTTTACTTGCTTCGGTCATGATGACGTCCTCATTGAGAATGAAATAGTAGGCTATTTAGAGCCAGATTTCGGCGAGAACTGCTATTGCTCGCTGACTTGGGTGCAAGAGTACGGAGATTAATTAGAAAGCACATACTAATCCTGCGGTAAGTCCCTATTTCGCGCTTATTATATTCCCCGCATCGTTATACAGCATTAACGCGGTATTGCGCTTAGCGGGAAACTTAGGTTATATAGTTGTTACCTTCTAGGCCGCTTGTCGGAATATAACGAGGTATTCATGGCTCAAAACAAGAATAAAGCGGGGCAGCCCACGCCGTTGCGAACAGCAAGGGAGTTGCGGGTTATTTTTGAAATGCTGGCAATGGTCAGTTTTCGATCAACGCTGGACAAAATAAAGTGCGGCGACGGTCACCCGGTGGTAGTAGCGCCGTCTTTTATGACCGGCGATGGCGGCACCGCTGCACTGCGGGGCTTTTTGCGCCGTCGCGGCTTTGCGGCCTATGGTTGGGAGCAGGGCTTGAACAGCGGTATGTCTGAGCAAAAATACTTGGCTTACGAGCGCCACGTAAAAGAGCTTGCCGCGCGCCACTGCCGTAAAGTCAGTGTGATTGGCTGGAGCTTGGGGGGAATCTATGCCCGAACCTTGGCCTACAAAAATCCAGATATTGTTCGCCAAGTCATTACCCTGGGCTCGCCAATTCATATTCCCGGTATGGATGGGGTCACTGGGCCGGTTTTAAAGCTCTACGAAATGATGAATCCCGGTGCCCTAACTGATCCAATGTTAGAGTGGCAAAATTGCTGGCAGGCGACGCCGACTGTGCCGTCCACGGCTATGTACAGTGAGGGTGACGGTATTGTCGATTGGCAGTTCTGTATCGATAAGGAATTAAATAGCAATACTGAAAATTTGCGGGTGCCGGGCAGTCACGTCGGTTTAACCCATAATGTTGCGGTAATGTACGCCGTGGCGGAGCGTTTGGCGCAGCGCGAAGATCGCTGGCAGCCCTTCGATGTGAGTGGCTTGCGAAGCAGGGTTTACGCCCACTCGGCAGTGCCAGCCTAGGCTGTCTGGCATTGCGGCTAGGCGTCGGCGTTAAGCAGGCGCTCTAGGCAGTGCTCCTGAATACCATAAAAAGTTTTAATATCGGAAATCTGCTGCAGCACTTCGCTGTTGTCGCGGTGTTGCCGCCGCTTTTGTGCCAGTATCATTTTATTTTTACTGGTGTGCTCCAAAGAAATAAATTCAAAGACCTTGGTGTCGTAGCCATGCGCCTCCAGTAATAGCGCGCGTAGACCGTCGGTTAGCATTTCGGCCTCTTGGCCAAGGTGAATGCCGTGTTGGAGCAGTGGCGCGAGCGGTGCTGGGCTTTTCAGTTGGGGACGAAGTTGTTTGTGGCAGCAGGGCGAGCACATAATAATGTCGGCGTTGCTGCGAATCCCCATGTGAATTGCGTAATCGGTGGCAGTGTCGCAGGCGTGTAGGGCGATCATGACGTTAATGTGCTGGGCCGCGAAGTGTTGAACATCGCCCTGTTCAAATTTGATGCCCTGCAAGTTTAGCTTTGCGGCGGTGTTATTGCAGAGGTCGACCAGCTCTTGGCGCAACTCTACGCCGGTGACTTGGGTGCTCATGCCCAGTTTGTCGTGGAGGTAGTCGTGGAGGGCAAAGGTTAAATAGGCTTTGCCCGAGCCAAAGTCGGCAATGTGAATGGTCTCGCGTTCAGTTAGAGTCGTATTGCTGATGGCGGTGGCGAGTACTTCAATGAAGCGGTTGATCTGCTTCCATTTGCGGGACATGGCGGGAATAATTTGGCCCTGGGAGTCGGTTATGCCAAGCGCCTGTAAATAGGGTCGGCATTGCTCCACAAAGCGGTGCTTTTCGCGGTTGTGCTGCAGGGCTTCGGCGGGCGCAGTAGCGCTGTCTTTGTTGCGGTGTTTATTGAGTAGCGGCTTACCCTTCTTGCTAAAACGCAGTTGAATTTCCCAGTCGGTACTGACCATGTGGGCATTATTAAAGTCGTTGCCTAACCAGCGCTGCAGCAGGCTTACGGCGTCGTCTAAGCTGACATTTTTGGTGACGTGACGGCTGCGGTATTCATAGAGAAAGGACAGCAGTAGCGTGTTTTTTAGATTAATTGGGCGGATGCTGATGCGATTGAGTTCGGGTTCGTCACCCTGGTATTTAGATAGCACCAAGCGCTGTAGTTGGCCCTTATTAAACGCGTGCTCGCAGTCGCTAATAAAGCGGGTGGTGTGCTCTGCCGAAGGGTTTGCAGTCATAGGTTTGCCCAATAAGCAATCGAGGTAATACGCAGGGCGAGGCCTTCGCACTAGGGAGTGATAAGTGTGGGCCGGATAGGGAGATCCGGCAAGTTTACAGGCATAAAAAAGGGCAGCTAAGCTGCCCCTTTTTTATGGCGTATTGCTTAGGCTTGGGGGCCTGCGGCAATAATGGCCTCGGAAACGTCAAACTTCTTGATGTTTTCTTGGAAGAGGCGAGCCAGTTTAGAAGCTTCAGCATCATAAGCAGCTGCGTCGCCCCAGGCTTTGCGCGGGTTGATGTATTTGTCATCTACACCGGGAATCGCCTTGGGGATAGTCAGGTTTAGTGCTTCTAAGCGCTCAGTTTCGGCGCCAATTAGTGTACCGTTTTGAGCAGCGGCAACCACGGCGCGGGTTACGGGGATCGGGAAACGTGAGCCAGTACCGCCTGCTGCGCCTGAACCGCCAGTCCAACCAGTGTTGATTAAATAAACCTGAGAGTCGAAATCTTCGATGCGCTTCATCAGCAGCTCGGCGTAATCGCCAGCTGGACGAGGCATAAAGGGTGCGCCAAAACAGGTGGAGAACGTAGGGTGAATGCCCGCTTCTGCGCCCAGCTCGGTGGAGCCAACCCGTGCGGTGTAGCCACTCAAAAAGTGGAATGCAGCCGCTTCTTTAGACAGAATTGAAATTGGCGGAATGACGCCAGAGACGTCGCAAGTCAGGAAAATAACGGTCTTGGGCTCGCCTGCGGCGTTCTCAATAACACGCTTTTCGACGTTTTCTAGTGGGTAGCAGCAGCGACCATTTTCAGTCAGGCTGGTGTCGTCGTAGTCGGCATGGCGAGTGTGGTCGTCAATAACAACGTTTTCAACAATCGCGCCAAAGCGAATCGCGTCCCAAATAATGGGTTCGTTTTTCTGGCTCAGGTTGATTGTCTTGGCGTAGCAGCCGCCTTCAATATTGAATACCGAGCCTTTTGCCCAGCCGTGTTCGTCGTCACCGATCAAGTAGCAGCTTGGGTCGGCAGACAAGGTAGTCTTGCCCGTGCCAGACAGGCCGAAGAACAAGGTAGTTTGGCCAGACTCATCGACGTTAGCCGAGCAGTGCATGGGCATCACGTCTTTTTCAGGAAGCAGGAAGTTCTGTACGGAGAACATTGCTTTTTTCATCTCGCCGGCATAACGCATGCCAGCCAGCAGGACTTTGCGCTGCGCGAAATTGATAATAACGCAGCCGTCAGAGTTGGTGCCGTCACGCTCAGGCTCGCAAACAAAACCCGCGCAGTTGAGGATAGTCCACTCTTCTTTGCCTTTGGGATTGTATTTGGCGGGGCGCACAAACATATTGCGGCCAAACAAACCCTGCCATGCCGTTTGGGTGTTCACAACCACGGGAATGTAATGGTCTTCGTGGGCGCCAACGTGGAGTGAAGATACAAAGCTGTCATGATCGGCTAAGTAGTCTTCAACGCGATCCCAGAGGGCGTCGAATTTAGTGGCATCGAAGGGACGGTTAACGCTGGTCCAGTCGATCGCATCGGAGGTCGATGGCTCTTGTACAATGTAGCGATCGCCAGGTGAGCGGCCGGTGCGCTTGCCGGTAGTAACGACGAGTGCGCCGCTGTCGGCGAGACGGCCTTCGCCGCGACTCAGGGCTTGCTCAATTAGTTGAGCGGGGCTTAAATCGGTGTAAATCGTCGTTTCAGCACTCATTCTCTGTTTTCCTGTCGCGTAATCCTGAGAGCAGCCTTGGGTGTTGCGGTGGGGTTGGCACGAAAGAGAACCCCCAAAGTGGCTGGTAATTTGGGGCGCCATTATTACAAAAAACCTATGTCAGCGCTAATCTTTGGGAAGAGAAAACGCTGTTTGGGGAAAATGCCCAAAATTAGTGCTTTTTTCAGTGACGGGTGAGGTCGCTGCCCTGCTCAAATAAACCGGCAATATCGCCGGCATTAAACTGATAGAGACGGTTGCAAAATTCGCAATTGGTTTCGATTTGACCCTGCTCTGCAAGGATATCGTCGAGTTCTTCACGACCGAGGGAAATTAGTGCTTGAACGACTCGCTCGCGGCTGCAGCGGCAGCGAGCAAGCAATGGCTTGTGATCGAAGAGGCGAACGGCGTCTTGGTGGTAGAGCCGATAGAGCAGTGTTTCGACGTCCAAACTCAGCAACTCTTCGTTTTTGATGGTATGGGCGATGGTGCTTAAATGTTCCCAGCGTTCCAGATCGGGTTTGGCGCTCGGCAATTGTTGTAGCAGCATGCCGCTGGCGTGCTCGCCGTCAGCACATAGCCAAACACGTGTGGCCAACTGTTCGCTGCGTTGGAAATACGCTTCAAGGCAGCGGGCGAGGCTGTCGCCATCGAGACTTACAATACCTTGGTAGGGCTTGCCGTTTTCTGGGGCAATCGTCATGGCCAGTTGGCCATTGCCAATAAGGGCCTTGAAGTCGTGGCTAATGGCTTCATTGGCGTCGCGTGCAATGGCGCGTAGCTCTTGTTTGGAATTGGCCTCGGCCATAATTAAGGGTACTTGGCCGTCACCGCGCACCTGTAGTATGAGCGCGCCTTCAAATTTAATGGTGGCGCTGAGCAGACTGGCGGCAGCGAGGAATTCACCGAGTAAATTGGCAACGCCGGGCGGGTAGTGGTGAATACTGAGTATGTCCTGGTAGCTTTTTTCTAAGCGAACATGCTCGCCACGAACGTCGCTATTATCAAAAATGAAGCGGCTAATGGTATCGCTCATGGCAAATCGGGTGTCCGTAGTAAAAGAAGCTGACAATTATAGCGCTTACCGGGGGAGAGGTCTTGGCTGATCGTGGCGTTAGCCTCTTACTCGTCGTTTAGATTCTTAAAACGATGAATTTGGCGGCGCTGCTTTTTGTTGGGGCGCTCGGGGTGCAGGGCGCCCGCCGCGGCGCCAAGTATTTTACGGTCGGCGGCGAGTTGCTCGCGAGTGCGAATGCTGTCTGCGGTTTCACAGTACAGCAGTGCGGCCTCCGGCGCGCCTCGGCGCTGGTCAGAAAGCGCAATAACATCCACAATTTTGTTGTCCCAGCCGGTGCGAATGGTGAGTGTTGCGCCAATGTGCACTTCTTTACTTACTTTACAGCGTTCGCCGTTGTAGTGAACCTTGCCGCTTTCGACGGCTTGCTTGGCGAGACTGCGGGTTTTATAAAATCGCGCGGCCCACAGCCATTTGTCTAGGCGAATGCCGCTGGGCGCTTCAGCCACGATACGTCTCCCGTTTGGGAATGGGTAGAACTTCACTAAAGTGCTGAATAGCTGGATAGGTCAATTGCTCGCGAATCGCCTGTTTGCTGTCGGGTTGGCGCAGCGTGAGTAGGTGGCGGATGCCGAATTTGGCTGCGGCATCGAGCACACTGGCGGTGTCATCTACGAGTAAGGTGCGGGCCGGATCAAAATCCCAGTGTTGGCGCAGGCGGTGCCAGAACTCTGGATCCTCCTTGGGCTTGGCCAGCTCGTGGGAGGTAATCATCTTGTGCATCCAGCGCGCGAGGTCGGTGTGTTCAAGCTTTAAATTTAAACTGTCGCGATGGGCATTAGTGACCAGCCAGGTTTCGCAGTGGCTATTGTCTAAGGCCGTCAAAAAGTCAGCGGTACTGGGGTGGGGGGCAATCAAATGAGCAATTTCGCGCTTTAGGGCGACAATGTCGACATTGAGCTGGTTAGACCAATAATCTAGGCAATACCAATTTAGCGAGCCGCGCTCAGCCATGATGCGCTTTATTAAATCGTGTGCAACTTGCTCTGGTTCTCCGCCGTGTATTTCAGCGTAGCGCTTGGGGAGGTGTTGCGACCAGAAAAAGTTGTCGTAGTGCAGGTCTAATAAGGTGCCGTCCATGTCGAGGAGGACGGTGTCAATTTCTTGCCAATTTATCATAGTTTGCCGGGTCTGAAGCACCGGCCTTAATTTACCGCCCGGGCTTTATTGAGTTTACTACTGACTGCATCACGCATTTCGATGACTTCGGCGTAATTTACGTTTAGCCACCATTCAGCGCGACTGTTGCCGTAGGCACTGATGGTGTTAGCACCGCGGCGCGATTCTGGGTAAAACGTGTTGTCAGATTTGGTCTGGGCCATGGTCGTTCCTCGTTACTTGCTCGTTGATGTGTTCATTGAGCAAACAAGGTACTGCGAGGCCTAACTTGGGAGTATAGGGAAAAGTCCGTAGCGAGTGAACCTGTGTATTGAAACTGTGAACTGGTTACGGTTTTGAACGGGGTAGGGGGAATGTGACGGCGTATTGCCAAACGTTGAGGCGACGTTTGGCTCTGTTAACGACTAACTTGATTCAAAGCAACAGCTGCATGATGTACTTCAAGTACTTCGGCGTAATTGATATTTAACCACCACTCACTCTGCTTAATACCATTGTTATTAAGCGACTGTTGGGCGTGCGAATTAGCACCAAAAATAGTTTTGTCTGCTTGCTGTGTGCTCATTGTCTGCTCCGTAGTCAGTGTCGTGATGGTGTTACTTTACCGTTGGCAGCTTGTGCGGGGTATACGGAATAGCCGCTACACAAAATAGTAGATATGCGTTATTGAGTGATTGGGTGGTGCTTATTTTTGCGGCTTTAGGCGTTGACGTACGGCTTTGGTGTCGATGGCGGTAGCCATATCGATGTCTTCAGCGTAGCCAACTTCTAGCCACCAGTCATCGCGATGACTGCCAAACCGGCGTTTTGCTGTTGGCTGTTCGTCGATTTGCTGAAATGGCGTGTTGTTTTGTGGTTTATCGTCAGGGGTCGTCATAGCAGTTGCGCGTGAAGTGGATGAACACCAAACTTGTTTAGTTATTCAAGTATAGAATCTTTTACGCAGTGCGCCACTTAATAGATGAGTTAGGTGGCGTTTGAAATAATAAAAATACAGATCTTTTATGTTTGGCCAGCGCTGGTGCTAAGTATTTAGTTGCCGCGACGCTGTAATGCCGAAACTGCATGATTAATCTCAATGGTTTCTGCGTAGTTAACATTCAACCACCACTCACTACGCTTGGCACCATTTTGGGTAAGTGATGCTTGGCGCATCAAGTTATCGCCAAAGATAGAGTTGTCGATTGTGCGAGTAGATGTAGTCATGTTCTTGCCCCGAAATATGTTGTTTTCGTGTATGGAGCTACTTTATCTATATCCGGCTTTAGGGTGTATGCGGAATAGCCCTTACAAGGGTCAGGGTTTCTGGGCACTAAGAGGGAGTTGTGGCAAGGGTTTTAAGTTAAAGCGAGGCGTGGCGGGCCTATTAGGCCCGCATGGTATTACAACATCAGGGCGAGCATGCTGGCTTTAAATTGCTCTTTGGTGCTGGGAGATTGGCGGTAGGAAATAACTAGACGCCCGACTATTTTGATTAGGTCGTCGAGTTTAATACTGCGTTTATTGCGCGCATTATAGGCATCTAAGGGGGCTTGTAATAGCTCGCGCCAATGCTCGTCAGACTCTTCGGTGTCAATGTGTGGCGAGGCCTCTGCCGCGTTCATGCCCGACACTAAATCTATTTTTCCAGCCTCAGGTGGCCGATAGGTGGCGGCAAACCAAATGCACTCTTCGAGCATAAGCGGAAAATTATTGTCATGCAGCGTAGCGATATCTTTTATCTTGTAAAACATCCGCTGCCGCTCAATTTCGATCAGCGCGGTAATAATATCGGACTTACCGTTAAAGTAGCGATATACCGTTCGGCGGGTGACATTCGCCACTTTGGCAATATCTTCAATGGTGGTGGACTTAATGCCCTTCGTCATAAAACAGTCAACGGCGGACTTCAGTAGGATTTTTTTACCGGTATCGAGGTCGTCGACCCGTGCCCCATTGCCCCAACGTTTGTTTGTTTTCATAGCAAGTCTGCTCTTCAGCGCCTTTTAAAGTGTCACTATCGTATCATGTTGTAATCTTGCGAACGTCGTTAAAGCCTGAGAAACAGGTAGTGGATTGTACGTATTTCCTGCCTAAATTTTGTGATTCAGTAGGCTTTATTTACAATTCTTAGTCGGTATTCGCCCTCAGAAGTTCATACGCCACATAAACTAGGTACTCGCCGTGTGCCGAGGTTCTCGTCGGGTGACACTGCTCGCATGGCTGGGCATAATGCGGATCTCGCAACTTCACATTGAGGTTTTGATGCCATACGCAAATATCACCGGCTGGGGTAAATGTCTGCCACCGGCTATTCTCAGTAACCAAGATCTGATGACGTTTCTTGATACCTCTGATGAGTGGATTCAAAGTCGTACGGGAATTAAAGAAAGACGGATTTCCCATGTGTCTACGGCAACGCTAGCCAGTCTTGCCGCTAAGCGGGCCTTGGCCGCGGCGGGCTTAGAGGCTGCTGAGCTGGATATGATTATTCTCGGTACGGCCTGTGCGGACACCTTAATTCCCAATGCGGCTTCGGCAGTACAACAGAGTATTGGTGCCGTAAACGCAGCGGTATTCGACCTCAATGCCGCTTGTACCGGCTTTGTTTACGGCCTGAGTATGGCCACCGGCATGATCCGAAGTGGCGCAATGAAAAAGGTGCTGGTAATTGGTGCCGATCGAATCCCCTATTTCCTGGATTACACCCTGCGTGATGTTTGTGTGTTGTTCGGTGATGGTGCTGGCGCGGTAGTGCTGGAAGCTAGCGATGCGGAATGCGGTTTGTTGGCTGAAAAACTGGGCTGCGACAGTGAAGACCGCGATATTTTAATGGCGAGAGACGCTGGCACAATCAGAGAGCGGTTTACTGAGGTAGATGGCTTTTTTGACGTAAACTTTGAAGGCCCGGAGATCTTTAAGCGCGCGGTGCGGGGCATGGGTGGCGCAATAACGAATGTGCTGGCGAAATTGTCGCTGGAAGCCGAGCAAATCGACTTGCTCGTTCCCCATCAGGCAAATATTCGTATTATTGAAACCTTGACCAAGCGTCTTAAGGCACCGCCAGAAAAAGTGGTAGTCAATATTGAAAAATACGGCAACACTTCTGCGGCCACGGTGCCGATTGCGTTGTGTGAAGCCTTGGAAGCGGGGCGGGTTAAGCCCGGTGACCGCATTTTAACGGCGGCTTTCGGCGCTGGCCTAACCTGGGGCGCGGCAGTGATTAAATGGGGCGAGCGCGTTACTCCCGTTGGCGTGTGCGATGAAGAGTTACCCCCAAGCGATAAAACGGCCTTGGATCTCCTTATGCCCTGGGTGGAGGGCTGTCGAGCTGCAGTGGCGGCAAAGAGCTAATCCTCTGAACAACGCTATGTTCGGTAGAAAGGGTCGCTAAGCGACCCTTTTCGCTTTTAGCACTGGGGCTTTTCAAGCACAAACTGATAGACATCAATCGACTTGCCCCGAAAGCCACCCTCGCAGTAGCCGAGGTAGTAATTCCACATCCGCTTAAAGCGCTGATCAAAGCCCAGCGGGGCGATCTCGGGCCAGTGTTGATTAAAATTCTTTGCCCACTCGTGGAGGGTGCGGGCGTAGCCCAAGCCAAAGGCTTCTTCATCTTTTATTGTTAGCCCAGCGGTCTGGGCTTCAGCGCGGAAGCGCTCGGGGCTTGGCAGCATACCGCCGGGGAAGATATAGGTCTGAATAAAATCGGGATTGGCGCTGTAATCGGCAAAGCGCGCTTCGTCAATGGTGATGATTTGAATCGCCGCGCGGCCACCGGGCTTGAGTCGTTGATTTATGGTTTCGAAATACCTTGGCCAATACTTCTCGCCTACAGCTTCAAGCATTTCAATCGACACGATATGGTCGTACTGACCTTCGGTGTCACGGTAGTCGGTTAAGCTGAATTCAGCACTACCGCGTAGTTTAATATTGCTCAAGCGCTGCTCAGCGTATTCCAGCTGGCGTTCAGACAGGGTGATGCCGTGAAGCGTTGCGGCCTTTTGCTGGCATAGCTGCTCAGCAAAGCCCCCCCAACCACAGCCAATTTCTAAAACATGGTCGCCGTTTTTTATGTCGAGTAAATCGATTAGGCGTTGGTATTTGGCGTGTTGGGCCGCGTTTAGGCTTTGCTGCTCGTCGCGATAATACGCGGCGGAATAAGTCATACTGGGGTCTAACCAGCGCTGATAAAAATCATTGCCAAGATCGTAGTGATAGCTAATATTGCGGCGACTGCCGCGCTTGCTATTGGCATTGCGGCGGTGTCGCCACTTTTGGATGGCGCCTTCCACCTTGCCGCTGTCGAGCATGCCGTCAAAGAAAGCTTCGTTAACGGCAATCCACTCAACCAAAACAGCCAGGTCGGGACTGTCCCAGTCGCCGTCCATATAGGCTTCGCTCCACCCTACTGAGCCGCCGGTAAAGGCTTTGCGCACCGCCTTCCAGTTGTGCAGAGTCACTACAGGATTTAGGCGTTCGCAGGGATGTTCGCCAAACTCAACACAGCTGCCATTGGGCAGGTTTAGACTCAGTACGCCTCTGGCCGCCTTTGATAATGGCGCCAACACTTTGGCGAGCATTTGTTGCTGGCGTTTTGCCCACCAGGCGGAACCGAGATTGCTTTCTAATGCAGCGGCAGCTGATTTCATAGTAGACCCTTTGCGTATTCGGCAGATTTATTTATCAATACGTGAGATTGATGAATCTGGTTCAGCTGGCCGAGGGACTATTTTCAAACCTTGGCAAAATAACTTTAGTGCCTCCCAGTGAATACCGCCAAGAACTTTTAGGGTCATAAAGGGCAGAGTGCAGAAATTATGCAGTAATTCGCGATCGTTAAATGCCCGGCGTCGGCCTTGGAAGGCCGCGTGGAGCAGGTCTTTGCCGCCGTCTTGGACACGGATGCTAATGCCCAATTTATTGTTTGGCTGGTGGAGTCGAAATTTATAGCGCATCGCCATATTGTTAAATGGGGATACGTAAAAGTTTTTGTCGCACTGTTGCTCGATAGTGGGATTGTCGCGGTCGGCTTCGGGCACGGGAAATAAATAACTGTGCCGCTGCTTAAAGGTATTGCTCACTTCATAGAGCACCGCAAATAACTGTTGCCGCTGGTTATAGCAGTAGTAAACGCTCAGTGGATTAAAGGTGTAGCCCAAAATACGGGGGTAACAGAGAAGGCTGACCCTAGCGAGGGTGTCCGTAACCCCTTGCTCTGCAAGGCAGCGCTCAATGTAGCGGCGGGGTGACTCGCCGCTGCCATTGCCGATATCCTTAAAATGAAAGCTGAATAAATTAAAGCGATTTAGCGAAAATAGGCGACAGCGCTCTGCTGCTGTATCGAGTTCGTCCAGATCAAATAAAAAGCTGCTAATTCGGTAGACAAAGCGATGCCGTAACGGTGTTAGACGTTGATGCCTCACTTCCCCGCGATAAATAGCGGTGCGTAAATTAGCGCTCATGCGGCATTATCGATCACCGGCTTACTGCTTAGGTGAATGCGACCGCTGGCATTGGGCACAATCCACGGCCTGATGGTATTCCCCAATTGCTCGGCCACCGCCAAGCCAGATTGGATGCCGTCTTCGTGAAAGCCGTAGCCAAAATAACTGCCGCAATACCAGGTTCGCTGCTGCCCTTGTAAACTCCATAATTTGTGCTGAGCTTGGAGTGCGGCCTCGTTAAATACCGGATGCTGGTAGCTGAATCGCCGGTAAACCCGATCGCGACGCGGCTCTGTCAGCGGGTTTAAGGTGAGCAGAACCGATTCTTGGCAGGGCAGATGCTGCAGTAAATTCATCCAATAACTCACCGATACCTTGTTGGTGCTTTGACTGGTGTCAGCAAGGTAGTTCCAGCTTGACCAAATCTGGTGGCGCTTGGGCATCAAATTTTCGTCACGGTGTAATACCGCTTCGTTTTCTTCATAGCTAAAGGCGCCGAGCAGGCTCTGTTCTGCGCTGCTGGGCTCATCAAGCATGGCTAGTGATTGGTCGGCGTGTCCGGCCATAACCACATGATCGAAGTGATGGCTTTCGCCATTCTGGTCGACAAGAATTACATGGTCGTTGAAGCGATGTACCTTCTTAATAGCGCAGTTTAATCGAATGCCCTCGGCGAAGTCGGCGCTCAGCCGTTTTACGTACTCGCGGGAACCGCCGGTGACTGTCTGCCATTGGGGACGTTCATTGACTTGCAGCAAGCCGTGATTGTCGCAAAAGCGTAAAAAGGCTTTGGCGGGGTAGGCGAGCATTTTTTCGGTTGGTGTTGACCAAATGGCGGCGCTCATCGGCAGCAAGTGATCTTCGCAAAAGCCAGGGCCAAATTTTTCTTGGCGCAGCAGCTCGCCGAGCGACAAATCGTCAGGCAGGGTTTGCAGCCAGCCAGCGCTTTGCTTATAAAAGCGCAGTAAATCTTGGATCATGCCCCAGAAGCGCGGACGAAAAACATTACGCTTTTGGGCGAACATAGTGGCGATGGAGTTTGAGCCACTGTATTCAAGGCGGCCTTGGTCTAAGGACACCCCAAAGGACATGTCGGTGCCTTGATACGGAATGTTTAAGTACTTAAACAGCGCCACTAAATTGGGATAGCAGTGTTCGTTAAAAACAATAAAGCCAGTATCAACGGCAATGGTGCCGGCACTGGTTTGGATATCGACGGTGTTGGTATGGCCACCGAGTCGGGAATCTTGTTCAAACAGCGTTACCTGATGATGTTTGCTCAACAGCCAGGCGCTGCTCAAGCCCGAAATGCCGGAGCCAATAACGGCAATTTTTAGGGGTACTGACTTTAATGGTGTTTGCATAAATATATCGCTGATCCCGCTTTGTCTTATTTACGTATATTCAGCCTAAACAGATTTGCCACAGCCAATGCTAGCGACGCGACCAAGGTCGTCGTCTCTGTTAGGAGAATAAAATGCGGAATCCGTCCCGAAGCTGGCAATTTATTCGTTATGCTTTGCCAGGCTTACCACTTGCGGCCTTAGGCCTGCCTTTTTATCTTTATGCACCGCTCTGGCTGGCTGAACAAGGCGGCTATGGATACAGCATAGTCGGTTTAGTGTTCTTTGCAGCGAGAATGACTGACGTACTGAGCGACTTGCCCGCAGGGGCGTGGATCGATCGGTATGGCAGTCATCGCGCCTTATGGATTGGCGCTTGGCTGCTCATCGCCAGCAGTGCATCGGCATTGGTTTATCTGCCCCACCCTTGGCCCCTGCCATTACTGGCGAGTGGGCTGATACTACTCATGCTGGGTTGGACGGGTATTACTGTACCTTGGTTGGCGCTGCCTGTGAATATCTCATTTTCCGCGCTAGATCGGCTGCGTTATAACAGCAGCCGCGAAGCCATGCTATTGCTCGGAACCCTATTGGCAATGGTATTACCTGCCATATTGGCCCCCGCGATACTCCCCTCATTTCTTGTGTTGTTGCTTGCAGTCTTGCTGCTGACGGTTTGTCTACAGGGGAGTCAGGCGGCACCGGCCAGCACCCGCGTTCTTAGTTTTCGGGTGCTGCTAACAGATCAGCGCACACGCAGTTTAGCCTTGCCGTGGTTTACCAATATGCTAGCCAATGCGATCCCCGGAACGGTGCTTATATTGTTTATGCGCGAAGTGCTGCACGCCGAGAGCGAGCTCGGCATTGTATTGATTAGCTATTTTCTCGCGGGCTTGCTTGGTGTGCCATTTTGGTATTTTCTCGCGCGCCGGGTTGGCAATCTATTGTCCTGGCGAATTGGCTTGTGTAGTTCTGCACTGCTGTTTAGCTTTGCTGCGCTGCTGGGCGAGGGGGATGTTGGCTGGTTTATTGCCATTAGCATTGGCACCGGCCTGGCGCTGGGGGCCGACCAGGCCTTGCCTTCAGCCATGCAAACCGCTTTGGCGCAGACTTTGTCCAAAGAGCAGGGCGGTGCGGTAATAGGGGCGCGGATGTTTGCGCTATGGAGTATGTTAAGCAAAGCGGCACTGGGACTGGCGGTCGGCGTGTCGTATTTGTGGTTGGGCAGCCAGACGGATGGGGCGGTTCCGCCAGCGTGGGCGATCAGCGCCGTGTATGTGGTGGCGCCAGTGGCGCTAAAACTACTGGTTTTTTTGATGTTGGGTCGCAGATCAATAGTGACACTTGAGGGTGGTGGACAATGAATAAAAATCGCAATGCGTATCTACTCAGTATTCCATTACTGATGTTTGCAGGCTTGATATCGGCACCCGTAATGGCGACTGAAAATTGGCGCACTGTGAGCGCGGAAACCTTCAGCTTGCTCTGGAAGGATTTGACCTACACCCGTCTGCAAGTTGACCCCCAGCAAGCTCTGCCCGCGTCCGGTGATATTCTGGCGCCAGATTACGCCAAGCAAATCATTATTGAATATAAAGTTGGGGTGTCGGCGGAGCGTTTTCGCAGCATGACCGACAAGGCGCTGACGGGTGCCTATTCACCTGCGGAATTGGCGCCAGCTAAAGCGGACATCGCCTTGTTTAGCAGCTGGTATAAAAGTGTTGAAAAGGGTCAGCAATACCGTCTTGCTTGGCTGCCAGAGCGGGGGTTGCAGCTGTATTTGAATGAGGAGCATTTGGGTGCAATTCAGGACCCTAATGCCGCGGCGCTAATCTTGAGTGTGTGGCTGGGAAAGGCTGCGGTAAGCGAATCGCAGCGCGATACTATGCTCGCTGCGTGGCGGAGGGCTGCTGCGGATCAGTAGGCCACGACGTTATTGTTTAAGGCGTTGAATTTATTGGTAATAATTAAATGATCTAAGCTTAGAATATTTAGCCCAAAACCCGCCCTTCGCTTGAAAAGCCTAGGCTGAGCCCCTAGCATGCGCTGCTGATAGCCTGCCGAGAGTGAGACCTAGGTGAACACGTCTACAAAATTGACTTTAATATTATTGGGTTTGTCCCAAGCCGCGGCCCTTAACGCCCAAGAAAATCCCCAGAGTCGGCGGGGCTTAAGCATAGAAGAAGTTCTGGTTACGGCGCAAAAGCGTGAGGAGGGTGCCAATGACATCCCCTTGGCCATTGCCACCTATACCGGCGAAGACCTCGTTGCACTCGGGGTCAGCGATACCACGGATCTTGGTAAATTACTGCCGGGCTTCTCATACGCCGATGGCGGTTTTAACACCCCAATTTATACCCTGCGGGGGGTCGGCTTTAATGAAAATAGCCAAACCGCCAGCGCGACGGTGGGGGTTTATATTGATGAATTTAATTTGCCCTTCCCGATTATGACTAAGGGCAGTAATTTGGACCTTGCGCGGGTAGAGGTGCTAAAAGGCCCTCAAGGCACGCTTTACGGCCGCAATACCACCGGTGGCGCGATAAATTATATTGCCAATAAGCCCAGTGATAGTTTGATTTATGGCGGCAGTGTGGGCTACAGCAGCTATGAAACCAGTGAAGCCAATGGCTTTATTAGTGGGCCGCTGTCTGAGAGCGTTAGTGCACGTCTGGCGCTGCGCGCCATTAATAGCAGTGAAGGTTGGCAGCGCAGCCGTACCCGCCACCCTAGCAGTGAAGCCTACAACGGCAAAACTGGGCGGAATTTAGGCGGTGAGTATCAGCAGTTTGGCTACGATACCTTGGGTAAAGTCGACAAGCAGAGCGGGCGTTTTTCGCTGAGCTGGTTAGCCGCCGACAATATTGATATTAGCTATCACCTCGACGGTTGGCGCGATCGCTCCGAGCCTCAGGCCTTGCAAGTGATTGCCATTGAATCTCAGAACGCGACCTTGGGCGCGGCTGGCCTGCACCCAGAGGTGGCAGATTATCCCGTTAATGATAAAGACACCCAAGACAATCGCGCCGCTGATTGGCCAAATGCCGGTATGGAATTTCGCTTAAACGACAGCTTTTACTCCACCGGTGTGCGCGTGGCCTGGACTTTGTCAGCGGACCTCGAAGCGGTGTTTTTGGGCTCACTCGGCCGTTTTGAATCTGATGGCAGCTTTATTCCCCAGTCTGGTGTCGACACGGTGAATACCGAGCGCAATGTGTTTGCGACCACTGATTATTACAATTTGGAGTGGCGCTTGGCGGGCAACGCGCACCCCGACGTATTCTGGCAGCTCGGTGTTAATTACAGCGAAGATGATGTCGCTGAATTTCAGCGCCTGCATCACGAGACGGTGAGTATTATTTTCCCCGTTGACGCGCCGAACGGCGACGGTGTGGCGGGGCTGGATAATCGATCGGGCTTTGGCGGCAATCAGCTTGCCGAAGTGGCGGCGGTGTTTTTTCACACCGAGTGGGCCCTGGCCGATGATTGGACCTTAAGCGGTGGCGCGCGTTACACCGACGAGTCCCGTAAGTTTAATGGCTGCGGTCAGGACGTTAACGTTGGCGATGAGCCCGGCGCTGACCAAGATTCACCCGGCGCGCAAGACGAAGGTGTCGGCTTGGCCGGGGCCTTTAGCGGGATTAGTTTACTGCAATCGCCGCTGGCCGGTTATCTGCCCGGCACGGCGGAACAAGGTGGCTGCTTTACCTTGGACAATGAAACTCGCCAGCCTGGTCGTTACTTTGGAGAGTTGAGTGAAGACAATGTGTCTGGGCGCCTTGCGCTCGATTGGCGCTTTGCCGAAGACATGTTGGCTTTTGTCGCGCTGAGTCGCGGCTTTAAATCGGGTAGCTTTCCGGTGATTAATATCTCGGATTCGGTGCAGTTTGAACCCGTTACCCAAGAGCAGCTCGACGCCTTGGAGATCGGCGGTAAATTGACCTTGCTCGACAAAACCATGCAGCTCAATGCCTCGGTATTTGATTACCGCTATAAAGATAAGCAGTTGGTGACCAACTTCCGCGACCCAGTCTTTGGCGCGCTGCCGATTTTGCGCAATGCCCCCAAGTCTGCCGTGCGCGGCGCTGAGTTGGACGTGAAATACACGCCGATCGAAGGCTTGTATTTGTCCCTCGCGGCGGCGTATTTAGACACTGAAGTTGAAGAGTTTGTCAGCGGCGACAGCAATGGCGATGAGTTCGACTTTGCTGGCAAGCCCTTTAATTACAGTCCGCGCTGGGAATACACTCTGCTATTAGATTATGTGCTGCCCGTCTTTGAGCGCTATGAGCTGTCGCTGGGTATTGATTACAGCTATAGCGGTGAAACCAATGCTTCGCTGGAACAGGACGAACGCTTTTTCATTGATGATTACGGCCTGATTAATGCGCGGCTTGGCTTTGGGCCAGCGGCGGGCCCTTGGCAGCTCATGCTGTGGGGTCGCAACCTCGGCGACGAGTACTATTATAATAATGTCACCAATCAGCTCGATACCATCGGTCGCTACACCGGTATGCCGGTGACCTACGGTATTACACTGTCTTGGCAGCCTTAAAAGTTCGCTGTTTTACACGTAAAGGCCTATATTAAAAAGATAATATAGGCCGCCGCGCGGCCGTTCACTGAGGACCGCTATCATTACCGTTGAAAGTTTTTTCATTTCTCTAAGCAGTTATCTGTCCTACCCTTTGGTCAGCCTTGGTAAAACCCCGGTGACGCTGGGGACCTTGCTCGCGGGTTGTGTGGTGGTCGGTATTGCATGGGCGGCTTCGCGAGTGTTGCGGGGTAGTTTGCGCTCAGTTGCCCAACGCCGCGCGGCGTTTTCCAGCAGCACCCTCTATACCATTGAACGTCTAATCCATTACGTGGTCTTGATCGTAGGGGTGTTTGTTGCCCTGTCGGTAATCGGTATTGATTTGAGCAAGCTAGCGCTCGTGGCCTCGGCGCTGTCGGTGGGTATCGGCTTCGGTCTGCAAGCCATATTCAGTAATTTTGTATCGGGGCTGATTATTTTGGTTGAACGTTCACTGAAGGTGGGTGATTACGTGCAATTGGAAAGTGGTGTGGTTGGCGTGGTGGCGGAAATCACGGTTAGGGCAACGATTATTACTACCTTGGAAAATGCCGAGGTTATTGTCCCTAATTCCGAATTTGTAAACGGCAAGGTCACCAATTGGACGCACACCAATAATTACTGTCGCATGCGAATTCCATTTGGTGTGGCATACGGTACGAATAAAGAGCGCATGCGAGAGGTAGTGCTAGACGCGATAAAGGAATTACCGCAAACCTTGTTGGATTTTCCAGGACGCGCGCCCACGGTAATTATGAAGGCGTTTGGCGATTCCAGTTTAGATTTTGAATTACTGGTTTGGGTTAAACCAGAATACGCTGCTCAGCAGAGTGGCACGCGTTCCGCATTTTTGTGGGCAATAGACAGCGCGCTGGTCGCGGCGGGCATTGTGGTGCCGTTTCCCCAGCGGGATTTGCATATTGTGTCGGGCTTGCATCATGGCTCAGGGCCTACATCAGGCGCCGATCCAAGTTTTAGTGCAACACCAGATTAGAACATTAAGGCTTATGGAATACAGAGCTTGGCAGGCTAAGAACATCACCACTTAATTTGGAGATTGTAATATGGCCAGTGTACTCAGCGTTTTCGCATTTATTTTATTAGTGTTAGTTGTCTTTTATCGGCGTGTGTCAGCACACAGTGGTGCAGTAGTCATAGCCTTGGGGTGGCTACTGTTAGGCTTGAGTAGCCCGATATTTCTGCACCCCCTGAGTCTTTTAATACTCTTTGCTGTCTTAGCCGTGCTGTTGTTTAAGCCACTGCGGGTACGAGTTTTATCTGCCCCAGCGATGGCCGCACTCAAAAAAATGATGCCTCCCATGAGCGACACCGAGCGTGAAGCGCTGGATGCCGGCACCACGTGGTGGGAGAAAGAGCTCTTTTCTGGCCGACCTGATTGGGCTGTGTTTGAAGACATTGAACTGTCTGAACTCAGCGCTGAAGAGCAGGCTTTTATCGACGGCGAAACTGAGGCCCTGTGCGCCATGCTGTCGGACTGGAAAATTCATCACGAGACCAAAGATTTGCCCCCAGAGGTTTGGCAATTCATTAAAGACAAAGGCTTTTTGGGGCTGATTATTCCCCCTGCTTACGGTGGCTTAGGCTTTAGTCCTTATGCCCAAAGCCGGGTGGTAAGTAAAATTGCGAGTCGCTCAACCGTGGCGGCGGTGACTGTAATGGTGCCCAATTCGTTGGGGCCGGGTGAATTACTGCTGAAATACGGCAGTGAGGAACAAAAAGATTTTTGGTTGCCGCGCTTAGCCAAGGGTGAAGAATTACCTTGTTTTGGCCTTACCAGCCCTGAAGCCGGTTCGGACGCCGGTGCTATTCCCGATACCGGCGTAGTCTGCGAACAAGATTACGAAGGCAAGCGGGTGCTCGGCGTTAAATTAAACTTCTCTAAACGCTGGATTACCCTCGCGCCGGTTGCCACGGTGGTGGGGCTGGCCTTTAGGCTTAGCGACCCCGACGGACTGATCGGCGATGAGGTCGAGCGCGGTATTAGCTGTGCCTTGGTGCCCGCGACCTTGCCGGGGGTGGAAATTGGTCGGCGTCATAATCCTGGCTCAGCCTTTATGAATGGCCCAATTACCGGTGTCGATGTGTTTATTCCCATGGACATGCTGATTGGTGGCCAAGAATACATTGGTCAAGGCTGGCGGATGTTGGTGGAATGTTTGGGCGCTGGCCGTGGGGTGTCGCTGCCAGCGCTGTCGACGGCAGGCGGTGAAATGGGCTATCTGCTGGTGGGCGCCTTTGCCCGTATCCGTCGCCAGTTTGGAATTTCTGTTGGTAAGTTTGAAGGGGTGCAAGAGGCCAGCGCCGAGATTGCGGCGTCGGCGTATATGCTTGAGGCCTATCGCGCCCTCGTTACCCGCGCGCTAGACGATGGCGCCCCGTCGGTGTTGACCGCCATGGCAAAATACCACGCCACTGAAAAGCTGCGGGGCGTCGTTAATCACAGCATGGATATTCTTGGTGGTCGCGGTATTCAAATGGGGCCGCGCAATTTTATGGCCTTGGTCTACCAAACTGTGCCAATTGCCATCACGGTTGAAGGCGCGAATATTCTGACGCGGTCCATGATTATCTTTGGTCAGGGCGCAATGCGCTGTCACCCCTATTTAGCCGATGAATTAGCGGCGCTCAGTGATGAGTCTGCAGACGCCTTGCCGCGTTTTGATGCTTTGTTAATGGGCCATCTTGGCCACACTGCCGAGGTGTTTAGTCGCGGGATTTTACAGGGTCTTAGCGGTGGCTTTTTGGGCAAACCCAAATGCGGTAATAGCGAATTGTCGGCACGCTGGTATCGTCATATCAATCGCTACAGCGCCGTATTTGCGGCGAGCGCGGATATTGCGCTACTGACCTTGGGTGGCGATTTGAAACGCCGCGAATTATTGTCGGCGCGTTTGGGTGATGTGCACAGCCAGTTGGTGATTGCCTGTGCGTTGCTTAAGTTTCACGACGCCCAAACTCCAGATGAAGCTAATGAGCTACACGCAGAATATGCCTTAAAGCAGTGCTTTATTGCAATGAACACGGCCTTGGCGGCGTTTTATCGCAATCTGCCTATTAGAGGCTTGGGTGCAATATTAAAGGCGGTGTTTTTCCCTTGGGGGCTGCCGCAGTGGACGCCGTCAGACGACGAGATTCGTGCGCTGGGTGAGTTAATTATGCAGCCGAGTTCGGTGCGCAATTTATTGGCGGACAAGGTTTATATCAGTGCTGATCCGCACGATGCCCAGGGCCGAATTCATTACACTTACCAGCTTTTGGTCGCAGTAGAAAAAGATTACGAACATTTTCTTAGCCTAGACAAGCAGGGCGATTTAGCTGGCGATTCTACCGCGGAGAAAGTGGCCAGTGCAGTGGCAAGTGGTGCTTTTAATCAAGCGCAGGCCGATGCCATTATTGCCTATGATGACTGCCGCTATGACAGTTTATTAACGGACGCTTTTGATCCGACATTGGCCGATATCGATGTTCGTCCACTTCGGCCAGAGTGCTAGCCTCAGTGAAAAAAATCTTTACCGATCCTAATTTAAGCTTGGTTGCCAATGCCGCAAATGTTTTAGCAGTGGCAGGGCTGACAACGGAATTGCGCAATGCCTATGCTGGCGGTGCTAGCGGTGGTTTGGCCTTTACCGATGTGTGGCCAGAACTGTGGGTGGCCACTTACAGTGTCGCTGCGGCAGAGGCGCTATTGGCCGATTTAAGCAAAGATGACGATCGTGAATGGCAGTGCCCACGCTGTAAAGAACACAATGGCGTCAGTTTTAAACTGTGTTGGCAGTGCGGTTCGCCGCAAAGCTAAGGGCTTTTTGTGACGGAAGTGGTGAATATTTGGGTAAATAGGCTCTAGTGGAAATTGCCTATCATCATCGCCATAAACTTGCGGTATAGTATTGCCCTGTTTACATGATTTTGAGCAGATGAATTAGTGGGACGGCTGTCTACCTCTGTTGCGTGAGGGCGCCAGCATTCTTATGGGGCCTTTTAGGCCCCTTTTTTTATGCCCGCAAACATCTTTGCGATGTTTACAGCTGGCTAATATCCCGCACCGCACCCTTGTCAGCACTGGTTACCATTTTAGCGTAAGCCTTTAAGGCAGCAGATACTTTGCGTGGGCGTTCTTTCACGGGCTTCCAGCCGTCGGCGCCTTTGGCGTCCATGGCTTTGCGGCGTTTATTAAGCTCGGCTTCGTCTACCAGTACATTGATGCCGCGGTTAGGTATGTCGATACGGATAATATCGCCTTGCTCAACCAGGCCAATTGCGCCGCCGGCAGCGGCTTCGGGTGAAGCGTGACCAATAGACAGGCCAGAAGTACCGCCCGAGAAACGGCCGTCGGTGAGGAGCGCGCAGACCTTACCCAAACCCTTAGACTTAATATAACTCGTAGGATAGAGCATTTCCTGCATACCGGGGCCACCCTTGGGGCCTTCGTAGCGCACAATAACCACGTCGCCCGCTTTTACGCGGTCATTTAAGATATCGTCTACCGCGCCTTCTTGGCTTTCGCAGATATGGGCTGGGCCTTCAAATACCAGAATGCTTTCATCTACGCCCGACGTTTTTACCACACAGCCGTCTACCGCAATATTGCCATAGAGTACGGCCAAGCCGCCTTCTAGTGAGAAGGCGTGCTCTAGATTGCGGATACAGCCGTTTTCACGGTCGGCGTCCAGTGAACTCCAGCGGGTGTCTTGGCTGAACGCGGTTTGGGTGGGAATACCCGCCGGGCCAGCTTTAAAGAAGTTCTTCACCGCGTCGTTATCGGTGCTCATGATGTCCCACTGGGCCAAGGCCGCAGCCATAGTGCTGGCGTGTACAGTTGGCAGGCTCGTATCCAATAATTCGGCGCGATCAAGTTCACCTAATATCGCCATGACGCCACCAGCGCGGTGAACGTCTTCCATATGATACAGCGGCGTATTCGGTGCAACCTTGCACAGCTGGGGGACTTTTCGCGACAGCGCGTCGATATCTTTAAGCGTGAAATCCAGCTCAGCTTCCTGCGCGGCGGCCAATAAATGCAATATAGTATTGGTGGAGCCGCCCATGGCAATGTCTAGCGCCATGGCATTGCTGAAGGCACTGTAGGAGGCGATATTGCGGGGCAGTACGCTGTAATCGTCTTCTTCGTAATGCCGACGAGATAATTCAACAATTCGGCGACCTGCTTCTAAAAACAGTTTTTTGCGGTCAGCGTGGGTGGCCAGCATTGAACCGTTGCCAGGCAAGGACAGACCTAGCGCCTCAGTCAGACAGTTCATCGAGTTGGCGGTAAACATGCCCGAGCAGGAGCCACACGTTGGGCAGGCTGAGCGCTCGTATTCAGCGACCTTCTCATCGGAAGCGCTGTCGTCGACCGCGATGACCATGGCGTCGACTAAATCGAGTTTATGCTCAGACAGCTTGGTTTTACCCGCTTCCATGGGGCCACCGGACACAAATATTACGGGAATATTTAGGCGCAGGGCCGCATTGAGCATGCCGGGGGTGATTTTGTCGCAGTTTGAGATACACACCATAGCGTCGGCGCAGTGGGCATTGACCATATATTCCACGGAGTCGGCAATAATGTCGCGACTCGGCAGGCTGTAGAGCATGCCGTCGTGGCCCATGGCAATCCCGTCATCAACGGCAATGGTATTAAATTCTTTGGCGACGCCGCCAGCTTCTTCAATTTCGCGGGCAACCAACTGTCCCATGTCCTTGAGGTGGACGTGACCGGGTACAAATTGAGTGAAGGAGTTCACTACCGCAATAATCGGCTTTTCAAAGTCGCCGTCTTTCATGCCGGTGGCGCGCCACAGTGCGCGGGCACCCGCCATATTGCGGCCAGCGGTGGTAGTCTTAGAGCGATATACAGGCATAGTGTTCCTCGTGCGCGGTCGCTGAGTAGTATTTTGAACGTTTGCTATTGGGCCGCAGTTTAACACAGAGCGCGGCGCCTTCGTATGCGGTAAATGTGGTGTCCGCGATAAGGCGCGCAGGTGTCTATACTCGTGTCTATGAGTATGATGCAGTCTTATAACAGTAACGAGGCTTTTTGAATGGATGATGCTTTAGACGCAGTCGTTAGCGTAGCGCCGAATTGGCTGGGCCAGTGGGGGCCGTTTGCGGTGGTGATGGGCTTATTATTCGCCACCTGGCTTTTCACCCGCAAGGTGTTTGCGGTGCAGAAAAGTCATGGCGCTGACACGCGTTATCGGGAGCAGGGCACGCGCTTGGCCTTTCGGCTGAGTGGCTTGCTGCTGGCAATAAGCACGATTCCAATGAACGGTGAGCTGCGCGGCCAACTCTTGAGTTTGGTGGGTTTGTTAATGAGTGCCGCGATCGCGCTGTCGTCGACTTCGGTGATGGGCAATTTAATGGCGGGCTTTATGCTGCGCACGGTGAATAGTTTCCGGGCTGGCGATTATATTGAGTTTCGCGGTGAGTTGGGGCGGGTGTCGCAGCGCGGTTTACTGCATGTGGAATTTCAGAATGAAACCAGCGAGCTAGTCACGGTACCTAATTTGTTGCTGGTGCAAGAGCCCTACAATGTGGTGCGGGCATCGGGCACGGTGGTGTCGGCAGAGGTGTCGCTGGGTTATGACGTTGACCGACGTGATATCGAAACGGCCCTGTTGAGCGCAATTGAAGCGGCAGAATTGGAAAATGGTTTTGTCCAAATTCGCAATCTTGGTGATTTCTCGGTGAATTATCGCGCCAGTGGCTGGCTTAAAGAAGCGGCATTACTGGTCAGCGCGCGCTCGCGTTTGCGCGGCAAAATACTAGACGCACTGCATGATGCGGGCATCGAAATCGTGTCGCCGAACTTTATGAATCAGCGACCATTGCCTGCAGATTTAAAATTTATTCCTAAGCGTAAAGTGACGCGGCAACCAGACGAGGATCGCAGTGGGCACGCTGAAGAGATCTTGTTCAGCAAAGCCGAGGTGGCCAGCGCCGTCGAGCAATTACAGGGCAAAATTAAAAAGCTCAAAGACCAGTTGAACGCCGAGCCGGTTGAGGGCGAGGAGGCGCCTGATCGCGATGAACTAAAGACGGCCCTCGGTCTGTTGACCGAGGAGCTTGAGCAGGCGCGGGAATTGGCCAAGGCGGAAGTCGCACGGGATAAGGGCAACCACGAAGAGGAAGATGAAAGCACTGACGAGCCAGCTCAGGCAGAAGAGCAGCCGCCCAAGCTTAAGACTTAGGGCTCAGGCCGTGCTGCTTTAACCAGGCTGTTAGCGCGAGTCCGGTGCCCATTGGCCAGGGTTTGATCTCGGCTGGCGGCACTATTTTATAGTCATCAAGTTCGTGATTGAGCTTGATCTCGCCAGCAGCGCGCACATGGTAGGCAATAATCACCTGATTTTGCTGGGCAAAAGGGTAGGCGCCAATTAGCGTGGTTTCTAGCGCATGGAGGTTTAGCTCTTCCATGGTTTCTCTGCGAGCGCATTCTTCGGGGTCTTCGCCCGCTTCGAGAAAGCCAGTAATAATAGAGTAAAAACTTTTTGGCCAATTGACGTTGTGGGCCATCACCACGCCGCCCTCAACCTCCACAATCATAGCAATCACGGGCACGGGATTGTTCCACAGCACAAAACCACATTGGGTGTCTGGGCAGCCTTTGCGAATCTCACTGTCGATTAATAGCTCGGCGATGGGGCTGGCGCATTGGGGACAAAAATTCATAGTGGCCTCTATTTTATTGGTGTTCAGCCTGTGATTTTGCCACAGACTGGCTATATGCGACTATGCTGCAATGAGCTTAATTTAGAGGGTGATGCACTGTGGATTTAAACCTGAGTAATAGAATTGCGCTGGTCACTGGTAGCAATCGCGGTACTGGTGAGTGTATAGCGGCCACCTTGGCGAATGAGGGGGCTTGCGTGGTATTTCATAGCAATGAAGAGGGTCTCGCTCAGCTTGCTGCCGATAAACTCCCCAATGCTTGTGCGGTGTGGGGTGATATCAGTAGCGATGAAGGCTGCGAGCAAGTTTTGAGGCAAACCAAGGAGCTGGTGGGCGAGGTTGATATTTTAGTAAACAACTATGGCACAGCATCAGCAGGTAAGTGGGCGATTAGCACCAGTCACGATTGGCTGGATATGTATCAGAAAAATGTTTTGTCGGCGGCGCGATTAATACAGGGCTTGGTACCGGCAATGAAAGCGAAAGGCTGGGGGCGAATCGTTCAGCTTGGCACCATCGGCAGCCACCAACCCAATAGTATTATGCCGCATTATTACGCCGCTAAAGGTGCCTTGGCGACCATGAGCGTAAGTCTAACCAAGGAGTTGAGTCATACTGGTATTACCGTAAATACCATTTCGCCTGGCTATATTCGCACCGCCGAATTGGAAGCGGGTTTTCGCCGCAGAGCGGAGAAGAAAGGCTGGGGGGATAACTGGGGTGATATTGTGAAGCAAATTGTGGCCAGCGAGTACCCGAACCCCTGTGGCCGTATTGCTGAACGTCAGGAAGTGGCCGATTTAGTGGCGTTTATCTGCAGTGAGCGTGCGGGGTTTATCAATGGCCAAAATATTCGGATAGATGGTGGCGCTGTTTGCTATGTGTAGGGTGTCGTCGTGCAGGCTTAGCCGCTCGCCATGCGAATATGGCGGGCAACCGCGACGCGATTTCGGCCAAGCTGCTTTGCTTGGTACATGGCGTGATCAGCTTCTTCCGTAAAATAATTGGGCGACATGCCGCGCAGTGGCACGGCGACATAAATGCCGGCGCTGACAGTGATGACCTTTGCCGATGTGGATTTTTTGTGGGGTATGGCCAGCTGCTCAATGTTTAATCTAACGGCCTCAACATGTTTTAAAAATGTTGCTTCATTTGAGTCGCTTGCCGATAGCACCACAAATTCTTCGCCACCATAGCGTGCACAGATGTCGGCCTCGCGACTGAAATGCTGATTTATTTGCTCCGCCACGAGGCGCAGCGCCCGGTCACCCGCGTTATGCCCATAGTAATCGTTGTATTGCTTGAAATAATCAATGTCAAAAAAAGCTAAGCTAAGCGGAATTTGATAGCGTTGGTGGAAGGCACAGAGACGAGTAAGTTCTCGGTCAAAAAAGCGACGATTATAAAGTGTGGTTAAGAAATCGTGAGAGGCCAATTCATCAAGTTGTTGATTTTTTCTTTTTAGGAGTAAATTTTGTTGCTCAATTTTCTCTTGGTAGTGGATACGCTCATTTATATTGTGTAGTACACCAATAATATGGGTTAGCGTTCCACTTTCATCTAAAACTGGCGAGATACTCAGTTCGTGCCAAAAGTAATCGCCAGATTTGGTCTGGGATTTTCTAATGCACTGAATACTCTTTCCTGCAGTTATGGCCTTAACAATTTCGTCTTCAGTAACGGGCGTATTTTTACTTAGGCGTTCCAATAAATTATATTTGTGATTAATGATTGACGCATTATCAAAGCCGATAAGTTTTTCAAAAGCTCGGTTTCCATAAATAATTCGATCTGGCTTGTTGTCGTGCCTTACGGTGGCAATGATAACCCCTTCCGAAGTGGCTGACAGGGCTGCAGAGAGCAATTCTTTTTCGATCATCGTAATAACCTATACAGTACTTGCGCGGCGAGAGATTTGCGTTGGTGATGATAGATTCTTATTTTTAAAGAAGCATCTCCAGTTCCCGATGCCAGTGCACAACTAATGAAGGAAGACTTTAAACCTAACGGTTTACTTATGTCATAACGATGCGTATTTTCCGATATTGTTATGAACATTGCGGGCGACAGCTTGATCTAATAGCTCACATCGATTTTTAAAGTGTCTTGCCTGTATTGCGCGAAAAGAGCTTAAGCGTTTAAGAATTCGCTGAGGATGCTGTCTATCAATTCAAAGCCGCGTGCGCTGGGACGTATTAGGTGATTTTGTTCTTGCAGTAAACCTTGCTGCTGCAGCTTGGCTAAGATTGCATCGATGGTTTGGCTGCTCTGGCCCGTGCGCTCGCTAAATAATTGCCGAGTAAACCCCTGTTCTAAACGCAATGCGTTCATCATAAACTCAAGTGCTAAATCCTCTGTCGCGACGGGTTCACGCTTGCTCGTGCGGGAAGGCTGGCGCTGCAAATAATCCTCTGGCTTGCGGGTTTTCTGGTAGCGGTAAATATCGCCATTCGCGTGACTGATCTTGCCGTGGGCACCAGCACCAAGGGCGAGGTAATCACCAAATTGCCAGTAATTAAGATTGTGACGAGATTGGTGACCGGCCTTGGCGTAGGCCGATACTTCGTAGCGCGCAAATCCAGCGTCGTTCAGCAGCGACAAGCCCGCTGCCTGCATGCGATGCATTTCAGTCTCTAATGGCAGGCTGGGTGGCCGTTTAAAAAATTCGGTGTTGGCTTCGATGGTGAGTTGATACCAGCTGATATGAGGCGCGCCTGCCGATATGGCGATTTCCAAATCCTGCATGGCTTCAGCTTGGCTTTGCTCGTTGAGACCGTGCATTAAATCGACATTAAAATTGCTAAAGCCCGCATGCTGGGCGCAGGCAATGGCGCGTCGAGCATCATCGCTATTGTGAATGCGGCCGAGCTTGTTTAATTGTGCTGGGTCAAAGCTTTGCACGCCAATAGAAAGTCGGTTGATGCCGAGGGAATGATAACCCTCAAAACGACCTTGTTCCAAAGTGCCTGGATTCGCTTCCAGGGTGATTTCAATGTCGCGGGCAAAGCGTAAATGTTTTTGTAAGCCCTTAAACAAGGTTTCGTATGCCGTGGCACTGAACAAACTCGGTGTGCCACCGCCAATAAATATGCTTTGCAGCTCGCGACCTTGAATAAGATCTAAATCCTGCTCCAGATCTTCCAACATCGCAGCGATGTACGCTTGCTCGGGTAAGTCGCCTTTGCGCTCGTGCGAGTTAAAATCGCAATAGGGGCACTTGCGCACGCACCAGGGAATGTGGACGTAAAGTGATAAGGGTATTGCCTTTGATTGCGACGATTCGGTGCTAAGGGGGCTTGATAGGGAATCGTTCATAATCGGGCTTTACTTGTGATGGTCTGCTGCGGCCTGCAAGTTTAGCATTATTCATGGGCTGTTGTTATTGAGGTTAATCTCTACGCCCTAGGCTAGCTGTCGTGCTGTGCTTTGTGCGTTAAAGCAACATCGAGTTAATCAATTACCTGAACGTCGACATGGAGCAGGCCCGATGCGGTATTGCCTATCTCAGCAAAGGCCGACTTGGAAAGATCAATTATCCGCCCGCGCACAAATGGTCCTCGGTCATTAATTTTGACCACAACACTTTGGCCGGTTTTCTGGTTTGTGACTTTAACGTAGCTGCCCAATGGCAGGGTTCTATGGGCCGCGGTTTTTAGCTCGTGTCGGTACCGCTCCCCGCTTGCGGTTTTTTGATTGTGGTGTCTATCGCCATAAAAAGAGGCTAGGCCTGATTCGAAGATCGCGGGGGCTTCCTCTACGACGAGTACCACCTCTTCCTCAACTTTGCCTTCCTCCTGCGGCAATGAAGAACACCCCGTCAAGGCGAGCAGCAATATGAACATTGCGCAGGCGATTAAAACGTTGTGGCCGCTCGGGGCGCGACTACGCCACGGCGCTATCTGGCCAAGCCGGTTGTTTAATGTTTTGGACAAAAATAACACCCCTGTGACACTTCGTATTTGTGCTCGCGCATTAATCGATCCTTGGAATTGGGAATAGTTCCAAGGGGGAATAACAGGCTGTAAAGCCATTGCTTGTTGTAGTACTCCGCTGCGCTGAAGGGGATTGGGCTGCAGCCTCTAGCTAATGCTTCGTTGCCGGGATAGGCTCCTGCCTCCGCAGGAGCGACGATTTAGTCGTAATTCAGCATGCCCTGAAAATATCGTCTTACCTGCGCAGGCAGGTATCCATGTGAGCGACAGCGAATGCCCCTGCATCAGACATCAGACTTGTTTCTCCCGTTACTTGCTGCAGTGCTCCGCTGAAGGAAGTTGGGTGCCAGCATCTAACTAGTACTTCGTTGTGGGGATAGGCTCCTGCCTCCGCAGGAGCGACGATTTAGAAGTATTCCACTCGGGCTGAGAGTGTCGTCTTACCTGCGCAGGCAGGTAAGCATATGAGCTTAGCGAATGCCCCTGCGTCAGACCTCAGACCTGCTTTTCCCATTACTTGCTGCAGTGCTCCGCTGAAGGAAGTTGGGTGCCAGCATCTAACTAGTACTTCGTTGTGGGGATAGGCTCCTGCCTCCGCAGGAGCGACGATTTAGTCGTATTTCAGCATGCCCTGAAAATATCGTCTTACCTGCGCAGGCAGGCAAGCATATGAGCGTAGCGAATGCCCCTGCGTCAGACATCCGACGTCAGACCTCAGGCCAGTTTTTCCCGTTGCTTGCTGCAGTGCTCCGCTGAAGGAAGTTGGGTGCCAGCATCTAACTAGTACTTCGTTGTGGGGATAGGCTCCTGCCTCCGCAGGAGCGACGATTTAGAAGTATTCCACTCTGGCTGAAAGTGTCGTCTTACCTGCGCAGGCAGGTAACCATATGAGCGACAGCGAATGCTTTTAGCGAGGACTGTCTGAGCCGAAGACGAGTTTCGCAGTGATGCCGTTGGTTTTTTTGAAAAAACAGCTTAACCGCTTTAGGCGCTGTCAGGCACCCGGAGGGTGGGGCCCTTAGTGCCGAGTAGCTAAGTCGCCCAGCGAGGAGGTGCCAAACGCTGAGCTTAACTCAACCCCAACTTGTCCCAAATATCATCAATTTTCTGAATAACGGCTGGGTCTTTCACAATCGGCCGCCCCCATTCACGGGTGGTTTCACCACCCATCTTATTGGTGGCATCCATCCCCATTTTTGAGCCAAGGCCAGAGACCGGCGAGGCAAAGTCGAGGTAGTCGATGGGGGTATTTTCCACCAACACGGTGTCCCGCGCGGGGTCCATGCGGGTGGTAATGGCCCAGATGACATCGTTCCAGTCGCGGGCGTTGACGTCGTCGTCGCACACAATCACAAACTTGGTGTACATGAATTGGCGCAAAAACGACCACACCCCAAACATCACGCGTTTGGCGTGGCCGGGGTATTGTTTCTTAATGGTGACTACGGCCATGCGGTAGGAGCAACCTTCTGGCGGCAGATAGAAATCCACGATTTCGGGAAACTGGCGCTGCAACAGCGGCACTAATACTTCGTTTAACGCGACGCCGAGCACTGCGGGTTCATCGGGTGGCCGACCGGTGTAGGTGCTATGGTAAATCGGTTGTTTACGGTGAGTGATATGGGTCACGGTAAATACCGGGAAGCTATCGACTTCATTGTAGTAGCCGGTGTGGTCGCCATAGGGGCCTTCGTCGGCCATCTCTGTTGGGTCGATATAACCTTCTAAAATAAACTCCGCACTGGCGGGTACGTTTAGATCGTTGCTTAGGCTGGTAGTGAGTTCAGTTTTGCTGCCGCGCAATAAACCGGCAAAGGCGTATTCGCTGAGGCTGTCTGGCACTGGTGTTACTGCGCCGAGGGTGGTCGCTGGGTCGGCGCCAAGGGCAACCGAAACTGGAAACCTTTCGCCGGGGTGGGCCTGTTTAAATTCTTGGAAATCGAGGGCGCCACCACGATGGGACAGCCAGCGCATAATCAGCTTGTTTTTGCCAATTAATTGCATGCGGTAAATGCCCAGATTCTGGCGTTCTTTGTTTGGGCCACGGGTAATGACCAGCGGCCAGGTAATGAGCGGCGCGGCATCGTCGGGCCAGCAGGTTTGAATTGGCAGGGTGTTAAGGTCGACCGCATCGCCTTCAATCACGCATTGTTGGCAGGCGGCGCCATTCACCATTTTAGGGCCCATATTCAATACTTGCTTGAATACCGGCAGTTTGCTCCAGGCGTCGCGCAGCCCCTTTGGCGGATCGGGTTGGCGCAGAAACGCGAGTAGCTCGCCGACTTCGTGCAGGGCTTTGATGTCGTCCTTGCCCATGCCCATGGCCACCCGTTTTTCGGTGCCGAATAAATTCGCCAGTACCGGAATGTTATAACCAATGGGATTTTCAAACAGTAGCGCAGGGCCACCGGCGCGCAATACCCGATCGCAAATCTCAGTCATTTCGAGAATGGGGTCAACGGGGTGTTTGATGCGCTTTAGCTCGCCCTTGGCTTCGAGGTCGGCAATGAATTCTCTGAGGTCTTTATACATAGCAGGCGTTACGCTGGATGGGAGACGGGAGAGGCAAGGTCAAAATATTAGGCGCGGCAGGCGCCGCGCTAATTAAGCCCAAGTGTAAATCTTGACGGGTATTTAGGGTTTTGCTTTTAAGCATCTCCCGTCTCCCGTCAAGCATTCGGCACTACTTACGCTTCATTGAATCAAAAAACTCGGCATTGGTCTTGGTGTCTTTGAGCTTGTCGATCAAGAACTCAATCGCTGCGGTGTCTTCCATGCCGTGCAGTAATTTACGCAGTATCCACATTCTGGCCAGTTCTTCTTCGCCGGTGAGGAGTTCTTCGCGGCGAGTACCTGAGCGGCGGATGTTAATGGCGGGGTAGACGCGCTTCTCGGCGATTTTACGATCCAAGTGCAGCTCGTTGTTACCGGTGCCTTTAAATTCTTCGTAGATGACTTCGTCCATTTTGGAGCCGGTGTCGATCAGCGCGGTGGCGATGATTGACAGGCTGCCGCCTTCTTCGACATTACGCGCGGCGCCAAAGAAGCGCTTGGGGCGTTCTAGAGCGTGAGCGTCAACACCACCGGTGAGGACCTTGCCGGAGCTCGGGACAATGGTGTTGTAGGCGCGGGCCAAACGGGTAACGGAGTCGAGGAGGATGACCACGTCGCGTTTGTGTTCAACCAGGCGCTTAGCTTTTTCGATAACCATTTCGGCCACTTGTACGTGGCGGGCTGGTGGCTCGTCAAAGGTCGAGGCGACAACTTCGGCGCCGCGCACACCAACCGAGCGCTGCATTTCAGTTACTTCTTCTGGGCGTTCGTCGATCAGTAAAACGATGACGTAACACTCTGGGTTGTTGCGGATAATGCTCGCGGCAATATTCTGCAGCATCAAGGTCTTACCCGCTTTTGGCGGTGCGACGATTAGGCCGCGCTGGCCTTTGCCGATTGGTGCAGCGAGGTCAATGATGCGACCAGTTAAATCTTCGGTAGAGCCGGTGCCCAGTTCTAGGGTCAGGCGCTCATTGGGGAACAGTGGGGTCAGGTTTTCAAACAGGACTTTGTTCTTGGACTGTTCGGGGCGGGCAAAATTGACTTCGTCGACTTTCAGCAGAGCGAAGTAGCGCTCGCCTTCTTTTGGTGGTCGAATTTTGCCGGCAATGCTGTCGCCAGTGCGCAAGTTAAAGCGTCTGATCTGGCTGGGTGAAACATATATATCATCGGGTCCGGCGAGGTAAGAGCAGTCGGCGGAGCGCAGGAAGCCGAAGCCGTCTTGCAGGATTTCTAATACGCCGTCGCCATGGATGTCTTCACCGCTTTTAGCGTGGCGCTTAAGTATGGAGAAGATGATGTCCTGCTTGCGCGAACGGGAGACATTGTCTAGGCCAATTTCTTTGGCGATGTCGAGTAATTCTTGTGCTGGTTTGGTTTTTAGATCGGTAAGATTCATAGGTATATGGGTTTAGTGGTATCAATTAGACGAGATATGAGCGAGACGCAGGAACGGCAGAATCGGAAAGCCGAAACGAACTCGACGTGTATAGCAGGAGCGAAAATAAGGTTAATTATTGGGTATTCTTTGAAGGATCGTCAGCACTCTATCATTGAAAGCCAGAGGCGTCTAGTATTTAAATTCAGTAAAATCGCGCGGCGCTAGGGCGCCGCGCGATTTTGAATCACAGTGCCGCGTTAATAAAATCGAGCAGCTGAGTTTTAGACAGTGCGCCGACCTTAGTCGCTTCGGCGTTGCCGCCTTTGAAAATAATCAGTGTAGGAATGCCGCGTACGCTGAATTTCTGTGGCGTGTCGCTATTGGCATCAACATCGATTTTGCAGATCTTGATCTTACCGGCGAATTCAACCGCCACTTCTTCCAATACCGGGGCGATCATTTTGCAGGGACCACACCACTCTGCCCAGAAATCGACCAGTACAGGTACGTCTGACTTCAGCACGTCTTCTTCAAAGCTGCTGTCGGTGACGTGAACGATGTTGTCGCTCATGTTATTTCTCCGATTACACATCATAAAATTTAGGATGTGCGATGATAGCACAGGATTTAGACGGAAGTGAAAACAGACAGGGGTGTAAATTTGACGGCAGCTTCATATATTGCAGCAATTGATATGGGCTCTAATAGCTTTCATTTATTGATTGGCCAAATTCGGCATGGAGCATGGCGGTCCTGCTATAAGACCGAGCGTAAGGTGCAGCTGGCGGCGGGGAATTCTGGCGGATTTTTGCAGGCCGACGCACAAATGCGAGCATTGGCCTGTTTGGCGGAGTTTAAACAAATACTGGGGGGCTACGATCCTATGCCCCTGCATATTGTGGCCACGGCTTCGCTGCGCGGCATGGCGAATGCGGCGTCATTTTGTCGGCAAGTGCAGAGCTTGTTAGGGGTAATGCCAGAGATTGTCAGTGGTGAGCTAGAGGCCGAGTTGGTTTATCTCGGGGTCGGCAACGAGGCTGGCGATGGCGCACAATTGGTGGTCGATATAGGTGGTGGCAGTACTGAATTGGCGTTTGGTCACGGCCCGCGTATGGCGCGGGGACGCAGTGTGGGGGTGGGCTGCCTGAGCTATTTGCGTTATTTTCCCGAGGGGCGCTTAGGTCGAGCCGACTTTAACGCGGCGCTGGGTGCCGCGCGAGTGGAATTTGAGCGCGCCGCCGCGGAACTCGCGCTGCCACCCGGCGTTGCGGTTGTCGGTTGCTCGGGAACATTATTGGCCGTTGAGCAGGTGCTTATTGCCCGGCGTGGTCATTCAGCGGGAATTTACCGAGATGATTTGCGGCACTTGGTGGCAGATTTGCAGTCCTTTACACGTGTGGAGTCGGTATTTTTTGCTGGGCTACCCGAAGATCGGCAGTCTATTTTTGCCTCTGGATTAGCCATTGTACTAGCTCTTTTTGAGGCATTAAATATTGATGAGATGGCGGTTTCTGAGCGCGGTCTGCGCGAAGGAATTCTTGAACGCAGTGTTAATGCTGGGGTGGTGTCGACTGCGTCAGTAGAGATCAAGCATAAAGGAGAATAGGTATGAAAAAAGTAGCGTTATTGTTAGCCGGTTGCGGCGTGTATGACGGTTCCGAAATTTACGAGAGCGTGCTGACTATGCTGTCGCTAGAAAATCACGATGCGAGTTACCAGTGTTTTGCGCCAGATATAGAGCAAATGCATGTTATTAACCACTTCAGTGGCGAAGTGGCCGAAGGTGAGCGCCGCAATGTGCTGGTGGAGTCGGCGCGCTTGGCGCGGGGGCGGGTGAAAAACCTGAATGAGGCAAATATCGCAGATTTTGATGCTGTTATTGTGCCCGGTGGCTTTGGGGTGGCCAAAAACTTGTCTGACTTCGCCGTTAACGGCGCTGAAATGAATGTGCTGCCTGAGGTGCTTGGCTTTATACAGGCAATGCATGGCGCGGCGAAGCCGGTTGGGCTAATTTGTATTGCGCCGACCATGGCCGCGCGCATTTTTGGTTCGGGCGTAAAGTGCACTATTGGCAGTGATGCTGATACGGCGGCAGCGATTACAGCCATGGGCGGTAATCATCAGGTGTGCGCAGTTGACGAGGTTTGTATTGATAAAGACATGAAGCTGGTGACCACCCCGGCCTATATGGTGGCGGGCAGTATCGCCGAGGCGGCCAGAGGTATTAACCGCTGCGTTAAGGAAGTACTGAGTCTGGCCTGAAAGGCGAATTAAAACCGCGTTTTAAACTAAGGCGCGGTTTTAGGCGGGGTATAATGGCCAGAAACCCACAGTTGTGAGCTCTTTTAATTGCCGTGACGTGTTGAGCGTCGGAGTTTAAATCTTATTTATGCCCCGTTTTTTCTACAGTGTTTTTTTCTATTTAATCCTGCCTTTGGTGCTGGTGCGATTGCTGTGGCGGGCGTCGCGGGCGCCTGCCTACCGGCACCGGATCGCCGAGCGTTTTGGGTTTTTTAAGCCCCCTGCGCATACCGGTGGTTTGTGGGTGCATGCGGTGTCGGTGGGTGAAAGTATTGCGGCGGCGCCCCTGATTAATTATTTTTTGGCTCAGCACCCCCATTTGCCGGTGGTGGTTACCACCATGACCCCCACTGGCTCGGACCGGGTGCAGGCCATGTTTGGTGATCGGGTTTTTCATGTTTATGCACCCTACGATTTACCTGATGCGATTGCCCGGTTTTTAAACCGGATTCAACCCCGCACGGCAGTGATCATGGAAACCGAAATTTGGCCGAATATGGTCTGCCAGACCGAGGCTCGAGGGATTCCGGTGATTCTCGCCAATGCTCGTCTGTCGGCGCGCTCGGCTCGGGGATACGGTCGTATTGGCAGTTTGAGTCGAGACGTATTTTCGCGGTTTAGTCAGGTCGTGGCACAAAGCGCCGCTGATGGTTCACGGTTTGCCGCGCTGGGTGTTCCTGAGGCCAATTTGACGGTGTCGGGTAGTATTAAATTCGATTTAGCTATTCCCACAGAATTACAAACGCAGGCGAGCGAACTGCGCAGTCATTGGCTGGGTGATCGCCCAGTGTGGATCGCCGCCAGCACCCATGCTGGCGAGGATGAAGTGCTGCTCGCCGCTCACCGGGCGTTATTGGCGCAACACCCCGACGCTGTGCTTATTCTTGTGCCTCGCCACCCTGAGCGTTTTCCAAAGGTGGCCGAGTTGATTGCCAGCAGCGATTTGAACTTTGAACGCCGCAGCGCGAGTCTAGCCAGTGCTGCCGCTGCCCCTGTGGCGAGCACTACATCGGTTATTTTAGGCGACACCATGGGCGAGTTGCTGCTGCTATTAGGCTGCGCAGATATTGCCTTTGTCGGCGGCAGTTTAATCGACCATGGCGGTCATAATACCTTGGAGCCTGCGGCTTGGGGTTTGCCGGTGGTGACTGGGCTAAGTGACTTCAATTTTTCTGAAATCAGTGCGTTGCTAGAGGCGGCGGGTGGCTTGCAAAAGATTGATGGCGACAGGGCGCTGGCTGAGGTGTTGCAGACTTTGTTTGCCAAGCCCCTTTGCCGTCAGCGGCAGGGCGCGGCGGCAAAGGCGGTGGTAGATAATAATCGCGGCGCCTTGCAGCGCTTGCTCGCGATTATTGAAGGCTATCTTAAGGATTAACGCTGGTGGCGGGAGAGCGGTCGCTTAGCGAGACCGATTCCGATGCCTGTAACCATTTATTGAAATAAAGAATGTCGGCGGGGCTTAAGGTGCCGGCATTTAATTTCAACTTCAGCACGTTCACAACGTAATCATAACGAGCATTTGTGTAGTCGCGCATTGCAGCGTAGAGCCTGCGCTGAGCGTCTAACACGTCGACGATATTACGCGTGCCCACCTCGTAACCTGCTTCCGTTGCGTCAAGGGCGCTGCGCGTAGAAATAATGTTTTGATGACGTGCATTAACCGTCTGTACATTAGTATAGACCGCAATATGCTGGGCGCGGGTGCCGGTAATGACTTGGCGCTGGGTGGCCTGGGCATTGTAATTGGCGGCATTGTACTGCTCGTAAGCTTGGCGGCGACCGGCGCTGATGCCGCCACCAGCAAACAGTGGCATGGTCAGCGTAATACGCAGCGCTTCTGATTCGGTGTACGCGTCTGGTGGCGTTGAAAATGTGCTGCTTGGCATATAGCGGGTAGTGCCATCCAGGTCTTCCTTGCTGGCGGTAAAGCTGCCAGTAATCTTGGGTAGGTGACCCATTTTCTTGGCTTGCGCAGACTGGTAGGCCGACGCGGCACCTGCGGTAGAAACTTTCAGTAATTTATTGTTGGCGAGGGCAAAGTCCACCCACTCGGCACGATCCAGAGGTTCGGGCATAGTAATAGGGAAATCAGACTTCAGCGACCACAAATTATTGTGTTCTTGTCCTGTCAGGCTGCTGAGATTCGCTCGGGCAATCGCCAAGTTGCCTTCAAAACCTAGACGCTGCGCTACCGTGCTGTCGTACACCGCGCGGGCTTCGTGAACGTCGGTAATCGCGATCAGGCCAACATCAAAGCGTTGCTGGGTTTGCTCGAATTGACGTTTGGCGGCACGCTCTTCGGCTTTGGAGGCGTCTAAGTTCTCGCGACCGCGCAGCACATTAAAATAGGCTTCGGAAACCCGTATGATTAATTGCTGTTGCTCGTAGGCTAACTGGGCCTCCGCTTGCTCAGAGATCTTTTTACCGGCGCGGAAGGTAAACCAAGCAGGTAGATCAAATAAAGCTTGATTCAAGGAAACAGAATAAGATTCTGTTTCGCTATCGGTAGATGTCTGTTGGTTAATCGTGGTCGGGCTGGCACCTGGCGTAGAAGAAAAATCAACACTTTTACTTTCGCGGTCGGTCTCCGCGTCTTGGTAATACGCTTGGGCGGTGACCTGCGGCAGCAGTGCTGCGCGACCGAGTTTCTCTGTTTCAATATTGGCGCGGTAGCTCGCTTCCGCTGATTTGAGCTGGGGATCGTTTTTTACCGCTAGCTCGTAAACATCGAGTAAGGTGTCGGCGAATATGGATTGGCTGGTGAATAGCGCCGCGATAGAAACATTGAGAAGATGACGTTTGGCAATCATAGAGTTAACCTGTGCTCCAGTGCGGGAGGTTTAGATAGCCAAGGAGTGTACCAAACTCCAGCTGATTGAGAATGAATATTAACTAAAGTTATGGTTTAGACGGCTAAATATCGGGAGAAGTGTGAGTAGTCAACGCTATCAAATTGATCTCAGCGGCCACTTGGCCGATTGCGAACTGAATTTTCGGCGCTTGCGGCAGCTATTGCCCGCCGACGCCGAGGCGGGGGATTGTCTGCGTTTTGGGGTGGCGGCCAATATGGTTGAACTGCTAGTCAAAGAGCGTGCACCTTACACCACGATGCTCGAACTGCGGTTACACAAACCATTGTTGCTTGGGCTGCCAGTGCCCTCTTTGCAGGTGCGGGTCTACCACGACGCTAAATTGGCCGAGGTGATGGGTGCTAGCGGTTTGCGCCCACTAAAACCGCGCTATGCCTACCCCAATGCGGGCATGTTGCAGCGCGATGAAAAAGCTCAGCAAAACACGTATTTGGGCGAGTGGTTGAGTCTGTGCTTAGCGTTGGGGCATTCGCTGGAGAACCCGCTGAATCTTCTCGAAATATGATAGCGGCCGCGAAATTTACTGGTGCTGGCAAGGGTCATACCGTATAAATCAAGCAATAGATAATGAGGTAACGGTGAAATTGCCTGTTCAGTCTAACAAGGCGCCGCTCTGTGTGGTGCAAATTAGCGATTGTCATCTGGGTGCTGAGCTCGGCGACTCACTGCTTGGTATGGATACCGACAATAGCCTAGAGGCAGTTCTTCAGGCAGTGGCCGAGGAGTGCCCAGAAATAGATGTGCTAGTCGCCTCCGGTGATTTGGCCGCCCACGGTGATGCCAGCGCCTACCAGCGTTTGGCTGCGCGCTTGAAGGGAATGGCAAAGCAAATAGTGTGGCTGCCGGGCAATCATGACAATAGCGAACTGATGCAGAATATTGTCGGTGCCCAGTGGATGCCGAGTCGTATTGAATTGGGCGACTGGCAGCTGGTATTTTTAAATTCAGCTGTGCCGGGGCAGGTCTGCGGTAATTTGGCCGCCGATCAATTAGCGATCTTGGCCGACGCTGCGCGCTTTGATCGCCCCACGCTTGTATTTGTACACCATCATTTACAGCCGGTCGGTTGTGCTTGGCTTGACGAGCAGCAGATTGCAAATGCCGACGCGGTGTTTGCCGCAATTGCCAATAAAGATCAATTTAAAGCTATTGTTTGCGGTCACGTTCACCAGCAGTCAGAGCAATTGTTTCAAAATATTGGTTTGCTAAGCACACCCTCGACCTGTGTTCAGTTCGCGCCTAACAGTGCCAATTTTGCTTTGGATGATTGCAATCCAGCTTATCGCCGGTTTTGGCTGGGGGATAAACGTGAGTTTCAGACGAGAGTGTCGCGGGTAAAAGGTGTAATATTCGCGGTTGATAATTCGGCTCGTGGTTACGAATGACGGCATCGCTAATTTATATTCATGGCTTTTTATCGTCACCGCTCTCAACCAAGGCTCAGCAGCTGGGTGAATTTGTTGCCGCCCGGTATCCGAGTATTGACTATATTGTTCCCGGTTTGTCGAATAACCCCGGTGAAGCGTGTCAGCAAGTTGATCGCCTAGTGCAAGATTGCCTGCGACAGCGTGCGGGGCCTCTGGGTTTGGTCGGTAGCTCCCTCGGCGGATTTTTGGCCACAGTAATGGCTGAACGCTATGATTTGTCTGCGGTCTTGATCAACCCAGCGGTTGAGCCACATAATTTTGCCGAACATTTTATTGGTGCGCATCGCAACCCTTATACAGCTGTGGACTTTAGTCTCACAATGGGCGATATCGACGCGCTTCGCAATATGGGCGTGGTGCCTCACGCCAGCCGCTACTGGGTGTTGGTACAGGAGGCGGATGAAGTATTAGATTACCGCCTTGCCCTCGATTTTTATCGTGGTAGCAAAATGACCGTGGAGGCGGGTGGCGATCACAGCTTTCAGGGCTTTGACCGCCATTTAGAGGCCGTGGTGAATTTTTTGCAGTTGGTGTAATGCCACTGCAAAGTAAATAGTTGAGGATCGTTGCCCTATTGGCGACGGCGTTTTATTACATAATTAGATAATGCGGCCCTGCCGCTAAAATGGTTTCAAATGTCACAATATGATGCTCAGTCCATTGAAGTCCTTACCGGTTTAGAGCCTGTTCGCAAGCGGCCGGGAATGTACACCGATACCACTCGGCCAAATCATCTTGCTCAAGAAGTGATCGATAACAGCGTCGATGAGGCGCTGGCCGGGCACGCCAAAGAAGTCACGGTTACGCTCTACAATGACGGTTCCCTGAGTTGCGCCGACGACGGGCGCGGCATGCCGGTGGATATTCACAAAGAACAGGGCTTGCCGGGGGTGGAGGTCATTATGTGTACCCTGCACGCTGGGGGTAAGTTCTCAAATGACAATTATCAATTCTCTGGTGGTTTGCACGGGGTAGGGGTGTCGGTTGTTAACGCCCTGTCTAGCTCTCTTGAAATTGTTATTAAACGCGACGGCCAAGTGCATCAAATGTTCTTTGCTGACGGCGACAAGGCGTCAGAGCTGGCGGTGATTGATAGCTGCGGCAAGCGCAATACCGGCACTTATATTCGCTTCACTCCTAATCCCAAGTATTTCGACACCGCTAAATTCTCGGTTCGGCGCCTCAAGCATGTGCTGCGCGCGAAGGCAGTTTTATGCCCGGGCCTGAAGGTTATCTTTGTCGATGAGACGGGTGCCGAGAGTGAAGAGTGGTATTACGAAGATGGCCTGCGTGACTACCTGGCCAGCCATACTCGCGAGTATGACACGCTGCCAGCAGAGCCGTTTATCGGTCATTTTAGCGGCCGCTCTGAAGCGGTAGATTGGGCGGTGCAGTGGTTGCCCGAGGGCGGCGAGCCGCTAGCTGAGTCGTATGTAAATTTGATTCCCACGGCGCAGGGCGGCACCCATGTGAATGGCTTGCGCAGCGGTCTGCTCGACGCCATGCGCGAGTTTTGTGAATTTCGCAGCTTGATTCCCCGTGGCGTCAAACTCGCGCCTGACGACATTTGGGAAAAATGCAGCTATGTGTTGTCGTCTAAATTGGCCGACCCGCAGTTTTCAGGGCAGACCAAGGAGCGTTTAAGCTCGCGAGAAGCCGCCGCCTTTGTCTCAGGGGTCGCCAAAGACGCCTTTAGCCTGTGGCTAAACCAGCATACTGAAGATGCTGAAAAGCTTGCTGAACTGTGCATAAACAATGCCCAGTCGCGTATGCGCAAAGCCAAAAAAGTAGTACGTAAAAAAGTCTCGGCGGGTCCCGCATTGCCCGGTAAATTGGCAGACTGCTCCGGTGGTGATATTGAGCGCTCAGAGCTGTTTCTGGTTGAGGGTGATTCGGCGGGTGGCTCGGCCAAGCAAGCGCGAGACCGTCAGTTTCAGGCGATACTGCCCCTGCGCGGTAAAATTTTGAATACTTGGGAGGTCGAATCTCAGCAGATATTAGCCTCACAGGAAGTCCACGATATTTCCGTGGCCATGGGCATCGACCCCGACTCAAATGACCTTAGCGGCCTGCGTTACAATAAAATCTGCGTGCTTGCCGATGCGGACTCAGACGGACTGCACATTGCCACTTTGTTGTGCGCGCTGTTTTTGCGGCACTTTAGACCATTAGTTGAGAAGGGGCATGTTTATATCGCCATGCCACCGCTATACCGTATTGACCTTGGTAAAGACGTATTTTATGCGCTGGATAATGCCGAGAAGCAGGGCATTATGGATCGTCTCGAAGCTGAAAATAAGCGCGGCAAAATATCGGTCACCCGCTTTAAAGGCTTGGGTGAAATGAATCCGCTGCAATTGCGCGAGACGGTTATGGATCCCAATACGCGACGTTTGGTGCGATTGTCGATAGAAGACGGCGACGAGACCGATGGCCTGATGGACATGCTCTTGTCTAAAAAACGGGCGCCAGACCGCAAGAGTTGGCTTGAAACCAGCGGCGATGAAGCAGAGGTTTTACTGTGATTGTCGCTTTTGAAATTTGCGGAACGGAATGAGTCATTTTTAGCGTAAGCGCAAGCTCAATTGCGAGTTGCGTATAGTAGATACAAGGAGAATAACAAATGTTTAGTCATATTATGGTTGGTGCAAATGATGTTCAGGCGTCGAAGGTATTTTACGACGCTGTTCTCGGCGCAATGGGTTACCAGCCGGGTGTTTTTGATGATCGCGGCCGTTGCTTTTATTTTACCGATAGCGGCGTTTTTGCGATTACGCCGCCAATCGACGGTAATCCAGCAAGCCATGGCAATGGCTCTACCATCGGCTTTGCCGCCAAAGATCCGGCGCAAGCTGACGCTTGGCACGCAGCGGGATTGGCCAATGGCGGCGTGAGCTGCGAAGAGGCGCCGGGTGTTCGCGAAGGTGGTTTAGGAAAATTATACCTCGCCTATTTGCGGGACCCGTCGGGTAATAAGATTTGTGCCTTGCACCGGATGGCGTAGAGCTCAGCGGTAACAAAAGGGCGAGGTCTTATGTTTTAAGCCTCGCCCTTTTTTATGTATGTCAGTGCAGTCGTCCTAGGATCAAATAATAGCGGTATTAAAGTGGGAGCTGTTGCGATGAAAATTACATTGTTTGGTGCCACCGGTCAGCTTGGCAGTGAGTGTTTGCAGCAGGCGGTAGCCGCGGGTCATGAACTGACGATTTTAGTTCGCTCAGCTAAAAAAATATCAGCTGAGCTGCGCAGTAAAGTCTGTGTAGTGGAAGGCGATGCGCTGTGCCCTGAAGATGTCTGGCGGGTGATAGCTGCAGATACTGACGCGGTACTATTCGCTATTGGTGTCGACAAGCATTCACCACCGGATCTCTGCACTGATGTAACGCGGATTATTCTCGACGCCTTGCGCGGCGACTGCGGTGCACGATTTATTTGGTGTGGCGGCGGCAGTACCTTTGTTGAGCAAGATGTGATTGGCTTTGGCGCGAAGTTTGTGCGCAAATTTGCCGAAACCTTTATGAGCCTGCGTCATATCGATAAAGAGCATCAGTACCTCTTGCTCAAGTCTTATCCTGATATTCCCCATATTGGCGTGCGGCCATTGCAAATGACTCCGGGGCCGATGCGAGGTGATTATCGCCTAGGTTTTGACCGCTTCAATGGCTTTTCGCGTATTAGTTTCGCTGATTGTGCGCACGCGATGTTGGCCATGTTAGAAGATGATCGCTGGCTGCACCGCGCGCCAATAGTGCAATACTAAATACGCTTTAGAGTTTACTTATACCTGGACTAACTTATGTTTGATCCCCTCGCGGATTTCGCCGTGGAATGGCAAGCGGCGCAAGCTCAAAAATTGGCGAATGCGCGCTATTGCTCACTGGCCACAGTCGGGCTTGATGGTAGGCCGGTAACGCGAACATTAGTATTGCGCGCAGTGACCGATAATGCCCTAGTGCTCTTTGTCAGCGCCAGTAGCCCCAAGTGGCAACAGCTGAAAAATAACGGGAACTTTGAAATTTTGGTTTTTTGGCCGGAGTTGCTGCGCCAATACCGCTTGGGTGGCAATCAACTTCGCGAATTATCGGCGGCTGAGATGCATGATCATTGGCAGCGCAAGCCCTATGAAGCAAAAATCCTTGATCTCTATTATGTAAATCACCAGGCACAAAGTGCCGTCATAGAAAGTAGAGAGGCTTTCCTCGCTGACATAGCGAAGCTCAAAGCGGATTATCCCCGCGATGAGGATATTCCGCCGGTGGATAATGCCTTCGGTTTGCAGCTTGCAGTGAATTTTGTCGAGCGCTGGCAGCGTGGAGAAGGTGGCGATATGCATCAACGTACTTTATGGACCCAGAGTGAGGCCGGTTGGCAGCGCCAATTTTTGGTACCTTAAGCTCTGGCGTTGGCGCGCGTTGCCCTTGATTGTGGCTACGTAAATGTGAACTCCGTCGTATCTATAAATAATAAGTAAATCAAGATCTTGCTGAATACTCCCGGTATCACTTGCGAGCACTACGACATAAATCTAATAAATTGTGACAATTCATTCGGCTTATTGGCCGATATCTAGATCATCTCTTTAACTGTAGCGACTCGTTTTAATTGGGCACGGCATACGTGAACCAGTGGCGGGTAAACCCGAAATAAAGCAATGCATAATAAATGGGAGTTTAGCTATGAGATATTTATCCGCACTACGTGCGGCCTTGGGCTTGTGTCTGTTCTTCGCTGTGAGTGATGTTCTCGCGGCGCCGTGTTTGATCTTTGTACACGGCAAGCAAACGGACACCAATACCTATACCAGTTGGAATTCAGCGCGTAATTACTGGGTAAATGGCAGCAACGACTTTGTGCGTACCGCCACCAAAAATTACTCGGCGTCGTACTATGTGGTGGGTTACAACGGCACCAAACCCTATTGGGATGCCTTGGCGGCCGGCGAGGTAGCCAATGAAATCGTTGCGGCAACCAATGGGGTGGCTGACGGCGGTGGTAATCGCTGTGCGCAAACCTATGCCCAAGGTGGCTCATTTTGGATTATTGCCCACAGCATGGGCGGTACTGTAACGGATTATATCTTGGGAAATAATGACGCCTCTGACCCAAACTACAATTACAACGGGCCCTATGACACCGTGGCGACACGGGTTGGCATGGCTATTACGCTAGGTGGCGCCCACCGCGGTTCCGAGGGCGCTGACGCGGTGTGCGGCGGTTCAAGCTGGGGCTGCAACTGGGCCGCAGGATGGATACAGGACTGTGACGATGCAACGTGGTGGCTGCGCAGCAGCGACGATGTGCAGGTTCGCACTTACGCCAGTGCGCCAGCGAAAAACATCTACTTAACAGGAGGCTATGAAGCCATATTTGGCGCCAGTGCCTGCTTAAGCGGTGAAGACGACGGCGTTGTGCAATACGCCTCTATTTTTGCCTGTAGTGGTAGCGCGAGCGCGAGCTACAACAACAGTAATGTGTGCGGAAATAGCGCCAAACAGGAAGTTTCCGGCTTCCGGAACTTGGACGCGGCCCATGAAAATCACAGTGACGAACGCGACGCCAGCGACTCGGATGTACGTCGGCAAATTCCCAATGGCATTTGGACCTGTAGCGGCGCGCCGTGTGCAGCCAATACCCAAGTCCAGAGCTCAATGACCAGTGCTAGTTTTATTAGCATTTTGTATTAATTGGCCGAATTTAAGGGAGTATCGCAATGAAAAGTAAACACATTAAGCCCCTCTTGGCGGCATCGCTATTCAGTTTGGCGCCGATGGCGACAATCGCGGCGGCAACGCCAGATCTCGCGGCACAGGCGGCGGCGGAGTACCGCACCATGGCTCGCTACCCTGAGTGGTCGCAGCCAGTGTCCGGCGCCCTAGCCGACCCCTTGCTAGCTGGTCGTGAGGCCACAGTACAAACCCAGGCGGGGCCTGCGGGCGCCGGTCCCGCGTTGTCAGTGTGGGCTTCGGATATTCGCTATAGTACTGGCGATACGGCGTATTTTTATGCCTCGCTAGCTGAGCGCACGGCAAGCTCAGTGAATTTATTGGCGCCAGCGCCAAGGAGTGCCGCTGGGCCTTGGGCTGTGACTGGCGAGTTGGTCGACAATAATGGTCAGCAACTGGCCATGCTGAGCTATCGCGATGATGGCAAAGATGGTGACCAACAAGCGGGGGACGGGGTGTATACCGCCAGCTATGTTTTGCCCGCGACTCACCAGCCGGACATCGGTAGCGCCAAGAATATTGCCATAAAAGTGACTGCGGTTAATGCAGATCAAGACCAGCGCGTTGCGCTGGGCGGTTTCCTCTATAGCCAACCGGGCGCACAGTTAACGGGTGAGTATCGCGATCGCCTGAGCGAAGGCAGTTTAGTTATTGCCGCCAAGGTAGATGTTGCGGTCGCCGGTCGTTACCACTTGGCGGGCGTCTTGGCCTCAGCTTTGGGTGAATCTTTGTCCTTATCGCAAAATGCGGTTCATTTGGAACCCGGCAGTCACTGGGTGGACTTAAGCTTTTACGGCTTGATCCTCCGCGAGGCTGGTGTGTCTGGGCCGTATACCTTGAGCTCAGTGACTTTAACCACCGCAGGGGCAATGCCGAATGCACTTGGTCCGGTAGTGACTGCAGCGCATGTAACAAAACCCTACTTAAACGTTCAGTTCACCGATAAACCCTTTGCCCGGGCGGATTTATTGGACGCTGCGACGCGACTGGAGGGCTTGGTTAAGCGCTAGTTTTAGCCAACTATGGAAAAGGGCGGCTCTGGTCGCCCTTTTTTGTGGGTTTAATCGCGATGGATAAATGCCAGTGTTGGAGTAATCGCGGTCATGCCGCTATAATGCCGCCAGTAAATTTGCGGGCTGATCAGCCCTGTATGTCGAGAGGGCGTAAACTGTGAAGAGTGTAATGTTAAAGAAATTGGCGGCCGTTGTTGGTTTGCTCATGGTGTGTGTGTCTGCTTGGGCGCTGACTGACAAGCAGTACAGTGAAGTTGAATCTCGTATTCAGCCCGCCGGTAAGGTTTGTCTGCAGGGCGATAGCAGCTGTGGCGCTGCAGTTGCCGCGGCCGGTGGTGCAGCTAAATCAGGTGAAGAAGTATACAAAAGTAGCTGCCAAGGCTGTCATGCCGTTGGTGCTGGCGGCGCGCCAAAGCTTGGGGACGCGGCAGACTGGAAAGCGCGTAGCGCCAAGGGTATGGACCAGGTTTACAGCAATGCTATTAATGGCTTTAGCAATATCGGTATGATGCCCGCTAAGGGCTTGTGCATGAGCTGTTCAGACGATGAAGTGATGGCGGCAGTCGATTATATGATCGAAAACAGCAAGTAATCATTTCCGCGAGCGAATCAGCCGCGCTTTAGCGCGGCTTTTTTTTGCCTGTAGAAAACGCATGGTGCTGATGTACTGCATGAAGCAAAAAACGGATTTCCCTTAGTTTTCGTACAATGTGCATATAACGGGGTAAGCTATCCACATGCTGAACCGAGAAAAAGTGGATACTGCTCATCTGCTGTAGTATTTAGTATTGTTAGCGCCCAATAAGAGGACTAAAAGTGACTAAGCAATGGATGATGTTAATAGCAATAATAATGTTAAGTGCCTGCGGGGGATCATCATCTACCTCCAATACGACTAAGCCAGCGACATTGCCGGGCAATGCCAGCTTACCGATAAACCAAGGCGTGCCAGTGGCCAGCCAAATTCGCCCAGGTGTTGAAATTATTGCTGACGGCAGCAGCTGTACCAGCAATTTTTTGTATTCTCCTAACGCGCAAACTGTTTATATCGGCGTGGCTGCCCACTGTTTCAGCACAGATACGAACTCTGGCGTTGATCCCTGTGAGAGTAATAATTTGGCGATTGGCTTTAATGAAATCAGTATTGAAAATGCCAGCCAGCCCGGCGAACTAGTTTATAGCAGTTGGCGAGCAATGCAGGAAGCGGGCGAAACGGCGGGCTCAAATACTTGTGTATACAATGATTTTGCGCTGGTCAAAATTCACCCCAGCGACTTAGCGAACGTTCATCCAGCGGCGATTGCCTTTGGTGGGCCTACCGCCTTGTTCACCGGCTTGGCGACTGTTGGTGATGGCATTTTTGCCTATGGTCAGTCGCCGCTGCATCTTGGTGTCCGCAGTCGAGAAACTAAACAAGGCCAGATTACTGGCGTGCTAGGAAATGGCTGGGCCTACGAAATAGTGACAGACACACCGAGTTTGCCCGGTGACAGCGGTGGGCCAATATTTACTGCCACGGGTAAGGCCTTAGCGGTGACTAGTGTGCTGTCTGTTGGCTTGACAGTAAACCCGGTTAACAACGGCGTGGTAAATCTTGAGCGAGCATTAAAGTACGCTAAAGACGGGGGGTTTATTAACGCCAGCACAACCTTACTTACCTGGGCAGATTTTTACTCAGCAGGTGATTTATAAAGCATTGTTTGGCGGTGTTAATTGGAAACTAAATTGGCATTTTTTGTTTTCGAGCAACGCAAGCTGAGCTTGAAGGGGGGCAATAGTGCGCCGCAAAATTTCATTGTCGGCAATGTGACTTAGCGATTGATAAGCACCTTTGTTGTGGGCACCGAGATTAATAAATAAACGTCCAGCGTCATACGCGATATCAAAACTAATATTGCTGATGTCGGGCACCTGGCAGCTAAGTTTAGCCAGCTCTCTTAGCCCTGACGATACGGCTTTGTATATTGGATACTCAAGGCTTAAGGAATTTTCAGATAAGTTTGCAGTCCAGTTTAGGATAAGACCTTGCCGCTCTAGACGCTGTTCTAACTCAGCTTGTAAATCTGCGATAAGTTCATGTAGTGCAATGCGGCGGCCGTACAAACCGCTGCTAATAGTGTGAGCTTCCGCGAGTACATTTCTTATGACTTCTTTAATCGGCCCGCATTCATCATAACGGAGTGCCGGCGCTAGCGCTTCACCAATACTCCGTTGTATATCGTCGGCGAATAGCCTATTTAGTGCCTGTTGTTGACGGTGATGTTGCTGGCTATTGGCGATCAAACCCCGAGCAGTAAAAAGCAGCGTATTTATTTTGTGTGCGTCGCTGCTGTTAAATAAGCGCTTGCCGTATTGCGCATATTCACAGCGAAGGCTGCCTGGGCCTTTAAGTTGCGGGATATGGAGAAATTTTCCGCTAAGGCTGATTGTCGCGCGGAGGTAGCTGACGTCGTCGACATGAATGGCCTGTGGTTGAAACAATTGATTGAGGAATGTGTGCCACGCGTAATCAATATCTTTATTGCTGCCCTGGTAGTTGATGGCAGTGAACATAAGTAGCTCAGCGTTCGTAAAAGGCGACCCAGCGAAAGCCTTCCTTGCATGAAAAATAGCGAGACATAAACCACCAATTAAAATGAGTAATATAGGATGGGCAAACATTGGCCAATCATTGAGTTTCAGATAGTGGTTTATAACGATGAGACAACAGCTTGCAGTCGACACCAGTAGTAATAGCAGACAGCGATGGCGCGTAATACTATTTAATTTGTACCGGCTCATGCTGAGGCCTAAACCGAATAAAACCCACAGTAATGCGCTTGTGTAATCAGTGCGTAGTAAATCTCCGAGATTTCCGGGGCTACTGCTCAGTTCATACAATATAAAAAATAGTGATGAACATAAAAAGGCATAAAAACAACATAAGGCGGCGTTGTTGAGTGGGTCCTTCACACTGAGTCGAAACTGCAGCAAGGCTAGCACGGCAATGATAATAAGGGCGCCTGGAATAGGAAGCTGACGATTTGTTGGGGTGTTTAAGAGGCCTGCTTCTGCGGAGACAAACCATGCAAATATTAAGTAAAAAAGGGCTATATCGATACTGTAATGACCAATGCGCTTGGGAAAGTGCAGTAAAAAACAGATAAGGCTGGTACTTAGAAGTAGGTCGGCGAGAAACTTTATATCACACAATATTACCAATAGCGGGGCGGACATCGCGATTTCTCGGCTACTGTATATCCCCGCGGAGAGCGTCGCGGTAAATAGCGCGCCGCAGGCAAGAAAGAAATAGCGGTTACTGGCTGAGCGAGGATCGCGTAAAAAAACAAGCATGCCTAAGTACCAGGCCGCAATCGCGATAAGAATGCCTTGCCAAAAATGCAGGGGTAAATCGCTAACGCTTCGGGATCGCTCTGTGTTTATCGCAATGGTATCGCCGTCGGCGGTGATAAATTGCACATCCTGTGCCCTGAGGGCTCGATAAAATTGTTGTTGTCGGTGCAGAAATTGCCAATAGCCGTGGTAGCTTTCGAATTCTCGATTTGGATAAGGCGCAAAATCGCTGGCCTGTAAGCGTATATCACCGTCAATAGTACTAATGGACGCAATTTGGATTTTTAGGGGGAGCGTCTCAGCAATGGCATGATCTGCGGACCAGCTTAAATTTAAGCCACTAATAGGGATTTGGCAGGCGGCAATAATACTGAAAAAAGCAAGGAGAATAGGAACTGTACAAAACCAAATAATGTACTGGCGGGAATATTTTTCTTGCAACGCACTCACTCCTTTGAGTTTTGTTGTCTAGCTGTGTTCCTATCATCCTGACGGGAAACCGTGCATACATACTTTTATTTTCTGTTTAAAGTAACATAAAAAAATGACTGTCACTTAGGAGATTGGTATGAATGATTCAAAACAAGGATGTGTAAATTATTGCGGCGAATGTTGGCCTGTGCAGTAGAGTATGAAGCACGCAGCTGCACTCAGTTCCTAGGCTTGCCGAGTTCAGAACTACTGTGTCGCAGTTTGTAACGCGGTCTCGGCATTTTAGCGGCTATTAGCCCAGCATATCCCTTAAACTAGCCAAGGTCTCACCACCGCGCTTTTGGTTTTGCACGGGGTCGGCGTCGCCGCGGCCCTCCCACTCCAAATCTTCTTGGGGAAGTTCGGCAAGGAAACGGCTGGGTTCGCAGCTGGTGAATTCTCCAAAACTTTTGCGCTTGGCGCAGTAGCTCATGGTTAGGGTGCGCTGGGCGCGGGTAATACCCACATAGCAGAGCCGGCGCTCTTCCTCGACCATGCCGTCGTCAATGCTGTTTTGGTGGGGCAGAATGCCCTCTTCTAAGCCGATCATAAACACATGGGGAAACTCCAAACCTTTGGCTGCGTGTAAGGTCATGAGCTGAACTTGATCGTCGCTCTCTTTTTCGTCTTCTTGACGCTCCATTAAATCGCGCAATACCAGACGTGTTATTGCGCCCTCAATGGCATTGTCGCTTTCGTCATCTTTAAGGGATTTTTCCAAAGAGCTAATGAGAATGTGAACATTGGCCATGCGGCGCTCGGCAATCGCTACCGAGGAGCTGTTTTGGATAAGCCAGTCTAAATAATCTATGTCGCTACACAGCTGGCGAATGCTATCGATGGGGTCTTCTTCGTAGCATTTGCGGCGCAAATTACCCAGCCAGCTGGTGAACTCCCGCAGGCGCAGCAAGGCGGCCTCGGGCAGGCGCTGGGCGAGGCCAAACTCGTCGCAGGCGTCGTACATGCTAATTTCCCGCTCGGTGGCGTAGCGGCCCAGGTTCTCTAATGTTGAGGTGCCAATCTTGCGGCGCGGCACGTTCACAATGCGCAAAAAAGCGTTGTCGTCGCCGGGATTAATGATCAGGCGCAGATAGGCCATGATGTCTTTAATCTCGTTGCGGCTGAAAAACGAGGTGCCGCCGCTGAGTTTGTAGGGAATCTGGTGAACCTGAAGTTTAAGTTCCAATAAACGCGACTGGTGGTTGCCCCGATAGAGCACCGCGTAATTGCCAAAACGCCCTTGGGTGCGGAGTTTGTGGTCGAGAATTTCGGTCACCACTCGTTCACACTCGGCGTCGTCATTGCGGCAGCGAATAACTCGAATCGGATCGCCATACCCCAGCTCAGACCACAGTGCCTTATTCATTTCGTGGGGGTTGTTGGCGATAACGGTATTGGCCGCTTTGAGGATGCGCGCGGTGGAGCGGTAGTTCTGCTCGAGCTTGACCAGTTTGAGATGGGGGTAGTCTTTGCCTAGCAAGGCGAGGTTTTCGGGTTTGGCGCCGCGCCATGCGTAGATCGATTGGTCGTCATCGCCCACCACGGTTAGGCCGCCGCGGCCACCGACGAGCTGCTTAACCAAATGGTACTGGGAGCCATTGGTGTCTTGGTATTCGTCCACCAGCATATAGCGAATTTTCTGCTGCCACTTTTCTAAAATGGCGGGATGCTGTTCAAACAAGAGCGCAGGCAGCATGATCAAATCGTCAAAATCTAGCGCGTTATAAGCTTTTAAAGCGCTTTGGTAGCGTAAATACGCTTGGGAGCAAAGTATGTCGGCTGGCCCCTCGGCGCTGGCAATCGCCTGCTCGGGGGTAATGAATTCGTTTTTCCACTGCGAAATACGCTGCTGAATGCGGTCGGCGTTATCACTTTCGGCGCCGTGATCCTGCATTAGTAAGTCGCGAATCAGGGTTTGCGCGTCTTGGGCATCAAAAATGGAGAAACCAGATTTGTACTGCAGTGCCTTGTACTCGGCGCGCAGAATGTTCATGCCCAAATTGTGGAAGGTCGACACCGTGAGGCCACGGGCTTCTTTGCCTTTTACCAGCTGCGAGACGCGCTCCTTCATTTCGCGGGCGGCCTTGTTGGTAAAGGTCACCGCCGCAATATGACGGGCAGGCATGCCGCATTTCTCGATCAAATAAGCCATCTTGCGCGTGATAACGCTGGTTTTACCGCTGCCAGCGCCGGCTAGCACCAGTATCGGGCCGTCGATATAACGAACCGCTTCGCGTTGTCTGTCGTTGAGTTTACTCACGCTGATGATCTTTCCCGAGGTAATGCAAGAAGGGCCGAGCATTGTACCAGCGCCCATGGCTAACAAGAACTCATCGGCGAGCTGCGGCTAATTAATACCGTTAAAGTTCGCCTCGGTAAATCATGGCCTCCTGTAAATGGGCGAGGCTAATAGCCTCAGCGCCAGCGAGGTCGGCAATACTGCGTGCGATCTTTTGCAAGCGGTGGTGGGCGCGGGCGCTCAGCCCGAGTTTTTGCTCTGCTTTGAGCATGAATTGCTTGCTGGGGGTGTCTAGCGCGCAAAACTGCCGCACCTGCGCGGCGCTGAGTTGGGCGTTGATATTGCCGCTGCGCTGCAACTGGCGGTCGCGGGCCGCGCAAACTCGCTCGCGCACGGTGGCGCTGCTTTCCGCTAGGCCATCTTCCTGTAAAACCCCTGGCGGTAGGCGGGGCACGGTAATGCGTAAATCGATGCGGTCGAGTAGCGGCCCAGATAGCTTGCCCCGATAGCGCTGGATTTGGTCGGGGGTGCAGCGGCAGTCCTTGCCGCTGTCGCCATCAAAACCGCAGGGGCATGGATTCATCGCCGCTATTAATTGACTATGTGCTAAGATTATATGAATAACTTTTATAGATACTTACTTATGCCCAAAGCCATTCCTTATATAAGATTCTCTGCTGCACACCAAGGCGATGGCTCCACTGTTGCGAGACAGCAAGACCGAATAGCAGACTGGCTTTCCAAAAATGATGATTACTTCCTTCTGAAAGAAACCTTTCATGATTTGGCTGTTTCTGGCTTTAGTGGGAAGCACCTAGAAGACAATCAGGGTTTTGGCCGAATACTACAGGCCATTGAATCTGGTGATATTGGGTCTGGAGATTGTATTCTAGTTGAGGCGATCGACCGTATAGGCCGATTAGAGCCTATGGAGATGTTTACTCATATAAACAAAATCGTTAGTAATGGCGTTGATATAATTACATTAGAAGATAATCAGACATTCTCACACAAGACACTTAATTCAGGTCATGGTCAGCTATTTACCCTAGTAGGTAAAATTCAACAAGCACATGAGTACTCCAGTCGCCTTTCAAATAGAATTCGGAGCGCCTATTTAAAGAAAGTTGAAAGGGCAAGGAATGGACAAACTGACAATATCAGGCGTCATACGCCGTTTTGGCTTACTACATCAGGGAAATTAATCCCAGAAAACACGGAAGTTCTTAGAGAGTGTATTGCCCTTTATATCAAAGGTTACGGGCATCGGAAGATAATTTTGACCTTAGTTGAAAAGCACCCAATTCTGAGTAATACGCACCCATCAACGTTGAAGCGATGGTTTAAGAATCGAGCATTGATTGGTGAATGGGAGACGTCAGATGGTGAGGTTATACCTAATGTGTGTGAAAAGGCTGTCGATCTTGAGACATTTTATGAGTTGCAGCGTCTTGCGAAGGCTAGGGCACGAAGACCCTCTCCAAGTGAATCGTATGAGCTTTCAGGTCTTTGCTATTGTAGTAATTGTGGTGCCCCCTATCACTTTAGGAGGAAACGACACCTTAAAGAAATCATCATTTACGCAAATTGCTCTCAATATTTGAAGCGAGGTGCACACTATTGCGACAACAAACCCTCGTGGCCTTATGAAGTTCTGAAATTTATACATGACAACACTTATTCGTTACACCTAGCGTTAGCTGCTATGGATTTACAGCAGTCTAAGGATGCAAAGAGGCTCCAGTTGCTAATAGACGAAAAAGGTGCGATTGACGATAGATTGAAGAAGCTCATTGGGGTGTTAGAGGTAGCTCCTGATCAAGAGGTTTTAATTGTAAGGCTTAAAGAGTTAGACGGTCAGCAGAAGCAGCTATCAAAAGAAATTAACTACTTAGAGAAAGTGCTGTCAGGTGAGGAGTTGAACGCTTTAGACCTCGCGTCAGAGCCGGACTATAGGGGTAAGTTGCTAAGAGATGAGGGCGGGTTTCAGGTTTATGAAAATAATGATCCATACTTAAATAGCGTGAACTCAGATATTGATGCTATTGAGAGTGATCCTATTCATCTCAGAAGCTCTTTGAAGAGAAGAGGTTATGCAATCGAGTTAAATCAAAAGACCGCAAGTATTCGTGACGCTTATCCAAGGGGTGAATTTACGCTTATAAAGCGATCCACTAGGCACAATTGTTACTTGGTGCGTTGGTATACACCGCCTTTTGAAATATTGTCTGCTGAAGATGAAGAGACAAAATATCCGATTGAGGAGGATGAAAGGTTCTTTGCTATGAGGCGTAATTGTGGAGTGATAGCCGCCGCAAGCTCCTATGAAGAGCTGTTGGAAACGCTGGAATCTATAACGGAAGCATCAGTTATCTCAAAAGGATGAAGGCAGAGTGCTTTAATGTATAAAAACTCGATCTAGTTTGATTTTGCGAGGAGTAGGGCATGGCATTTATAAATGGACGTATTGATGGTGTATCTATTGTCGTGCCTGAAGACGGCGGGATAGTTATTCGATGTGAAGAGCCAGAGTTCAATCACTTACAGATGTGGAACGTACTTTGGAATGGAGCTGAAAAACTTCGCTTTGCATGGATTATCAGGTCTGGTGGAAGCGATGCTTTAGCTATTGATATTGGTACATTGTTTGAGGATCAAGGGAACAACAGTAAAGAGTTTCAACGGTTTATTCGAAAGGATGATCATAAGTCCTATGCTTTTCTCTCATTTATCAAAGATGAGTATGGTAGTGGTGGTGTAATAGAGGCCGTTATTTACTTAGAGGAGAATGTTTTTAAAACTGTCCTAGATCAATTTCAAAGTGCCCTACAAGCTAATAATATGGTTTATTCAATATCGTTTCACACAACAGATATCTCTCCAATATCAGAAAGTATGCAGCATAAAATCCTAGGAAATCATTACATTGTAAATGGGGTGGCGTTCTCTTTTGGTCGGGGCAAGGTTGGTCACTAACAAGTGGCTGTGAAGTTAGCTTCTCATAGAGTGGGTTTGCTAGAATCTCATTAACGGGCAGTAAAAGGCTCCCGAGTGGCCATACAAGAGGATTTAAATAAACACCCTGCCGTAGGTATTAAAAAATAAAGATCGTTCAGTGGCGGTCTATCTAGAGGGCTTTAGTGGCATTTATTGGGTATATTCTAAATAGCACAATAAAATATCATATAAAACAGGTATCTTTTAAAATAAAATCAGCGTAATATTCAAATTGGGAAAGTCTTGCCCTGAAACATTTCGGGGTATGGAGTTTATGCTGAGTTTTCCACTGATCGCTATAGCTGTGGCTAATTAGCATTGTTTCTCATTGCTGTTTCTTGTGCGTATATCTTAGCTATCCTTAGTGTCTAAAGTATCTTCTCTTCAAAGCGTAAACCCTCAAGCTTGCTTGTGCATGTCTTGTATTGGTTATCCTCTTAAGCACTAGTACTGTATTGACTGCTTGTATTGACTGCTTGTATTGGCTCTAACCTTTAAGCCTGCTTAAGTAGGTACTGTATTAATTAGAGCTGTATAGAGTGCCGATAGGCGAAGATAGAAATAGATATTAATAAATATATAAGAATTAATACTGTATTCATTAACCCTTAAGTTTACTTAAAGCCTTACTTTTATGTGTGTAGTGTTAAGTTCACTTAATGATGGAGCTCTGTGGGAAGACCCTTCAAGAGGAAATGGATTAACTAATTTAACCAAGAGGTACAAAGCATATTGGAAAATAATTACACAATAGTAAAAGAGCTAACCTACAAAGGGTTACCAGTTAACAAGGGGAAGTTTAATAACTTAGACCTTTATGAAGAACCCTTAGAAGCTATACATAAAAGAATTATGTATGTGTCAGAAAAGTACACTAGGATTTATATATACAGATTTGATGTGACTCTTCCGGATTCAATTAACAAATCAGACATTGATGTGAATGTGAGTCTTTCTGAAGCTATCCAAAATACTGTTAAGCATCTCAAAGTAAAAACAAAGTCAAAAACCAATACATTCAGAAATCATAAGACAGTTAGTTACCTTTGGGTCAAAGAAGATGACACTGGTACAAAGCGAGAAGGTGAGAAAGAGAAGGGTATTCACTATCATGGATTCTTTGTGTTATCGGGTCACTCTGTTAGGTTTTCTGGTGAGAATGACTTTGAGTTGTACGCTATATTAAACAAGTACTGGAAAAATGCTTGTCTAAAGAACCATTCTGCTGAAGGGGGCTATGTGTCACCCTCTGAAGGGAATGATGTGCCAGTCTTTATAGACTTTGATGGGGTCACAAGAAAGCCCAAGGATAAGAGCCACCAAAAGAAGCTGGAGAAAGCCTTCTTTGCATTGTCATACTTGGCTAAGACTAATACCAAGGTGATCACCAAGGGAAAGAAGCTGTATAGCGGTAATCAGCTAAATTCTTAGCATTTTAGAAACTATTCAAAATTTGACTAGATAGTGTAGTACTGTCTAGGTCTTAATCCAATTGAGTGGTAGGTGGGAATAGTAATGAAACTTAAGGTATTTGCTTTGTTATTGAGCCTATGCTCGTGCTTTGTTAATGCTGAGCCAACAGGTAGCGACCTGCTTGCTGAGTGCACGATGGCACTTAATGTTATTGATAATGAGGATGTTCCCGACTTTGGCATCACAAGTGCGACAAATAGTGGGATATGTTTCGGTCGGCTTTCTGCGTTTCGCGATATGAACTGGATGTATTCAGTTTCGTTGACACCTGAGCAGCTTTTATATTGCGTTCCATATACGGCTCAGGTTCCGCAATTAATCAGAGTTGTTGTTAAATACTTGAAGGACAATCCCGATAAGCTACATATCTACAGCAACCAGTTAGTCTTTCAGGCTCTCTATAAGGCTTTTCCTTGTGATGCGGATAATCAAAAAAGCTAATAATTATAACCTTCTCTAATCCACAAAATATAATAATGAGGATTAGCAAATCCTTGTCATTGCTGAAATCTCTCCTTTGGGTTACTATCTATTCCACGTAATGTATTAATTATCAGAATAAAGGAGAATAGATGATGGCTACAGTTGAAGCTGTTAAGACATTGGTCGAGGTTAAATATGTAGCCAATCTGCTTAATAAGCACAGAGGTGAGATTTATTCTGACTTATGGGTGTTCGGTGTAAACGTAGGTCTACGTATTTCTGATTTACTTCCTATCACATTGGCTCAAGGTAAAACCGGAACTTTAGAGATTGTTGAGGGTAAGACAGCCAAGAAAAGAAAGATCACCCTGAATGATACAGCTATGAGCATCGTTAATAAGCGGATCGTTAATAATCCAAGTCATGTGTACTTGTTTCAGGTTGATAGCAACAGGGCTAGGAATAAGCCCCTAAGCAGATCAGCAGTATCTAAAGCCTTCGCTGAAGTTGGTGAAATGGTTGACGTTAAATTAGGTACTCACAGCATGCGAAAGACCCTTGGATGGGTAATGCATAGCCAAGGAGCAAGTATTGAGCGTGTGTGTAAGGTCTTAAATCACTCGCACCCAGCAGTAACCATGAGATACATAGGTCTTACCGAGGCTGACACTCAAGCGGCTTACAGTGAGTTTGAGATTAAAGTCTAGTGGTGACTATTAACTCTAAAGCTGGCAGCTTTCGCCACCAGCTCAGAGCGCTCTCCTATGAAATAAAGAAGCCTAGGTAGTTAACGAGTGCAGCCCCGACGATCCAATCTAGGGCGGCAAAAGCTAACTGATGAAGTATCGCCCACAGCTCATGTATGTATCGCATGATATCAATGTCGCTTCTAAGTACTTCAAGTAGCGTGCTGATCACGTTGCAAATACAGTCAATTATGTGGAAAGCTAACTCTGCCTTGAGTTTGGCCATTATTTACCTCGTTGCGTTTGGCGCTAGTAATCACCAAATTTCGGTGATAATGTAACGCGCAGGATATCCTCCATTAGAGTCATTAACTTTCTGAGGGTTTGTGGACTCTTTTGGCGTTTGGGTCTTTTCTTTGGGAGAGGCCCGTCCTCCTTTTCTTTGGTGTTTCTCTTTTCGGTCGTTACTTACCCATAATACTTCTCCTTTGGTTGGCGTTGCTTTTGCTTCTTTGTGTGTCTTTATAACTAAAAATTCAAAAAGGTTATAAAAAATCATTTTTTAGAATAAAAAGGTATTATGCGTAAATATATTTGTGTAGTATATTGAAAAAGACAATTCTACATTCATTGATTTTAATTGATGGTAGCGGCGAACACTAGGGAAATTTCTGTCTGTCGGAAGGATTAGTTCTTTCTGAGGTGTTAGTGGTGGGGCTTCTTGACGGTAAATTGTATTAAAATCAATGTGATAGGCTTGAGTTAAGACCTGCCCCCCTCAAGTCGAGCAGATATTTTAAAATTACACAGCCAATTACCCCAATATTTCGCTATAGGGTTAAACAAGTCTGCCAATTCTCTAGGAATTGTCGTGTAGGGTCTGGAGTTTAACTACAAATTAAATCTAAAAATATCAATATAAAACAATAAGTTATCAATTATTCTTGCAGCTAAATTCGTAGTATTTACAAGGTGCTGTGTATATTGCCGTCAATCACTCTGGCTCAAACTCAACGTCTGGCAGTGGGATATTGGCTAATGAGCCATCAAGTAATTCAGTTCTCATTATGGCTACATCATCTGGAGCTTTGATAGAAATTACAGCGCTACCTTTACTGGCTCGCGTGAGAGTAACAACAATATCGTCACCAATATAAAATGATTGTCCGTCTTTGCGGGTAATTGAGAGCATGTCCGTTGCTTCCCTATCAAGTGCCCTTATAGGCAATTAGTTTTCATGTCATTTAGTTTAGCCTTCTCTGGGGCATTCAGGCCAAGGCTATATTTATTTATACCATGCACCCAGCGTTTTAGGTATTCACAATGGTACTGGGTATTTGGAGGCATCCAATCAAGTATGCCTTTAGAGCCTTTTTGCTGATTAATCCGATCATGTACGGCCAATAAGTTTTCAGGATCATTGGCGAATTGTTGTTTCTTAGGCTTTGACCAATTAGCAGCACCATGTTGATGTGCCCACTTAAGAGGAATTATGTGGTCAATGTCGATTTCACTAGCTCTTTTGAGCTCTTTTCCGCTATATGGGTCAATCCATAATCCAGAGGATACATAGCAGCCATTAGGTGAGAGTTTCGGTGGTGTCAGTGATGATAGAGCTAATATTTCATGTCTAGTATTCATACAATCACCGTCATCATCTGACCAATGAGGGTAATCGCTTCTGTTGTATATTTGGCTATATGCTCGGCCTTCTTTCTGGGCTTCTTGGATGGCTCTGTGGGCTTTAGAGTCGCCCTCTGGGCAATCTTCTTGAAAGCACTCGTTATGTCCTATCTTTTGGCCTTGATGCTCGTCAGGGCTGATTAAGGAGCTGCCATCGGCATATCCCAAGAGAGGTGCAAGCATTAACCAAAGGGCTAATTGTAGGGCTGTTATTTGATGTCGCAATTTTCCCACCTTTGTATATTGAAACCAAGTAAATACTGTATAAATATACAGCCAATGATTTCTCTAAGATACCAATTTAACGCTTGTATGGCGACACTCGAAGAAGGCAAAGAGCCAAGGTTTAACGTCGTGCCAGTAAAGCTCAAGAATGGCGACTACAGGAGGGTTAAGTGGTTAGGCTACATCGACCTATGTGATGCACAAAACCTTGCTAATGCTAAGCCTGTGAAGCTTCTTGTGGCGTCATATAGTGTGTCTGTATCTCCATACCCTAAGTGGATACACCTCAAAGATGGAGAGGCTATTCAGGGGTGTTTAACTGTTAATGGTGTGTATTGCATTGCCGAGGGTGGTTCTCCAAAAGTGATATAAAACAACAGTTTAAATGTGTTTAAGTTATTCATTGTTAGTGTGCATTTATCTGAAATCGAGCCGGGAAGGTTAATTGTTGGGTTGCTCTGGAGATGGTTACCTCCCCAGATTCGATGGGTTCGCGCAGTACTTCCAGTACTTTGCGGGGGTATTCGGGCAGCTCATCTAAAAATAATACGCCGTGATGGGCCAAGGAAATTTCACCGGGACGCGGATAGCTGCCACCGCCAACCAGCGCCACGCCCGAGGCGGTGTGGTGGGGCGCGCGAAAAGGCCGGTTTAGCCGCAGTGGCAGTCCGGCGACCGACTGCACAGTCGCAATTTCTAAACGCTCAGTTTCGTTTAAGGGCGGCAAAATACCTGGTAGGCGATTGGCAAGTAAGGTTTTTCCTGTACCAGGTGGGCCGCTAAGTAAAAGCGAATGACCTCCCGCCGCGGCGATTTCCAGTGCCCGTTTGGCGCCCACTTGGCCCCGCACTTCGCTGAGGTCGGGATAGTGCTCGGCCAATTCCGCGGAATCGTCGGTGCTGGCATAGGGCAGGGCTTGCTGGCCGTGAAGGTGGGCAACTACCGCGAGCAAGGAGTGGGCCTCGCGAATATCGCTGGTGTCGAGAATACTGGCAAGGCCAGCGTTGGCGGCGGGCAGTATCAGGCTGTGCCCCGCCTCTCCAGCTTGCACAGCAGCGGGCAGCGCGGCATCTACCGCGCGCAATTCACCGCTCAGCCCAAGTTCGCCAATCAGTTCGCAATTGGCCAGTGGTGCGGTCGGCAATTGCCCAGAGGCGACCAAGATTCCGATGGCGATAGGCAAGTCGAAACGGCCGCCTTCTTTGGGTAAGTCGGCGGGGGCAAGGTTAACGGTGATACGACTAACCGGAAATTCAAAGCGTGAGTTAACGAGGGCCGAGCGCACTCGGTCGCGGCTTTCGCGCACGCTGGCCTCGGGCAAGCCAACAATATTAAAGGCCGGTAGACCTCCAGATAAATGGACTTCTACGGTGACCAGTGGCGCGTGCACGCCGAGCTTGGCGCGGCTGTATACGGTAGCGAGGGGCATGTCTTCATCCTTGAAGGCGGCGCTATTCTTTGAAATACAATGTTTAGGTATTGCTGCCGGTTTGGTTTGCTAATTGCTCAGTTAATTCCGCGAGCTGTTTCTCCAGTGTCTCTAATTTGCTGCGCGTGCGATTCAACACAGCGACTTGGGCGTCAAATTCGGCGCGAGACACCACGTTTAAGCGGCTGAATCCGCCCTGGAGTAACACCTGCACTTTCTCTTCGATGTCCTGCTGAATTTCAGGACCATTGTTCATCAGCTTGCTGGCCTGTTGCGCCAGCTGAGCAATAAAATCGGGTTTAGCCATGGATCGTTACCTCGTTGATTGGCTAAGTGTATCGTTTATTGGCGATGCATGGGAGATGTGTGGCGCCTCGCGCTAGCTAAATGCTGGACGGGAGACGGGAGACGGGAGACGGGAGACGCAAAGGCAAGTCGGGTTTAGATTTTATCTTAGCGTTTACCGTCTCCCGTCAAGCATCTCCCTCTTGCCGGCTTAATAATGGTGCGTTTTTGGCAGCAATCAGATCCGATTTGGCGCAGTGCTAATAAAAACGCACAGTGATGGTACAGATATTGCTCTTAACTAATGTAATGCGTTGAGCTTTTAAGTGTTCGGCGACTGCAGAAATTGACTTTTACTAATAAGGAATTGCCGTTGACGGCTATAGCTACCGTAAGCGCTGGGCTTGCCGACACCTTATCAGCGACACCGCCGACCAAGTCGTGGCCAGCGGCGATTGAGTTGGGTTTGCGCGCAAGTATAAATCGCACTGATTTGGTGCGAATTTTACACAAGGGGCCATTGCGGGTGCAGCGCCCTTTTTATCCTGAGGGAGATTGCTGTCATGTCTATCTCCTGCACCCGCCTGGCGGCATAGTGGCCGGAGATACCTTGCGGGTGGCGGTGAGTTTGGATGCTGGCGCGCAAGCGCTGTTGACCACGCCCTCGGCGGGCAAGGTGTATCGCAGTGATTTGGCGAAAACGGCGCAGTCTCAAGGCGTGAGCGCTGATGTTGCCGATGGCGCCTGTTTGGAATGGCTGCCCCAAGAAACCATTGTATTTGAAGGCGCTGAAGCCGAATTGAGTAATCACTTCGCTCTGCAGGGCAATGCCCGTTTATGTGCATGGGATATTGTGGTGCTGGGCCGCCGCGCCAGTGGCGAAGGTTTCGCGCGGGGTCGTTGCCTGCAAAAAATCGACATACGCCGCGACGGCAAGCCACTATTAGTTGAACGCACCGAATGGCTGGGGGGCAGCGCCATGCTGGATGCGCCTTGGGGTATGGCTGGCGCCTCGGTGAGCGGCAGCTTTTTCGCGACGATGATTTGCGATCAGGCCATGATGGATAAATTGCGCGAGGGCCTCACTAAGCTTGCTGAGCAAAATGCTTGGTTGGCGGCGGAGTGGGGCTTATCGCAAAAGCGGGATATTTTTTTAGCGCGCTATTTGGGTGATTCGCCGGAGCAGTGCCGCAAAGGTTTTGCGTGGCTGTGGGCGCAGCTTCGACCGCAATTTAATGGCCGCGAGGCCTGCCCGCCGCGGATTTGGAACACTTAAGTAAGCATCGAAATGAGAGTTAATTAAAAACAGGATGACACCGCCATGGAATTGAGTCCCAGAGATAAAGATAAATTATTACTGTTTACCGCCGCACTATTGGCCGAACGCCGCATGGCCAAGGGCCTGAAATTAAATTACCCCGAGTCTATCGCGCTGATTTCGGCGGCGGTAATGGAAGGCGCTCGCGAAGGTCGCACGGTAGCCGAGATGATGAGCGCGGGGCGTGAAGTGCTGACCAAAAATGACGTGATGGACGGCATTGCCGAAATGATTCACGAGGTACAGGTGGAGGCAACCTTCCCCGACGGTACCAAGCTCGTTACCGTCCACAATCCTATCGTATAAACAGGCATAACGGAGCACTTATGATTCCCGGAGAATTAATCGCAGCCAAGGGCGATATTACCCTCAATGCCGACCGCGAAACCTGCGTGATTGATGTGGCCAATAGTGGTGATCGGCCAATACAGGTTGGTTCGCACTACCATTTTTTTGAGACCAATCCTGCGCTAATTTTTGATCGCGCGGCGAGTCGCGGTTTTCGTTTGAATATTGCGGCGGGCACGGCTGTGCGTTTTGAGCCTGGTCAAAGCCGTCAAGTAGAGTTGGTGGCGCTGGCGGGCAAGCGCGAAGTGTATGGTTTTCGTGGCGATGTAATGGGCGCCCTCGACAAGCAAGGAGCATAAATAAATGGCTACGATAGATCGCCGCGCCTACGCGGATATGTACGGGCCCACAGTGGGCGACCGCCTGCGTTTGGCTGACACCGAGTTGTGGATCTCGGTAGAGAAGGACTTCACCACCTACGGCGAAGAAGTGAAGTTTGGTGGCGGCAAGGTCATTCGCGACGGCATGGGCCAGAGTCAGTTAGGCGGCGCCCATACCCCAGACACGGTGATTACTAATGCTTTGATATTAGATCATTGGGGCGTGGTTAAAGCCGATGTGGCGATAAAGGCCGGTCGAATTTGCGCCATTGGTAAAGCCGGTAATCCCGATATACAGCCCAATGTCGATATTATTGTTGGTCCCTGCACCGAGGTGATTGCCGGTGAAGGTCAGATCTTAACCGCCGGTGCCATCGATTCGCACATCCACTTTATTTGCCCTCAGCAAATTGAAGAGGCCTTGATGAGCGGCGTGACCACCATGATAGGTGGTGGCACCGGCCCCGCGACCGGCACCAATGCCACCACCTGTACGCCGGGTGCTTGGCATATGGGCAAAATGCTGCAAGCCGCCGAGAGCTTTCCCATGAACTTGGGCTTTCTCGGCAAGGGCAACGCCAGTTTGCCAGATTCGCTGGAAGAGCAAATTAAAGCCGGTGCCATGGGCTTAAAGCTCCACGAAGATTGGGGCACCACCCCAGCGTCTATCGATTGTTGTTTAAGTGTGGCGGACAAATACGATGTGCAGGTCGCAATTCACACCGACACCCTAAATGAGTCGGGCTTTGTCGAAGATACCCTCGCCGCCTTTAAGGGCCGCACCATTCATACCTATCACACCGAAGGCGCTGGTGGCGGTCACGCGCCGGATATTATCAAAGCCTGCGGCGCGGCCAATGTATTGCCGTCATCGACCAATCCGACGCGGCCCTATACGGTGAACACTGTGGACGAGCATTTGGATATGCTCATGGTCTGTCATCACCTTGATCCCAATATTCCCGAAGACGTGGCCTTTGCGGATTCCCGCATTCGCAAGGAAACCATTGCCGCTGAAGATATTCTGCATGACCTTGGCGCCTTCTCGATGATTGCCTCCGACTCCCAGGCTATGGGCCGAGTCGGCGAAGTGGTGTGTCGCACTTGGCAGACTGCTCACAAAATGAAAGTGCAGCGCGGTCCGCTGGCAGAAGACAGCGCAGATAATGATAATTTCCGCGCCCGTCGTTATATCGCCAAATACACGATTAATCCGGCCATTGCCCACGGTATTAGCCATGAGGTGGGTTCTATCGAGGTAGGTAAGCTTGCCGATTTGGTGTTGTGGAAACCAGCATTTTTCGGCATTAAACCCGCCATGATTATTAAAGGCGGCGCCATTGCCGCTGCGCCCATGGGCGATCCCAATGCGTCGATTCCCACCCCGCAGCCGGTGCATTACCGGATGATGTTCGGCGCCTATGGTAAAGCCTGCGTGCAGACTTCGGTGAGCTTTGTGAGTCAAGCGGCGATTGATGCCGATATTGGCACAGCGCTGGGTTTAGACCGGCCCTTGGTCGCGGTGAAAAACTGCCGCAATGTGACCAAGGCCGATATGGTCTTGAACAATTATCAGCCGGTGATGGAGGTCGACCCCGATACCTACGAGGTGCGTGCCGACGGCCAGCTATTAATTTGTGAACCCGCTACCGAGCTGCCCTTGGCCCAGCGCTATTGTTTGTTTTGATTTGCTGGTTCTAATTAGTTGAGAAAAATTAATTTTAATTTGGAAGTAAGTGATGCTTGAGTGTTTTGAGGTAGCAAGTGAGGGCCAGGGTTTAGCGCCAGAAATGAGTATTGTGCTGAACTATCAAGATCGGCAGCGTAGTCGTTTTCGCGGTAAAACTCGCTGCGGTCAGGATTTGTCTTGGTATATTGAGCGGGGCCAGGTGCTTGCCGATGGCGATATTTTAATCGCCAAAAATGGCGAGCAAATATCGGTGGTGGCGGCTAAAGAAACTCTGTCGCTGGTTCACACTGACGACACCCTATTGTTTGCGCGGGCCGCCTACCACCTAGGCAATCGTCATGTGCCCTTGCAGATTGATGCGGGGGAATTGCGCTATCAGCACGACCATGTGCTGGACGATATGTTGCGCGGCTTAGGCTTAGACGTTCAAGTTGGCGAAAAGCCCTTCCACCCCGAGAACGGCGCCTACCATAATAGTGGCGCGGGCAGTATTCACAGCCACCATCATCATGACTAGTCCATTACTGCATTTAATGCATCTCGTTAGTCCTGCCTTGCCGGTGGGGGCTTATGCCTACTCTCAGGGTTTGGAGTATGCGGTTGAGCGAGGCTGGGTTAAGAGTTTGGCGGGCGCAGAAGATTGGATTGGCGAGGTGTTAAGCCACAGCTTGGGTGGTTTAGATTTACCTGTCTTACAGCGTTTGCATACGGCATGGCAGGCTGGCGTGCTGGACGATGTCGCCTATTGGAATGACTATTTACAGGCGGCGCGTGAATCCAAGGAATTGTTATTAGAAGACGTGCAAATGGGCGAAGCCCTGCTGCGCTTATTAGTCTCTCTAGAAGTGCCCAATGCCTTGGCTTGGCCCAAAGGCGTGGCGGTAAGTTTTGCCACGGTATTCGCCTTGGCGGCCCAGCATTGGCAAGTTAATAGCGATGACGCGCTCAGCGGTTTCGCCTGGAGTTGGTTAGAGAATCAGGTGGCGGCGGCCATTAAATTGGTGCCGCTAGGGCAGACCGATGGTCAGCGCTTATTGTTGGCTTTAATGCCGAAATTGGAGACCAGTGTGAGTGCAGCGAAAACACGCGACAGCGATGATCTCGGTGTTGGTTTGCCGGGTTTGGCAATGGCCTCGGCTCAGCACGAAACCCAGTATTCACGTTTGTTTCGATCATAGAATTTGTTATTCATTATTTGTGGAGTATTTATATGAAAAAGCCTGCATTGCGGCTTGGTATTGGCGGCCCAGTAGGTTCTGGGAAAACCGCCCTAGTTAAAACCCTGTGCGCCGAGTTGCGCGAGCGCTTCGACATCGCGGTCATCACCAACGATATCTACACCCGTGAAGACGCCGAGTTTTTGCTGCGCCACGAGGTGCTGGATCAAGAGCGGATTCTCGGCGTGGAAACTGGCGGCTGCCCCCATACTGCAATCCGCGAAGACGCCTCGATGAATTTGTCAGCAGTGGCTGAGCTCAGTGGCCGCTTTCCCGATTTAGACTTAATCATGATCGAGAGCGGCGGCGATAATTTAGCGGCAACCTTTAGCCCCGAGTTGTCGGACTTAACCATCTATGTGATCGACGTTTCAGCGGGGGATAAAATCCCCCGCAAAGGCGGGCCGGGTATTACCCGCTCAGATTTATTGATTATTAATAAAACTGATTTGGCTCCCTTGGTGGGTGCCGACCTCAATGTAATGGATCGCGATGCCAAGCGCATGCGTGGCGACAAACCGTTTATTTTTAGCAATTTAAAAGACGGCAGCGGCGTTGCCGCAATTGTTGATTTTATTGTTGAGCAGGGCATGCTCGGCGCTTGAATTAAAGGGGAATGAGTATGTCGCCTTTGTTTAGTGTTTTATTCATCGGCTTTGCGGCGGGGGTGGTGCATGCTTTTGACCCCGACCATCTCGCCGCAGTGGGCGGTATGAGCGGGCGTGATAAGGGCCGTTACAGCTTGCGCTTTGCGTTGCATTGGGGGCTGGGGCATGGGCTGGCCGTCCTTGGCGTGGCCAGTGCGGTACTGCTGGCGGGCTCGGCAATTCCCTACGATTTCAGTGCCACTGCCGAGGCCTTGGTTGCGTGGATGTTGATTGGGATTGGTCTCTTAAGTTTTTACCATTTATGGCGCCAACATCAGCATCATGATTCAAAACAGGGCGTTCGTCGGTCTGCTGTTTGGGTAGGGCTGATCCACGGTAGTGCGGGCTCTGCACCCTTATTGGCAGTGATTCCTGCTGCGGGTTTGGCTAGTCCCTCGCTTGGAATGGCTCATGTTTTACTTTTTAATTTGGGGCTGATTGCTGCAATGACGGCGGTTGGCTTGGCCTTGCGTGGTGGCTTTGCTTTCTTGGGGCAGCGTCACCATCACATGCAGCACGGCCTGCAGACTTTATCCGCAATGTTTGCCATTGGCTTCGGCTTTTCTTTATTGCTCAGTCATTGATTTTTAGATTGTATTTCTTTGGTGCGCACGCACAATTATTGTGCGGCGTACTGCACGCGGATAAGGCTGGCAGCGTAGCGCTATGCTAAATCATTGCGCTGCTTTTCTCGCTAAGCCCCGCAAACTAAGACTTTCCCCTGATTGGCACCAATTCTGCTAGCACCTCTTGGTAGATTTACCAGGGTCCGTTGAGCAATCGCAATGCGATTGAATTAATTAGCGGTATAAAAATAGAGTTGGGAGCGAAGTATGAAAACAAAATCATCCATCAAGGCTTTCGCCAAACACAGCAGTATAGTGTTGGCGGCAGCGACCTTGTCGCTAAGCGCCTCGATTGCCCAGGCGGCAGACACCATCAAAGTCGGTGTTTTGCACTCTCTATCTGGCACCATGGCGATCAGTGAAACCACACTGAAAGACACGGTGCTGATGTTGATAGAAGAGCAAAACAAAAAAGGCGGCTTACTCGGTAAAAAATTAGAAGCGGTTGTGGTTGACCCCGCATCTAACTGGCCGCTGTTTGCTGAAAAGACCAAAGAGCTTTTAGAAAAAGATAAGGTCGATGTTATTTTCGGTTGCTGGACATCGGTATCGCGTAAATCAGTTTTGCCGGTTATTGAAGAGTTAAATGGTTTGTTGTTTTACCCCGTTCAGTACGAAGGCGAAGAGTCTTCTAAAAACGTTTTCTACACCGGCGCCGCGCCCAATCAGCAGGCAATACCTGCAGTTGATTATTTAATGAGTTCAGCGGGTGGTTCAGTAAAACGCTGGGTTTTGGCGGGTACCGACTACGTTTACCCACGCACCACCAACAAAATTCTTGAAGCCTACCTGAAAAGCAAAGGTGTGGCTGAAAAAGACATCATGATCAACTACACACCTTTCGGTCACTCCGACTGGCAGACCATTGTGTCCGATATTAAAAAATTCGGTTCACAGGGTAAAAAGACCGCGGTGGTTTCAACTATCAATGGTGACGCCAACGTACCGTTCTACAAAGAACTGGCTAACCAGGGCTTATCTGCTGAAGACATTCCGGTAGTAGCGTTCTCGGTTGGTGAAGAAGAGTTGTCTGGCTTCGATACTGGCCCATTGGTTGGTCACCTCGCCGCGTGGAACTACTTCATGAGTGCCGACGCCGAAGTGAACGATGCTTTCATTGATAAATGGCTGGCGTATATCGGCGACGCCAAGCGCGTTACCAACGACCCAATGGAAGCGACTTATATCGGCTTTAATATGTGGGTGAAAGCAGTCGAAAAAGCCAAGACCACTAAAGTCGATAAAGTACACGATGCCCTAATCGGAATTAGTGTTCCGAATTTGACTGGCGGCGTGGCTACTATGCTACCCAACCACCACCTGACCAAGCCTGTACTAATTGGTGAGATTCAAGAAAACGGCCAGTTCGATATCGTATGGCAAACCGAAGCGGCCGTTCCTGGTGATGCGTGGACTGACTTCCTGCCAGAGAGCGCTAAGCTTGAAGCAGATTGGCAGAATCCTAAAATCATGTGCGGTAACTACAATACCGAAACCAAGAAGTGCTCTGGTCAAAACTACTAAGCCTTCTTAGCGAGTTCGCTTGCTAAATAAAGGAAGTTCCCCCGGACTTCTTTTTCAAAAAAGATACCCCGCTAATTCCTGGCGGGGTATCTATTGCAAATGGATGTTTCAATGAAGCTGACGCATATCGATACGCATTCCGTATTCCGATTTATTCTATTTTGCTTAGTCATTATATTGCCTATGCAAAGCACTGCCGCGCCGATTGCGATGGCAGGCCAAACTAAAATACAAAGTGAAGATGCTGCGCTTTTGCTGAATGAACTCATTACGGCAAAAAGTACAGAAGACAAAATTAACTTAATAAATATGATTGCCAACTCAAATTTGCCACAGCGCGTTGCTGTGCTTGAGGCGCTGCAGTCTGGTGATTTGTACTACACCAAAAAAGCGAAACAATTGGTATACGCTCATAGTCACGCCGATGGCTACAGCGCGGTCGCGGTTATTGGCAGTGAAGATCTCGGCGTAGTGGGCAGTCGCGCAGTGCGTAAAATTAGCATTAATAATGAGCTGCGCACGGTATTGCGCGGTGTGCTGGCTGAAATTGCACTGCGCAGCGAAGACAGTGCTGTGCGATTGCAGGCCGCCAAAAACTTGGTGCGCAGCCCGTCACCGGAATTTTTGCACGCTATTGAACGTGCACTGGTAATGGAAACTGATACCAAGGTAATCGAATCTTTGAGACTTGCCGCGGCGATGGTGAATTTGAATTCCGATGAACAGGTATTGCGTTTGGAGGCCATCGAATCTTTTCGCGGCACCCTCGACAGCGATGCCATGTCGATTCTTGCCGCCATGCAGCTAACCGATAGCGACGGAAACTATACCGAAAAAGACGACTTGGTAAGGGAGTCGGCTGCTGCCGTGTTAAAGGAAATGCGCAGCGAAGCAAAAATTTACAAATTAATTGAGAATACGTTTTTTGGCTTGAGCTTAGGGTCGGTGCTGTTACTTACCGCCGTGGGTTTGGCGATTACCTTCGGCGTTATGGGCGTTATTAATATGGCCCATGGCGAAATGATGATGCTGGGAGCGTACACCACCTATGTCATCCAATTACTCATGCCAAACTATATTGATTACTCGATTATTGTCGCCATTCCCGCCGCGTTTATGGTGTCGGGTTTAGTGGGAATTGTGATTGAGCGGGGTATTATTCGTCATTTATACGGGCGTCCGCTAGAGACTTTGTTGGCTACCTTCGGTGTGAGCCTGATTTTGCAGCAAGCCGTGCGCAGTATTTTCTCACCGCTAAACAAATCGGTTACCGCGCCAAGTTGGCTCAGTGGCTCGCTAGAAATTAACGGCGCGCTGTCACTGACCTATAACCGTCTATACATCATTGCCTTCAGTTTAATCGTGTTATTGCTGCTGGTGTTTTTGTTAAAGAAAACCTTTGTCGGTTTGCAGATGCGCGCCGTTACGCAGAACCGCGCTATGGCCAATTCCATGGGCATACGTACCGGTTGGGTAGACGCCTTAACCTTTGGTTTAGGTTCCGGCATTGCCGGTATTGCCGGAGTGGCCTTGAGCCAGCTCACCAATGTCGGTCCCAACCTCGGTCAGTCATATATTATCGACTCCTTTATGGTGGTGGTGTTTGGCGGGGTGGGTAATTTATTTGGCACTTTCTTCGCGGCGATGAGCCTCGGGGTAGCCAATAAATTCTTAGAGCCTTTTGCGGGTGCGGTACTGGCCAAGATCTTTGTGCTGGTGTTCATCATTCTGTTTATTCAGTGGCGGCCTCGCGGTTTGTTCGCTCTTAAAGGCCGCTCGGTAGAGGATTAATTGACCATGCTGAATACAAAAATATTTGAACGCAGTGCCATTGGCCGTTTATTACTAGCAGATAAAGCGGGTAGCTATTTGTTAATGGTGTTGTTTGCCGCCATGGTGCTGGTGCCGCTGTGTAATTTGCTAATGCCCGAGGGCAGCTTATTGCATATTCCCACCTATATCGTGGTCTTGCTGGGCAAGTATCTGTGCTATGCCTTGCTCGCACTGGCGCTGGATTTAATCTGGGGCTATTGCGGAATTTTGAGTTTGGGCCACGGCGCGTTTTTCGCACTGGGCGGCTACGCCATGGGCATGCATTTAATGCGGCAAATCGGAGAGCGTGGCGTGTATGGCAATGCCGACTTGCCCGACTTTATGGTGTTTTTGAACTGGACTGAGCTGCCCTGGTATTGGTACGGCTTTGATAATTTCTTCTTCGCTATGTTTATGGTGGCCTTGGTACCTGCCGCATTGGCCTTTGTGTTTGGTTGGCTGGCATTTCGGTCGCGAGTAACCGGCGTGTATTTGTCGATTATTACCCAGGCCATGACCTATGCATTGCTGTTGGCTTTCTTCCGCAATGATATGGGCTTTGGCGGCAATAATGGCCTTACCGATTTTAAAGACATTCTCGGCTTTAATTTGCAGTCAGATATCACCCGCTGTGTGTTGTTCGCTTTGTCGGCGCTGAGCGTGATGCTCGCCTATATTTTGTGCCGCGCGATTGTGAGCAGTAAATACGGTCGGGTGTTGGTGGCAATACGCGATGCCGAAAGTCGCACACGCTTTATGGGTTATCGGGTTGAGCATTTTAAGCTCTTTGTGTTTGTGGTGTCGGCGATATTGGCTGGCATTGCGGGTGCTTTGTATGTGCCTCAGGTTGGTATAATCAACCCCGGCGAATTTGGGCCAATCAACTCTATTGAAATTGTTATTTGGGTAGCGATCGGTGGCCGCGGTACTTTGTTTGGCGCGGTCATCGGCGCGGTGGCAGTGAATTACGCTAAAACCTATTTTACCGGCGCCTTCCCCGAAGTATGGCTGTTTATGTTGGGGGCGCTGTTTGTGGTCAGCACTTTGTATTTACCTAAGGGCATAGTGGGCGTGGTTAAACAATTGCAAGATCGCCGCGCCGAGCGCAATGCACCCACGTCACAAGGAGCTGAATCATGAGTGCCGTTGTAAAAAGTCCGGGCTTTCACAGCTCGGAACTCCAGAGCATGTTGTACCTCAACGGTGTGACCAAAAGTTTTGATGGTTTCAAAGCGATTAATAATTTGTCTTTAGATATTGCCCCGGGCGAATTGCGCGCAATTATCGGCCCTAACGGCGCAGGTAAAAGTACCATGATGGATATCATCACTGGAAAAACTCGGCCGGACTCGGGGGAAGTACGCTTTCGCGACAGCATTGACCTGACGCAATACGACGAAGCGGATATAGCCAACTTGGGTATTGGCCGTAAATTCCAAAAGCCCACGGTTATTGAAACCCTCACTGTTTGGGAAAACGTGGAACTGGCGCTGGCGGGTAATCGCAGTGTGATTCGCGCGCTCTGGCATAAGCTGAGCAGCGAGCAGGGCGACCGGATAAATGAAGTGGTTAAACTGGTCGGCCTAAAAGCAAAAACCAGCGAGTTAGCGGGCAGTCTTTCGCACGGTCAAAAGCAGTGGCTGGAAATAGGCATGTTGATTGTGCAGGGGCCGGAACTCTTGCTGGTCGACGAGCCAGCCGCGGGTATGACCGATCAAGAAACCATGGAAACCGCTGCACTACTAAAAGAAATTAACCGGGAGCACACCGTGGTGGTGGTCGAGCACGATATGGATTTCATTAAGGCGCTAGACAGTAAAGTTACCGTCCTACATGAAGGCAGTGTTTTGGCTGAGGGCCGCCTAGAAGTCGTGTCGGCTAATCCACGGGTGATTGAAGTCTATTTAGGACGTTAAAACTATGTTGTTAGTCAATGAGATTGACCTCTATTACGGCGCTAGCCAAGCGCTGCGCAAAGTAAATATTAGCGCAGAGAAGGGCAAGGTGACCTGCATACTCGGCCGTAACGGTGTAGGTAAGTCCAGCTTGGCAAGAGCCATCACCGGTCGCCATCCGGTGCGTGGCGGCAGTATCGTACTTGATGGCAAAGACATTAGCGCGATGGCCCCGGCAGATCGCGCCCGCGCGGGCATTGCCTATGTGCCACAGGGCCGCGAAATTTTCTCTCAGCTCACCGTGCAAGAAAACCTTTATACCGGCTACGCGCCGCTCAAACGCAGCCAGCGTAAAATTAGCCCAGAAATATTTGATTTGTTTCCGGTGCTAAAAAGCATGCTCAAACGTCGCGGCGGCGATTTATCTGGCGGCCAACAACAGCAGTTGGCGATAGCTCGTGCCTTAATTACTAAGCCGCGTTTATTAGTATTAGATGAGCCGACAGAGGGGATACAGCCCTCTATTATTAAAGACATTCATAATGTCATTACCATCCTGCGTCAGCAGGGCGAGATGGCGATTGTCCTTGTAGAGCAATACTTTGATTTTGCCCGGGAGCTAGCAGATTACTACGCGGTAATGGATCGCGGCGAAGTAATATTATCTGGCAGTGGTGACGAAATGGTAGAAGAAGACGTACGGCGGCATATGACGGTGTAGTAACCTAGCTGCCGCAAGCCGTCACTCTGATGCAGGGATAACGCACGGTTATAATTAAATATTGCGTCAAGCTAATTCCCTCGTCACTCCTGCGTAGGCAGGAGTCCATCTTCGCAACGCAGTGCAGGCTTAAACGTTAAGCCAACAAGGCAGTCACTGAGCTGTTTACGTGGATACCGATCCCTGCCTTCGCAGGAATGACGCACCGGCATAATGAAGAAATACCCCAAGCTAACCTACTCGTCACTCCGGCGCAGGCAGGAGTCCATCCCAGCAACGGGGTTCGGGCTTAAACCTTAGCGCGATACGGCATTCACTACGCTCACATGGATCCCTGCCTGCGCAGGGATGACGTTTAGGGAGCCTGAGCAATGATGACGGTAACTGCGTCAGACTAAATCAACCGTCACTCCTGCGTAGGCCGAGCACTGCCCCTGCGAAGGCAGGGATCCCTCCCAGCAACGGGGTTCGGGCTTAAAATTTAGCGCGATACGGCATTTGCTAGGCTCACATGGATTCCTGTCTACGAAGGGATAACGCACCGTTATAATTAAACAATGCGTCAAGCTAATCCCCTCGTCACCCCTGCGAAGGCAGGGGTCCATATGAGTGCAGCGAACGCATTCAGAAGGCTATTATCAAATAGATCTAAATTCCTGATCTATTTACCCAAAATTTTGCACTTTTATATCAGCGGTTTCTTTATATACTAGCTTCATTGATTTAACTGAGGCAAAGGAGACGCCATGCCAGCCAAGAATACCGCAAGCCGTTACGGTTGGCTTAGCATCGCTTTGCATTGGAGTATGGCGCTCGCGGTCATAGGCATGTTTGCCCTTGGGCTGTGGATGCGCAGTTTGTCCTATTACGACCCGTGGTACAAAGACGGCCCAGCCATCCATAAAAGTGTCGGTATATTACTGTTCGTCTTACTCATCATTCGCGTGGTTTGGCGCAATCTCAATATTCGCCCTGACGATGATCCTGCCCTTAAGGTCTGGGAGCGAATAACTGCTCACCTCACGCATATTGCGCTGTACGGTTTGATGTTTGCTCTGATGATTGCGGGCTACTTTATATCGACCGCCGATGGTCGCGCGATTGAGGTATTTAACTGGTTTAGCGTGCCGGCCACAATTTATGATCTGCCTGAGCAGGAAGATATCGCGGGCGAGATCCATGAGATATTGGCTTGGGTACTAATCGCACTAGCGAGCGTTCATGCGCTCGCCGCCTTAAAACACCATTTTATTAACCGTGACACGACTCTGCTAAAAATGCTGGGCCGCGACGCAATATCAGCAAGCAACCACACTATTAACAAAAAGGAAGCCAAACAATGAAACGTCTACTCGCGATTGGATTTACCGCTTTATTGAGTTTTAGTGGCGCGCTTCATGCCACCGAATACAAAATTGACACCGCCGGTGCACATGCGTTTATCAATTTTAAAATTAAGCACTTGGGCTATAGCTGGCTGTATGGTCGCTTTAATGAGTTTGAGGGTAGATTTAATTACGATCCCGCCAAGCCAGATGCATCGTCAGTCGATGTCACTATTAAAACTGCCAGCGTCGACAGTAATCACGCTGAGCGCGACAAGCATTTGCGCGGCAAAGATTTTCTTGCGGTAGACAAATACCCGACAGCGACCTTTAAAAGCACGAGTTTCAAGGCCTTAGGTGACGGTAAAGCGGAGCTAAAAGGCACTTTAACCCTGCATGGCGTCAGCAAGCCGGTAACGATTGCGGTTAGCGAGATTGGTGGCGGCAAAGACCCTTGGGGCGGCTACCGTCAGGGCTTTCACGGCACTACCGAAATTGCCTTGAAAGACTTTGGCATTGATTTTGACCTTGGCCCCGCATCACAAATTGTCGAGTTGACCTTGGATGTCGAAGGTATTGCGCAATCCATGATGTAATCCAATTGAACTTTTCGAGCGTAGAACTACTCGAAGATTAGGAATTAAGCTCACTCAGTCTCAAAATTTTAGGCCGCTACCTTTAGCGGCTTTTTTTCGTCTGCGTTTTGCAGGGAATACTATTGCTAGCGCTCGGGCGGGGGCGACGCAGCGGGCAGGTATTTCAGCAGCGCCGTATCTGCCGTAAATTGCGCATCAAACAGCGATATTAAGGCGTAGATGCCCATGAGTTTGCGCATCACATATAAAAAGTCTTTGGGCGGCAGTGCAAAATATTTGCTGATCGACGCCGCCACGGCCCGCTTGGCAATCCGCTTGGGCAGGCCGCTCTGGCGCCAGTGATACTGGCCATGCTCATTTACCGCATACGCGGGAACATGCTCATCTGGGGTGCGCAGCGGTTCAGCGATATCAATGCCAATATCGACAAAATTATCTAACACTGCTTGGGGGAAATGGGCTTTCATAAAACCCAAGCTAATCGATTTTTGTAAAAATACTGCGCTATCTCGCTGATAGGCTGCGACCATCATTGCACAAAATTCATTGGCGAACTCATCCGGCAACATGCGCATGGCACCAAAATCTAAGAGCAGCAACTGATCGCGGTTACCAATAGGGTCAATACGTACCCGAAAATTGCCAAAATTGGGATCGGTCTGCATCCGCCGCCAGGTAAATAACTCGGTCAAGAACACATCTAATACCGCACTGCCCAAACGATCGCGACGCGCCTGGGGTAAATTTGCCACGGCGGTAGAATTGACCGAGTCAGCCGCCTCGTAGCTCATCGTCAACACCCGGCGAGTGGAAAATTCGGGGTAGCTTTTTGGTACTACAAAGCGCTCATCAGCGGCCAAAGATTTACCGACAAAATCAAGGTCTCGACGTTCCTGCTCATAATCCACTTCTTTGTGGAGCAATAGACGAATATCGCCAAACCAGTCGTCAATATTGCGCGTGCTGGATAAAAGCCGCGACACCTTCAAGAGGCGCAGCACCGCGTTAAAATCAGCATCGATAGTTTCTTCCACACCGGGGTACTGCACTTTAATACACAGCTGTTCGCCCGTTGCACGCAGGCGCGCGCGGTGCACTTGGCCGAGCGAGGCCGCCGCCAATGGCTGACGATCAATATTCAAAGCAGACAAGGCCTCCGCCCCTAACTCTTTGTGCAGCGCTTGCTCAATGACCGCCCACGCCATGGGCGGGGTGTTGTCTTCAAGATTGTGCAGGGCCTCGGCCACTTCCGGCGGCATCATATAGTCGCCATAGGTTGCCATCATCTGGCCAATTTTGACCACACTGCCCTTTAAGCGGCCTAGCTCGCTGACAAAAAAATCGATGTTTTCGCGACGCTTCGCCAGCGCCTCATCGCTGTCGCCGCTAATCCGCTCCCATAAATTTTGACGCAGGGCGCGACTGCCATAGCGCAAGCCGAGTTTTGACAGCTCAAGACGACGGGAAAGCGCACCAGTTTTCAGGCGGTGCAGGGGCTTATCTGGGGGAATATTCGAATCGCTCATACGCGCTATTGTAAAGAATGTCGGTGCACAACGCAGTAAACGCCGAGCCCTAGCGTGACGAAGTATCAATTCATCGGCATACTCATGCTAAACGTCACCCAGCAATATCGCCTAAGGCCAAGCATGAAATTATTAAAAAACCTGACCTTGATCGGCCCCGGTTTTGTTGTTGCCGCCACCGGTCTTGGCGCCGGAGATTTGGTGGCCGCCGCTGTATCCGGCGCCAGTCTCGGCGGCCAAATTATTTGGGCGGTGGTTTTTGGCGCGCTCATCAAGCTGGCGTTAAATGAAGGCTTGGCGCGCTGGCAACTCAGCACGGGCACCAGTATTTTGCAGGGCTGGCAACAACATTTGCCGCGCTGGGTGAATAGCTATTTTCTGATTTATCTTTTGCTGTGGGGTTTCTTAGTGGGCGCCGCCCTCATGGCGGCCTGTGGTCTCGCCGCCAATGCCTTATTCCCGCAGCTGTCGATCAATAGTTGGGCGGTATTGCACTCCCTGCTGGCCGTATTATTGGTGTTGTTTGGTCGCTACTCGGTGTTTGAGTCGGCAATGAAAGTGCTGATTCTATTGATGTTTACTACGGTAATGGCGGCACTGGCCAGCCTTGATTTATCCGGCATTAATTTACAACAAACTCTGCTTGCAGATACTGGCGTGCAATCTCATGACAATATGGTATTGGCCGTCATCGGCGGGGTTGGCGGCAGCGTAACCCTGCTGTGCTACGGCTACTGGATGCGAGAAAAGGCGTGGCACAGCAGCGCCGCCCTGCCGTTGGCCCGCGTAGATTTGATCGTGGCTTATACCATTACCGCGCTATTCGGTATTGGCATTATGTTACTCGCTGCCAAAGCCGCGCCAGCCACAATACAAGGTAACCAAGTGTTAGTGGCCATGGCCGACGAGTTAGGGCGCACATTGTCGCCGGTATTTAGAGAGGTGTTTTTACTCGGGGTCTGGGCGGCGGTGTTTAGCTCTATGCTCGGTGTATGGCAGGGGGTGCCCTATTTGTTTGCCGATATAATGGCCACCCGCAGCAAATCTAAACAACGAGCCGCAGCCGACCAGAATAGTTGGGCCTATCGGGGCTTTTTAGGCTATCTCGCACTGCCTCCCATGCTCCTTTTACTACTGGGGAAACCCGTGTGGTTGGTGATGCTTTACGCGGTGACCGGTGCGTTTTTTATGCCCTTTCTTGCATTAACTTTGCTGTATTTAAATAACCGCATCATTACTAAAGCGCATCGATTTGGCATCGGCAGTAATATTCTTATTATCCTAGCCTTGATCGTATTTGGCTTTCTTAGCCTACAGTCACTGTTTAACTAACTCGGCACGCGTGAGTAGGGCGTACCGAGTTCGCTATTTACTCTGCTAGCATCGTCATTAAGGCTTCCCAGCTTACGCGGTCGGCATTGGCGTCATAGGCCAAAGGCATTTTGGTTTTTTCACCAATCGCGGTAGAGCCAGGGTTAGTGAAGCTATGCACAACGCCGGGGAAACTCAATAACTGCAAATCCACCCCGGCGGCACTCATTTCTTCAACAAAACCACCGACCTGCGCGGGCGGTACCATGGGATCGGCACCGCCGGTTGCCACTAAAACCTTCGCTTTAATCGTGTCTGGCTTAGCTTTAGTTTCGGTGCCCAAGCTGCCATGAAAACTGGCGACTCCAGCCAAATCTAAGCCGCGCCGCGCCTGATTCAACACCACAGCGCCACCAAAGCAGTAACCAATCGCGTACAATTTGCTGGCATCCACAGCGGGCTGCTTACGCAAAATAGCCAATGCCGCGTCAAAGCGGGCATTCATTTTAGCGGGCTCGGCCAACGCCGCATTCATAAACGCCATGGCGTCTTTGGGATGCTCGGTGCTTTTGCCATTGCCATACATATCTACCGCGATAGCCGTATAACCCGCTTCGGCTAATTGCTGCGCCCGGCCTCGGGCATAATCATTTAATCCCCACCACTCATGCACAACAATCACCGCCGGACCGGCTTCGGTTTTGGATGAATCGCTGTACAGCACCGCCGAACCCAACTTACCTGGCAGTGTTAACTTACTCTCAACAAGCTCGGCATTCGCCGCCGAGGCAAAAAATACTAATGCGCTAAACCATGCGACTAACTTCATTCTAGGCTCCTTCTTTTTAGTCAAATTCAAACCAGTGCTACGCAATATAACGCTAATAAGATGACGGGTGATAGGGCCGGATGTTGGGCCGCCGGCGATCAAGGCATTTGCCCCGCCAGAAGAGTTACAGAGACTGACCCGCAGCTGCCTCAAGCTATCACGCTTGTATCAAAAGTATTCACTGTGTTCGGGTATCCTTGCTTGCGCGGTATGACTTAAATTATAAGCCGTCCTTCCTGTGAAGGCCGAGCACCGCCCCTGCGAAGGCAGGGGTCCATCTTTGCAACGGAATGTGGGCTTAGACGTTGGCGTAATTAAGCATTCGCTGCGCTGTACCTGGATACCTGCCTGCGCAGGTATGACAACAAATCAATCATTCGTCACTCCTGCGCAGGTATGACGCTGTTGATTTCGTCACTCCTGCGAAGGCCGACCACCGCCCCTGCGAAGGCAGGGGTCCATCTTTGCAGCGGAATGTGGGCTTAGGCGTTGGTGTAATAAGTATTTGCTGCGCTCATATGGATCCCTGCCTGCGCAGGGATGACGCTGTTGATTTCGTCACTCCTGCGAAGGCCGAGCACCGCCCCTGCGAAGGCAGGGGTCCATCTTTGCAACGGAATGTGGGCTTATACGTTGGCGTAATAAGCATTCGCTGCGCTCATATGGATCCCTGCCTGCGCAGGGATGACTTAGTAATGGAAGGGATAGGCGGTCACTCCTGCGAAGGCTGAACGTTAATAGAGAATTAAATTGTCGTCACTCCTGCGAAGGCAGGAGTCCATCCCAGCGACGGAGCTTGGTTTTAAGTGTTAACTCAACAAGATCTTCGCAACGCCCTCGTAGATAATTGTCCTTACCTCTCCAGGGATGACAAAAACGTTAAGCATTGAAATGGATCGCTATGACGAAAAGTCGAGCCTGACGCTGAGATATTGAAATAAATCTCCGCCGTAATAAATATGCGGAAGTGATTTTGGGTGCATAACCGTCCGTCACATATGTCATACTAATTGATGACTATTCACACAAAATGCCGCATTTTTATTCTTGCCAAGGATTATAATGGCGGCCTTTACCCCTTTAGGACACTCTCATGAAATACCTTGCCACAATGGCGTTAGCATTGGTTCCGCTGACGAGCATGGCAACCGATTTAACAATTCCGGCTGGCCAAGCCTATCTTGTTGGTGTTGATCAACAGGAATTGATTTTAGATAAGCTGAATATTGGTGACGATGCCCGAATTAGCTTTGCTCCCGGGGTAAACTCGTGGCGGGTACATGCCCGACTGGCTAATATTGGTAAAAATGTGGTCATAGATGGTCGCGGATCTGCTGGTCAAAACGGTGCGCCAGGAGTGACCGCGCCAGCCTGTGATGAGTTTGTCGACGGTCAGCCCGGAGAAAGTGGTCAAGCTGGTAGCGATGGTGTTGAAATCCGCTTACAACTTGCCTTAGAAAGCCTGGGCAGCATGGAAATTTTCAGTGCTGGTGGTGACGGTGGCCTCGGTGGTGCTGGTGGTGATGGCGCTGACCTTAATACTAAATGTGACGCCGAGGTTGCGGGTGAAGGCGGTAACGGTGGCGACGGCGGTGAAGGTGGTCGTGGCGGTGATGTTACCTTTTTGTATCAAAGTGTTGCCAAAACTGAATCTGGCGACAGCATGGTGAGTCGCCTCAGTATTAATGCCGATGGCGGAGCAGGTGGTGAAGGTGGTGATGCGGGTTCTGGTGGTGCTGGTGGCGGCGGTTATTATGCAACTAAAAAAACGCTAACAGGCAGTGGTCGGAAGTGGGTTGCCGGGGCAACAGGCGGGCTTGCAGGCAGCCCTGGCGTAATGGGTTCAGCGGGTAAGCCAGGCCGCATTTTAGTCGATCAATTGATCACAAGTACGGTGAAAGCGGTGCCCTCAAGCAGTGAGGTGAGTCTCAAAGCCTTGCAGCGTGAAATTGCGCGCTTGCGTCAACGTATTGAAAAATTAGAAGCTCAGCAGGGCGCGGAGCAGCCTGCTAAGTCAGACTAATTCTCGATTACGCTTTATCTTGTCCTAAAAGGGTGCCTATGGCGCCCTTTTTTTATTCAATAAAAAGCGATATCGCTGGCAAATAGTGCGCAGGCACTCAAATAGTGCGCAGCAAGTAGCGGTAGGTGAGGATGGTGAAGTCAAACCCTGCGGTCTCTAGTTAACTATTTGTTTTTGTTAGATTAAATTTCAATTTCCGACGGCATTTTTAAGCTTGTTTAGCACTTAGTAATGGCTGTGTGCATATTTTTGAGGCGTTTTGTAAAGCATATTTTGCCCTATGCACTATGTTTGTGCGTAAGCTCGTGGTTTTGGATAGGCCTGCAAAGCCTGATTATTGTCCTGCTTTGTTTGTATGGAGTGACTTCTCTGTAACTTGTTGAATTTAAATAATAAAAATGTAGTTGGCATCGAACATGCTATAGCTAAGACAAGATTGTGCTTGATCACTTTCTATATACCAAAATGCGGAGACTAAAATATGAAATCAATGAAAACTTTACTGGCTGCCGGTGTTGCAGCTGCTTCAATGACGATGATTGCTGCTCCAGCTTCTGCTGAAGTCGCCGCTAGTGTTGGTGTTGCTAGCACTTACTTGTGGCGTGGTTATGACTTAGGCTCCGGTACGCCTGCCGTGTCCGGTGATCTAAGCTACAGCACTAGTGGTGCCTATATTGGCGCTTGGGCATCTTCTGGTGATACATCTGCTGGCACCGAGTACGACCTATACGCTGGCTACGGTATGGAAATTGGTGGCGGTGTAAGTTTCGACATCAGCGTTTGGAATTACAACTATCCTTCGGGCGCTGGCTACCTTGGCACTGAAGAAACGGATTTATTCGAGCATTCTGACCTAATCCTTACCGTTGGTCTTGGCCCAATTAGCGTCTCTTACTATGAGCCGATTGCTGGCCCATCTGGCTACACCTTATACAACTACTACACCGTTAGCGGCAGTGTAGGTGCATTCTCGTTAACTATTGGTATGGAAGATATCGATGGTGACGAAACTATGCACGCCGACCTCTCTTATGCTTATAACGACAATCTGTCGTTTATTGTGAGCCAGCAGGATGGTGATGATGTTTTAGCTGTAGATACAGATCCAAAATTCATTGTTTCTTATAGCTTGCCAATTTCTATGTAATACCCCGACCGGTGACTTGTTGTTGCCGGTCATTTTTTTAACTTAGTCCTAGTGTGTGATTCACGCACATTAACAGGAGATTTCCGATGAAATTGATTACGGCTGTTATTAAGCCATTCAAACTTGATGATGTGCGTGAGGCGCTGTCTGACATCGGCGTACAGGGCATAACTGTTACCGAGGTGAAGGGTTTTGGTCGCCAAAAAGGTCACACAGAGTTGTATCGTGGCGCTGAGTACGTTGTAGATTTTCTTCCTAAGGTGAAGATCGAAGTTGCAGTTGCTGACGGTTCCGTTGAGCCGACTATTGAAGCAATTACTAAATCAGCGAATACCGGCAAAATTGGTGACGGCAAAATTTTTGTAACCGCACTTGAGCAGGTTGTTCGTATCCGTACCGGCGAGACTGGCGAAGACGCTATTTAATTTCGCATTACGGTTGTTATAAACATTAATTAAAAGATTATTCTCTTTCCCTTTGGAGGGCATGTGATGGAAGACATCATACAGGTCAAGTACGCCCTGGACACGTTCTACTTCCTCGTCTGTGGCGCGCTGGTTATGTGGATGGCAGCAGGTTTTGCCATGCTCGAAGCCGGTCTGGTTCGTTCAAAAAATACGACTGAAATTTTAACCAAAAACATCGCACTGTACGCAATTGCCTGCACCATGTATTTGTTGTGCGGTTACACCATTATGTACGGTGGTTCGGAGGGTGGCATTCTGCCTGACTCATGGTTTGGCAATGGCATTTCTGATGCGTCAGTAGAAGAGGTCTTAGCCTCTAACGGCGACATCTACTACTCTGGTTCTTCAGACTTCTTCTTCCAAGTAGTGTTTGTTGCTACTGCTATGTCGATTGTTTCCGGTGCGGTTGCTGAGCGCATGAAACTATGGGCCTTCCTTGCTTTTGCAGTGGTAATGACCGGTGTTATTTACCCACTACAAGGTATGTGGAAATGGGGCGGCGGTTTCTTAGACGCAGCTGGCTTCTCTGACTTCGCGGGTTCTGGTGTGGTTCACATGTGTGGCGCTGCGGCAGCATTGGCTGGTGTATTGCTACTGGGTGCACGTAAGGGCAAGTACGGTGCAAGTGGTCAAGTTAATGCGATCCCTGGCGCTAACCTGCCGTTGGCAACCCTCGGTACCTTCATTCTGTGGATGGGCTGGTTCGGCTTCAACGGCGGCTCTGAGCTGATGGTTTCTAACATTGAAGAAGCCAACGCCACGGCACAAGTATTTGTTAACACCAACGCCGCTGCTTCAGGTGGTTTGATTGCTGCCCTGTTGGTTGCTCGCATTCTGTTCGGTAAAGCGGATTTGACCATGGCATTGAACGGCGCCTTGGCTGGTCTGGTTGCTATTACTGCAGAACCACTGACACCTGGCCCAATGGCCGCAACCTTAATCGGTGCCGTTGGTGGTGTGATTGTTGTGTTCTCGATCTTGGCCTTGGACAAAATCAAAATCGACGATCCAGTTGGTGCGATCTCTGTACACGGTGTTGTTGGTTTGTGGGGCCTGATGGCCGTGCCATTAACGAACACCGATGCCAGCTTTGGTGCTCAGATTTACGGCGCAGCGATCATCTTCGCTTGGGTATTTGGTGCAAGCCTGGTGGTTTGGAGCATACTCAAAGTGGTTATGGGCATACGTGTATCTGAAGAGGAAGAGTACGAAGGTGTCGACCTCTCTGAATGCGGTATGGAAGCTTATCCAGAATTCACCAACAAGTAAGACTCTCCCCGTTTGGTGATTTCAGGGCGCTCATTGAGCGCCCTTTTTTTTGCTTTAGGTTTGACGGGAGACCGGAGACGCAAAAGCCGATCCGGCCACTTTCTCCCCCGCAAGCATCGGCCTAAAATTCTTCTGCGGAGTGATGATTTCGAGTTTGAGTCATACCTGCGCAGGCAGTGATAGGTATCAACCAGAACGAGGTCATACCTGCGCAGGCAGGTATCCACGTGAGCGCAGCGAATGCTTTTGCAAGCAGGGCTGATTTTTATACGACGTTGCTAAGATGAGCCCCTGCCTTCGCAGGGGCGACGCTCGAAAGTCGCATGAGCGATACGGTATGCTCCAGGGTGGCGTCATACCTGCGAAGGCAGTGATGGGTATCAACCAGAACGAGGTCATACCTGCGCAGGCAGGTATCCACGTGAGCGCAGCGAATGCTTTTGCAAGCAGGGCTAATTTTTATACGACGTTGCTGAGATGGACCCCCTGCCTCCGCAGGGGCGATGCTCGAACGTCGCATGAACGATACGATATGCTCCAGCGTGGCGTCATACCTGCGAAGGTAGTGATGGGTATCAACCAGAACGAGGTCATACCTGCGCAGGCAGGTATCCACGTGAGCGCAGCGAATGCTTTTGCAAGCAGGGCTAATTTTTATACGGCGTTGCTGAGATGGGCCCCTGCCTTCGCAGGGGCGACGCTCGAACGTCGCATGAACGATACGTTATGTTCCAGCGTGGCGTCATACCTGCGAAGGCAGTGATGGGTATCAACCAGAACGAGGTCATACCTGCGCAGGCAGGTATCCACGTGAGCGCAGCGAATGCTTTTGCAAGCAGGGCTGATTTTTATACGACGTTGCTGAGATGGGCCCCTGCCTTCGCAGGGGCGACGCTCGAACGTCGCATGAACGATACGTTATGTTTCAGCGTGGCGTCATACCTGCGAAGGCAGTGATGGGTATCAACCAGAACGAGGTCATACCTGCGCAGGCAGGTATCCACGTGAGCGCAGCGAATGCTTTTGCAAGCAGGGCTAATTTTTATACGACGTTGCTGAGATGGGCCCCTGCCTTCGCAGGGGCGACGCTCGAACGTCGCATGAACGATACGGTATGTTTCAGCGTGGCGTCATACCTGCGAAGGTAGTGATAGATATCAACAGAACGAGGTCATACCTGCGCAGGCAGGTATCCACATGAGCGGGTACAAACCGGTCACATAGGTTACAGATTAGCCCGACCACATAGGTAACACTTCTTATCCCACAACGATAAGGAGTTTGTCATGCCTTGGCACAAGACCGACCACGTAAGCGAGCGGGAGCATTTCCTAAAAGCCTGGCTCACAGGCCGTCATTCGATGACGGCACTGTGCAGAGCTTTCGGGATCAGTCGCAAGACGGGCCACAAATGGGTCTATCGCCTTAAAATGGAAGGCATGACTGATTTGTCCGATCGGTCACGAGCACGACACCAGCAAACGCATCAAACGCCTGAATCGATTACCCAGACGCTCATAAACACTAAATTTGCGTTTCCCGATTGGGGGCCCCGTAAAGTCGTTGCGTATTTACGCAATACCCAGCCAGACTCATGCTGGCCTGCGCACAGCACGGTGAGTGAGATTTTCGCTCGCCAAGGGCTTGTAAAGCACCGCGGGAATCGTCGCTATAAGTCACCGGCAAGGACGGCGCCGTTATCTCATGCAAGTGAGCCAAACCGTGTTTGGAGTGTGGATTTCAAAGGCGACTTTCTGCTGGGCAATCAAAAGCGCTGCTATCCCTTAACCGTATTTGATAATTACAGCCGCTACCTGCTGGACTGCAAGGGTCTCTACTCAACACACACAGCGCCCGTCATAGCGGCATTTGAGCGTCTGTTTTACGACTATGGCTTGCCGGACTACCTTCGCTCAGACAACGGCAGTCCGTTTGCGTCTACGCGTATCGGTGGGCTTAGCCAATTCAGCCTATGGTTATTAAAACGAGGAGTGATGCCTGAACGAATACGCCCTGGTCGGCCGCAAGAAAATGGCCGCCATGAACGCTTTCATCGAAGCTTAAAAGCCGCTGTTTGCAAGCCGCCAAAAGGCGATTTATCCGCGCAGCAGCGCGCCTTTAACCACTACCAGTTTAGTTACAACAACTACCGGCCCCATGAGGCGCTCAACGATACGCCACCAGCGCAGCATTACACGCGGTCACCGCGAATTTATACCGGCGAGGAACAGGAGTTTCACTATCCCGATCACTACGTGATCAGAAAAGTGCGTTCCGATGGGAATATGAAATGGAAGCAGCTACCGATCTATGTCGCCAACTTGCTCGCGGGAGAATATATCGGCTTGGAGCCTATCGATGATGGCTGCTGGATGACCTATGTATCGACATTGAAATTAGGCATACTCGATGAGCGACAAAAGCGGATTATTAGACCCGGACAATGAGTTTGAAGTGTAACCCATGTGCCCGGGCTAAAGTGTAACCCCTCTGACCGGTCGTACAGCGCAGCGAATGCTTTTGCAAGCAGGGCTAATTTTTATACGACGTTGCTGAGATGGGCCCCTGCCTTCGCAGGGGCGACGCTCGAAAGTCGCATGAGCGATACGTTATGTTTCAGCGTGGCGTCATACCTGCGAAGGCAGTGATGGGTATCAACCAGAACGAGGTCATACCTGCGCAGGCAGGTATCCACGTGAGCGCAGCGAATGCTTTTGCAAGCAGCGCTAATTTTTATACGACGTTGCTGAGATGGGCCCCTGCCTCCGCAGGGGCGACGCTCGAACGTCGCATGAACGATACGGTATGCTCCAGGGTGGCGTCATACCTACGTAGGCAGGGATAGGTATGGACCAGAACGAGGTCATACCTGCGCAGGCAGGTATCCATGTGAGCGACAGCGAATAAAAAGCGTTTCCCGTCCCCCGTCAAGCGTAGCGCTAGTGCAGGCTTGGCGTTTCATGCGTCTTAACCCAACAGCTTTTTAGCACTTATTTACAGCAAAATACGTGATCACCTTGCCAAACCCCCGCAGCCGAGGCTAAATAGGGTGTAAATTGCAGTAATCATAATGAAGGGGATACTACGGCGATGAAATTAGTCAGTGCGGTTATTAAGCCGTTTAAATTAGATGATGTCCGTGCCGCTTTGTCGGAAATTGGCGTGCAGGGTGTTACGGTAACTGAAGTTAAAGGCTTCGGTCGCCAAAAAGGCCATACCGAGCTGTATCGTGGCGCAGAATACGTTGTCGATTTCCTGCCCAAGGTTAAGTTAGAAATTGCTGTGACCGACGATCAGGTAGAGAAAGTCATTGATACCGTCACTAAGGCCGCTTGTACCGGTAAAATTGGCGACGGTAAAATATTCGTCACCTCGCTTGAGCAAGTTATTCGCATTCGCACCGGCGAGACTGGCGAAGACGCGATCTAAATCACGGTTTACATCAGCAAGTTATAGGCGGCTTTTTAGCCGCCTTTTTTGTGCCGATACAATTCTTTTCTTTAGCTCAAAATATATTAGTTGAACGCGCCGCTAAGAACAAAACAGCCTAATCTGATGCTTGTCAGCTAGGGGATGAAAACAGTATAAAGCGCAATATAAACGCGGGTTTCTTGTTTCCGGGAGGAGTTCGTATGGGGTCGCGTAGTCGTAGTACAGATAGTCAAGTTTCAAACCCAAGCTTTGTGCCGAGCCAAACCGTGCATGATCGTATGCGGGATCAGCTGTCTAAAGATGTCCAAGATTTTTTGGCGCGCGGCGGCGAGATAAAACATCTCGAACCCCATATGCGCAGCAATCTTGCCGACATCGATTCAGACTCCGATACGTTCTGACATCGACATTGGCTAGCGCGTGCTTGAATTCAGTTTTTGAATTAAGTGTGGTAAGTCGCGCCAGTCATCAAAGTGCAGGTCGGCCAGTGGATGTGGTTCCGGCGCGCGTTCTATAAGCCGCGCTTGAATAGCATGCATACCGACCGCCTTTGCCCCAGCGATATCGTCATTGATATTGTCACCTATATGAATACTCTCGTGAGGCAGGCAATCGGCCTGTCTTAATGCTTCCAAAAAGAGTGGCGCTGCGGGTTTGGCGGCGCCAACTTGCTCGGCTCTATAATGGGAGTGAAAGTACTGGCTAATCGGCAGGCGGCTGAGATCGGCATTGCCATTGGTCAAACTAATGAGCAGGAATTCTTGGCTTAATTCGGCAAGTATCTTAGCGCAGTGTTCAAATAGCTGCACATTCTGGCGGGCTTGATAAAAAACATCAAAGGCCGCCGCTGCTAATTCTTGGCTTTGCTCACCATAGCCAGATTCAATTAATGCCTGGTTTAAGCTGTCGAGCCGCCATTGCGAAATATGGTGCTCTAGGCCAGGGTTGGCGCTTAAGTATTGCAGGCGGTGTTCACGCAATGCCTTGGCGCTGAACATAGCGGTGAGCGCGGGCGCTGCGGTTTGCAGGTGTAAATAAAATGCCTGCTCGGCCTTAGCGATGGTGGGGGCGGTATGCCAAAGGGTGTCGTCTAGATCAAAGCTCAGTAGTTTAATCCTGCTCATTATTCACCTTGCGTGTTGCTCGAGGGTGGGCTTTGTCATAGACCTGGGCTAAATGTTGGAAATCCAAATGAGTATAAACTTGGGTCGTCGACAGATTGGCGTGGCCGAGTAACTCTTGGACACCGCGCAAATCGCTGCTGGACTCCAATAAATGGCTGGCAAAGGAATGGCGCAGCATATGCGGGTGAACGTGGGCAGGTAAACCCTGCTGCGTGGCGCGAAAGCGCAGGCGCTGTTGTATTGCGCGGTGACCGAGGCGCTGACCGCGTTGGCCAAGAAACAACGCTTGGTCGGGAGTGAGACTGTCGCGGGCGTTGAGCCATTGCTTCAGGGCCGCAATCGCAATACGACCAATTGGCAGCGTTCGGGTTTTATTGCCTTTGCCGGTCACCGTGACTAAGGCGTCATTTAAATCTAAATCGCCTACATTGAGCGCAGCAAGTTCTGCAAGCCGTAGGCCCGAAGAATAAAACAACTCCATCATGGCGCGGTCGCGAATATCAATGGGCTCATCGCCATCAAACTCTAAGAGCTGCTTAATCATATCGACGTCAAGGGTCTTTGGCAGCCGTTGCGGTCGTTTGGGTGCGCTAATGCCGAGTGCCGGATTGTGAATCGCGCCGCGGTGGCGTATTCGATAGCGGTAGAGGCTGCGCAGCGCGGACAGCAGGCGTTGAATGCTCACTGCGGCAGCGCTGGCACTGCGCCGCTGACCAATAAAATGGCGAATATGGGCGCTGTCTGCGGTGTCGACTGAGGTCAAATTCTGCTGCTCACAGAACACGACGAAGTTCGCAAGGTCATTGCGATAGGCGCTAAGGGTATGCGGCGACAGCCGTCGGGCGGTGGCCAGATAGTCCAAGAAATCCTCGAGTTCGTGCTGAATATTCATGTCGGGCGCCGCAAAGTCAGAGTGCCCAGCTTAAGCACTGCCTCCAGTGGGAGCAAGCGTAGTCGTGCACTTCCTCGTGGCGGATTTATTTTTAGTCGGCACTACTGCTATTTAGGGCGGATATGTTACAACTAAGTTCTCGCTAAATATAAAAAGAGAACAATACGCATGTCGCAAACCCTTTTGCCGCCGGTTAAACAATCACCGCCGTGGTGGCTCACTCTGCCAGAAGATTTCTACTGTCAGTCTGACGGCACTGAGCTCGATGGTGAGTACCCACTAAAGGTTTATGGCACGGCGATAATGGATCGCATGATGCGAACCGGATTAGGCGTAATGATTTCCGGTGCATTGCTACCTCAATTTTTGCTAGGCGGCGGCATGGCTCGCGAGCGGGCACGCATGAATTTTTATGCTGGTTTGGCGGAATCTCGTGAAATTGACGATGTGTTTATACCGCCGCCTAAGGTAAATGTTGAAGCCCATAAAATTGGCCGTTTTAGCTATAAGCCCAAAGACATTCCCGCAGTTGAATTGCGTTTTACTAGCCCGTTTACGCCGCTGAACCCCGAGCTCACTGACAGCTATTTGAGCTATAAGCGTAACCGAACTGCCTGCGCGCAGTATTGGAGCCATCCAGACGGTCCGCGTCCGACCTTAATCTTTGTGCATGGTGTGGTCGAGAGCTCGTATGCCTTTAATAGCGTGTTCTTTTCGCTGAGCTCGTTTTACAACAATGGTTACGACATATTGCTAATGACCCAGCCGTTTCACGGCTCTCGCGCCGAGCCACGTCATCCTTTTAGTGGTTACGGCCTCTTTGCCGGGGGCTTTTCGCAGCTAAATGAAGGTATGCTCCAAGCCGTGTCTGATGCGCGGGTGTTTATAGACTACTTATTTGAGCGCGGCGCGCCCCACGTCGGGATTAGCGGTCTTAGTTTGGGTGGTTATTTGAGTTCAATAATGGCGGTTGTTGAGCCACGCTTAGCATTTTGTATACCGAACTCACCTTTAGTCTCTCCGGTCGATACCGTGCGCAGCTGGCAGCCAACGGGTGCCCTAATGGACTTGATTGGCACGCGCACCGGTTTAACGCCAATGGATCTTCGTCGCGGCCTGGCAATACACAGCCCACTAAGTTACCAGCCCAAGCTTGACCCAGAACGGGTCATGATCATCGGCGGCGCTGGCGACCGCTTTACCCCGCCGCGCTTTGTGCGCCTGCTCCACGCTCACTGGCCAGAATCCCATTTGCACTGGTTTCCGGGTAATCACCTTGTGCACTTAGGGCAGAGTGAGTACTTGAAGTTAATGCAGCTGTTTATGGATAGACATTGTCAGGCAGTGACGACGGATGCGGGAGGTGCTTGACCGGAGACGGTGAACCCAAAGGCGCTATGCTCTGCAGTCTAGCTAGCGCTTCGTTGCCAAAGTGGACCTCCTGCCTTCGCAGGAGTGATGGCCAAGAGTAAGCGTCTGTCTCGCCACCGAGTCATACCTGCGTAGGCAGGTATCCAAATGAGCGCAGCGAATGCCTTATGGCGCCAACGTCTACGCCTAAACTTTGTTGTAAAGATGGACCCCTGCCTTCGCAGGGGCAGAGTCCGGCTTCGCAGGAGTGCCAGTTGGTTTAGCTTGATGGGTTTGTCGTTGTGCCTTCGCAGAAGCGACGGCCAAGAGTAAGCGTCTGCCTCGCCGTCGAGTCATCCCTGCGCAGGCAGGGATCCATGTGAGCGCAGCGAATGCCTTATGGCGCCATCGTCTACGCCCAAACTTTGTTGTAAAGATGGACCCCTGCCTTCGCAGGGGCGACGCCCGAACCTTCGCAGGGCCAGAGTCCGGCTTCGCAGGGGCAGAGTCCGGCTTCGCAGGAGTGCCAGTTGGTTTAGCTTGATGGGTTTGTCGTTATGCCTTCGCAGAAGCGACGGCCAAGAGTAAGCGTCTGCCTCGCCACCGAGTCATACCTGCGTAGACAGGTATCCAAATGAGCGCAGCGAATGCCTTTTGGCGCCATCGTCTACGCCCAAACTTTGTTGTAAAGATGGACCCCTGCCTTCGCAGGGGCGACGCCCGAACCTTCGCAGGGGCAGAGTCCGGCTTCGCAGGAGTGCCAGTTGGTTTAGCTTGATGGGTTTGTCGTTATGCCTTCGCAGAAGCGACGGCCAAGAGTAAGCGTCTGCCTCGCCACCGAGTCATACCTGCGTAGGCAGGTATCCAAATGAGCGCAGCGAATGCCTTTTGGCGCCATCGTCTACGCCCAAACTTTGTTGTAAAGATGGACCCCTGCCTTCGCAGGGGCGACGCCCGAACCTTCGCAGGGCCAGAGTCCGGCTTCGCAGGGGCAGAGTCCGGCTTCGCAGGAGTGCCAGTTGGTTTAGCTTGATGGGTTTGTCGTTATGCCTTCGCAGAAGCGACGGCCAAGAGTAAGCGTCTGCCTCGCCACCGAGTCATACCTGCGTAGACAGGTATCCAAATGAGCGCAGCGAATGCCTTTTGGCGCCATCGTCTACGCCCAAACTTTGTTGTAAAGATGGACCCCTGCCTTCGCAGGGGCGACGCCTGAACCTTCGCAGGGGCAGAGTCCGGCTTCGCAGGAGTGCCAGTTGGTTTAGCTTGATGGGTTTGTCGTTATGCCTTCGCAGGAGTGATGGTCAAGAGTAAGCGTCTGTCTCGCCACCGAGTCATACCTGCGTAGGCAGGTATCCAAATGAGCGCAGCGAATGCCGTTTGGTTTTAGCGTCTCCCATCTCCCCGCTAAAGAAACGGTCCCTTCATCAGCTTGGGCAGGCAGCGATTCACTACCTCGGCAATGTATTCTAGAAACAGCGTGCCCATGCTAGATTTAAAATGCTGGGGGTTTTTACTGGCAATCGCAATCACGCCGTCGATATTGCCGGCCTGCACTGGCATTAAGGCGGCTGAGCCAATGTGGTCGGCATGTTGGCCAAACAAAAAGCTCAATTCTTCGGGGCGGAGTACACCGCAAATTGCCTTTTTACCCCGCAGTAAGCTGCCAATTTGCTGCTGGGCCTGCTCGGGGCTAACGACGCGAAGTACACTGCTGCCAACTCGATTGGGGTCGGCAAATAAGATCAAGCTGGCGTAGTCGATGTCGTCGAAGTCGCTAACTAAGTTGCGGCAGAGGTTGTTGCTTAGCTCTTCGGCGCGCTTTGACTCTATTAAGGTCAAAATAAGATTTTTACTGCGCTCAAATAACTGGTCGTTGCGGGTCGCATTGTCGAGCAATTTACTGAGACGGCTGCGCATGTCCATATTGCGTTCGCGCAGAATTTCAACCTGACGCTCGGCCAAGTTAACGACTTTACCGGTTTGGTGGGTCAGCTTTAATTCAGACAATATGTCTTCGTTGTTGAGAAAGAAGCCGGGGTGGTTGCGTAAATAACGGGCAACTTCACTCTCGCTGGGTAGACCATCTTTTTTGGGGGGTGCACTGTCCACAGGCGATCCTATATTTGTATCTGGCCTTCGAAAACGGTCGTGGCGGGGCCTGTCATAATAACGGGCTGGCCCGCGCCTTGCCACTCTATACTCAAACTACCACCGGGCAGGTGCACGGTAACTTCCGGGTTTAGCTTGCCTTGCACAATACCGCTAACTACGGCGGCGCAGGCGCCGGTACCGCAGGCGAGGGTTTCACCCACGCCGCGTTCAAATACCCTCAGCTTAATGGTGTCGCGATTGACAATTTGCATAAAGCCGACGTTGACCCGCTGCGGGAAGCGCGAATGTTGCTCGGCAATAGGACCGACTTCGGCCACCGGCGCGGTGTCAACATCATCAACGGGTAGAATGACGTGGGGATTGCCCATGGAAACTGCACCAACCCGCCATTCCACCCCATTTATTGCCAAGAGGTAGTCCGCCGCTTGGTTTTCTGCTGTAAAGGGTATGCGTTTGGGGTCGAGCACCGGGGCGCCCATATCAACGCGCACGTGACGGTTTTCGGTTATCTCAAGCTCGATGATTCCAGCGAGGGTCTCTACCTTAATTCGCTCTTTGCCGGTAAGGCGTTTGTCGCGGATATAGCGGGCAAAACAGCGCGCGCCATTGCCGCACTGCTCAACTTCACTGCCTTCGGCATTGTAGATACGATAGCGAAAATCGACGTCGGGCTGGGTGGGGATTTCCACCGCCAGAACTTGGTCGCAACCAATCCCAAAATGCCGGTCGGCAATTTTACGAATATGGTGCGGCTTAAGCTTAAAGCGCTGGGTGATGAGATCGATAACGACAAAATCATTACCCAGGCCATGCATTTTGGTAAAACGTAACTGCATCGCAAAACCCTGTGGTGCGCCTCACCGGTGGCGCGGTTAACGATGCGGGCGGGTTGCTAAGTAGAGGGTGCGGTCCAGTGCAGCCGCAGTGCGGCTATCGGATCTTGCGCCCTCAGGGCAACACAGCTTCACCACGCATCAGGTCGGTGACAGTTTCGCGGGCGCGAATAAGGTGACATTGATCGCCGTCTACCATCACTTCCGCCGCGCGTCCTCGGCTATTGTAATTGGAACTCATGGTAAATCCATAGGCACCGCTAGACGCCAGTGCGAGCAAGTCGCCCTCGGCAATGCGCAATTCGCGGTCTTTGGCAAGAAAGTCACCGGTTTCGCAGACTGGCCCAACAAAGTCGTATGTACGTAAAACGCCCTCATTGCGGGGTTTTACCGCCAATAACTCCATCCATGCTTCGTACAAAGAGGGCCGGATCATGTCATTCATGGCGGCGTCGATAATCGCGAAATTTTTATGCTCATTTAACTTTAAATATTCAACCGTGGTCAGCAACACGCCCGCATTGGCGGTTATCGAACGCCCTGGTTCAAACATCAAGGTTACTTTGCGCTCGCCCAAACGAGCGCGTATCGCAGCGATATATTCGCCAGTAAGCGGTGCGACTTCATCGCGATAGCGAACCCCCAGGCCACCGCCTAAATCGAGGTGAGAAATGGTGATGTCCATCGCCGCCAGGGTGTCGACCAGGCTGAGCACGCGGTCGAGGGCGTCAAGGAATGGGCTGGTATCGATCAGCTGTGAGCCAATATGGCAGTCCACCCCTTTGATGGTGATATTGCTCAGACTCGCGGCGCGGCGATAAACCTCGGGGGCCCGCGCGATATCGATGCCAAACTTATTGTCCTTCAGGCCGGTTGAAATATAGGGGTGGGTTTTGGCATCCACATCGGGGTTTACCCGAATGGAAATGGGGGCGCTAACGCCCATATCAGTGGCGACCTGATTAAGACGCTCTAGCTCAGCTTCTGATTCCACATTAAAGCAGTGAATACCCACTTCTAAGGCTCGGCGCATTTCCGCGGCGGTCTTGCCCACACCAGAAAAAACAATACGCTCGGCTTTACCACCCGCCGCCAGCACTCGCTCTAACTCACCAACGGAGACAATATCAAAACCTGCGCCCAGACGCGCTAAGACATTGAGCACTGCAATATTGGAGTTGGCTTTAACCGCGTAACAAACCAAGTGATCTTGGCCTGCCAATGCCTCGGTGTATTCAGTAAAGCGTTGCTCTAAATACGCGCGGGAATACACATAGCAAGGGCTGCCGAACTGCTGAGCAATACTGCTGAGGGCAACGGACTCGGCGTGAAGCTCGCCGTTAATATACTGAAAAGGCGTCATGAAAGCGTTCTCTACTTAGACTGCGCGCTGGCATTGGCTGGGGCGTCATTTTTTTCAGGTAGTACCAGCGGCCCTGTTTGCCCGCAGGCGGCAATTAAAAAGCCAAGGCAAAGCACTGCAATACGAAAAGCGGCCACGGTGTCATCCTCAAAATTGACTGAGGCGCGCATTATACCTAGGGTGTGAATGAATAACACACCAGCGAGCTGGTCGACTGTGGTCATAAGCTGGCCGGGCTTAGTATACTGCCGCCAACCAGCCGCGATCAGGAAGCCAAGCCCAATATGAATGAAGTAGAGTTTAACGACAATATCGACGAACTGTATGTTGCTATCGAAGACGCCGTCGATGAACTAGAGGCTGACGTAGACTGCGAAATTAGCGGCGGTGTACTCACCCTAAAAGCACCGGATGGCAGCGCGATGATCTTTAGCCGCCAAAGCGCCAGCCGCGAATTGTGGCTAGCAGCACGGTCAGGTGGATTTCACTACAGCTGGGTTGACGGGCAGTGGTACTGCCAACGCACCGAGCAAAGCTTGGCCCAGATGTTAGCGGAAATAGGCCTAGAGCAAATAGGCGAAGAATTGGTTTTGGGGTGAGTCGGACGTCAAAATCATTCGCTGCGCTCACATGGATCCCTGCCTGCGCAGGGATGACAAAATAGAATTATGAAGTTGAGCTTTCAGTCACTCCTGCGTAGGCAGGAGTCTATTGCTGCAATGGAGTTGGGGCTTAGACGCTGCCTCAATAAGCATTCGCTGCGCTCATATGGATCCCTGCCTACGCAGGGAAGACGTATAGGGAGTCGAAGTATGACGGAACCTGCGCCTGACTCAATTAATCGTCACTCCTGCGAAGGCAGGAGTCTATTTCTGTAGCAGCGTTCGGACTTAGGCGTTGAGCGATAAAGCATTCGCTGCGCTTGTATGGTATTCCCAGCCTTGATTATGGATGATATCAAGGCGCCGGGGAGGTGGAGGCTGGTCGCTACGCATCCGCCACGAAAATCGTGTACGGCCCACGTGAGAGTTTGCCCTGCCTCCCCACTCATCCAAAAGCGCCTATAAAGAATCCAGCCCCTGTACGGCCGATTTCCGCAAGCTAGCGCCAGTGATGAACCCCGACTATGTATAGATTAGACCGGAGGATCGCCCATGACAATGCACGCTACATTAGAAGGTCTCGGAGTTGATGTCGCTAAAGAGTGGCTCGATATTTTCAACGGTTGTGTTGTTGTTCGAATCGATAATACGGCAAAGGCAATTCGGGCCTACCTAAAATCACTACCGAGTGACATGCCCATCGCCGTTGAGGCAACCAACTCCTACCATGAAGAATTTGTACACTTGGCGCTTGCTACCGGCCATACCATTTACTTGGTTGATGCCTGCAAGGTCGCTCGTTATCGAGAAGCCGTTGGCGTGAGAATAAAAACGGATGGTGCGGATGCACAGCTTCTACTTCGTTATCTTAACGCTGAAATAGCTCATCTACGGCCTTATCAACTGCCGCCTAAAGCAGTTAAACGAATGATGACCTTACTCCGAGCACGAGCAAAGCTAACCCACTCAAAGGCGGCGCTAAAACTATCATTAGCGGGAATTGGCGAAATAGCACAAACCCGCAACGCACTGTTCGCCCGCTTTGATCATGCTATCGCGGTGATAGACAAAAAACTTGTTGAGTGTGTCAAACAGTCAGGGTACATCGATGACTACAACCGCTGCTTAACCATTAATGGCGTTGGCCCCCTCAATGCAGCTGCTCTGGTCGCCTTTTATCATCGCGGCGAGTTTAGTAAAGCTGATTCGTTTGTGTCATTTATGGGGCTTGATGTGCGGGTAAAAGAATCGGGACGGTATAGGGGAAAGCGCAAGCTCACTAAGAAAGGGAATCCCGAGATTCGGCGATTGTTGTTTAACGCGGCTAGAGTCGGTGCAAGAACGGAGCAATGGAAGCCTTACTATGATGCTTTACGTGAGCGAGGGCTTACGACAACTGCCGCTGCTGTCGCAGTCTCTCGCAAGATTGCTAAGTTGGCATTTGCTTTGATGAGAGATCAAACAGAATATCAGCCAAGAATGGCGTAAAAGCTTGCCTCTGAACATAGAATCTCACATGGATCCCTGCCTGCGCAGGGATGACAAAATAGAATTATGAAGTTGAGCTTTCAGTCACCCCTGCGGAGGCAGGGGTCCATCTCAGCAACGGAGCGCAAAGTTAACACTTCCACCACAGACATTCGCTGCGCTCACATGGATACCTTCCTGCGAAGGTATGACCAAATGTCCTAAACACAAACGTTCCGTCACTCCTGCGAAGCCGGACTCTGCCCCTGCGAAGGCAGGGGCATCTAGCTACGAAGCCGGTATTGCTCTAACCGCACATAAATTTGGCGTCTCCGGTCCAGCATCTAGCCCCAGAATTTGAACCGTAAGCTCATTGCGACAATACCGAGGTGTTCAGTATCTCTTCAATATGTTGCTTGTAGCGTAAATAAACACAGGTTTGCTGTGGTGGCTGGCTGCTGAGGTTTATTGCGTCGAGTTGATAGTGGGTAGGGCGAGTTTCTTGCAGCAGTAATTGGCTGGCTAGCTGGTCAAATAAAGCGGGGCCCGCTTTGTCATAGCTGAAGTGCTGGTCTCGGTAGCGCATATCAAACACTAAGCGCCCCTTGCTGTCGGTTTTGGCGATGGCTTCAAGTTGCACGCGAGTATCTTCGGCTGGGCTTTTGGTTATTAATTCATTTAGGTCTAATGCTTGGCTGCGCCAGCGGTTGTCCTGCTGGTGGAGTTCAAATAGGCGAAACTGATGTTTGCCTGCTTGCTCAGTGCGGCAGCGCTGCAGAAATAAAACCAATGGGAGTAAAAGCTGGTTAACATTGCTAAACGCGGCGGTGGTGTAGTGCAGAGAGCCACGCTCATCGCGCACAAAGAGGTCGGCAAAGTCGTCCCGACGATGGAAAAACACATAGCAATCTGGGGTGGTGGCGGTATCTACTATGCTTGCTAGCGCGGAGTTTGGTGCACAGTATTGGTCCATTAACACAGGGCTGAAGCTGGTTTGCCCCCGTCCCAGGCACTGTATTAGCGTGGAATAGCTATGGGCGTGAATGCTGCGTAATTCATCGTTTTCAGTTTGTAATATATGGAAGCCATTACTTAGTTTAATAATGACTCGCTTATTTTTGGGTTGAGTATAAAACGCGCGATGTAATAGACGCGGCAGGTGCCGGACGCGTTTGCGTAGTTTTTGTTCTGGGTCATTAAAGCACAGGGCGTCGATGATAGGTGCTGCACTGGCTTTAGAGGCCGCCAGCATTAACTGTTGGTAAACCCGAAAGGCGTCGATAATGGCTTCTTGTCCGGCAAAGGCAAGCGACGAGACCTCCCCCCAGCTATTAATGACCACAATTTCAATATGGGTTATTGGGTAGCTGCTATTGTGTTTGGCGAGTCCGGCGGCGCCGAGTGAGCTGAGTGCGCCTTGACCTAAATTAATATACAGCAGCATTGCTTCTGGTACTTTGGGGCGATTAAACGCTTCGTGTTTATGCGGATCTGCTGCATAGGCCTTGCGGGGAAGGTGGCCGCTTAAGTGACGGGCCATTTCTCGTAGGTCATTTTCAGACACACCGTCCTGCCGGGCATTGAGTCGTAGCTGTGTGTAGTCGTTAATGAGGCCATTACAAAAACACCAACACAATAGCCCGCTAAGGTGCTCGTGTTCTTGCAGAATAGCGTCGTGCTCAAAATCGTGGCGGGCGCTGCTACTCACTGCCCAGCGTCGTTGCTCGCCGAAGCCTAAGGTGTGAAAGAATAATTGCTCTTCGGATACGTCGGGCGCAATACCTGGGTTTAGCCACTCCACTTTATTGCGTTTGCGTTCAAAGGCCGCGTAGAGCTTGCGACCGAGCAGGGTCATTTCTTGCGATTTAATCAGGGCCGGACTATTACTCTGCTGGGCAAAATCCTGCAAAAAGCGGTAGCTATTGGTGAGCTCGGCAACTAAGAAACGATGTTCATCACGTACCCGGCGAATTTTCCAGCGACTGCGAGTATCTAGGTTCAGAAGTTGCTCTGGAGGCCACTGCCACTGCGCAATGAGTGTCTCGAGTAATTTCCGCCGCCAAGGCGCTGCGCTGCCAGCGGTCTGTGAAAGTCGAATACCGACTTTAAAATAAAAAGCACGGCGAATTAGCTCAAGGCGATCAAATTCATTGCGCGAGCTTAAATACTCGGCCAAGCGCCGGTACACCATGATATAGGGGTCAAAGTCGTCACTGCTGACCTCGCCGCGGTAAACAGCTTCTTTCAAATCAATACACAGCGGCACCACATTGGGGAAATTGCGGGCGTAGGCCTCGGTCAGCAATAGCTTTAGCACCGCCTTATAGGGCGAGCTAATGGCCTTGTAGAGCTGCCAAACCCCGGCGCCAATAAACTCGCCGGCAGGGATATCGGAAACCCCGCCAAAATCAATAGACTCGTCAGGTCCAACAAAGCCCTGGGCGTGCAGTAACGCGGTGTATTCTTGGTAATTCACTTCTTCGCTCGGGGGCACCAACCACCATAGCGGGTAGCGACCAGCCACCAGCAAGGCGCTGCGATAAAACTCGTCTAACAATAAATAATGTTGGCTGGTGCCAGCGGATTCGGCGCTAATGCGGTCACGCTGGCCGCGACGAAACTGCTCACTGTCCATCAAGAAAAAGTGAATATCTAAACCGAGGCTGCGGGCCCAGTCTGAAATGGCGGCGGCTTTATTGTACAAGCGCTGTAAGCCGAGTTCGTCAATGCTGTTGTGATGACAGAGCCATACGTCAAGGTCGGAGTCTTCAGCCTGAGCGACCGTGCCGCATGAGCCCATTAAAAAAACACTGTGGATTAGCGGCGTTGCTTGTTCGTCGTGACGGTATTGCACACTGCGCGCAATATTACTGCGCACCCGCTCCAGGGTTAACTCGTCGGGCGTGTAGCCGTCGATACCACAGGGGGTGTTAGCGCTTTTATAGCCCGGCAGTATGGGGTGGTTGATATGAATCAGCAGCGGCAATAAGTCTAAGAATATTTGCTGACGGGGCAAGAGTGCCGTGCGGGTGCGCAGCAAACGCTCATGATTGAGCTTGGTAAATCGTTCGCGCACCTGTTTTAAACCGGCGTGGCTAATGCCGCGGTCAAACAGAGGGTGGCTGATCGATTTTTCCGTCATACAGGGCCTGTTAGCGCAGGATTAAATTTAGTCCGCCTACTGTAGCCGCATTCGCCGCTTTCTGTCATGCCTTGGGCTGGCTAGCTGGTGATTGGCGATTAAGCTCACGAATCAGCAAATGTCCTTGCGCATTCACTGTCGCCTGCCAACCTTCGGCGAGCCAGGTGGTGGCCACGGTTTCGCTAATGAGCGCGGGGCCTAAAATCCTTTGCCCGCTGGCCAGCTCATCACGCACAAAGCGCGGGGTGGCGTGGTAGGCCTTGGCGAAAAAAACAGAGCCTTGGTCTATTGGCTGACAAGGTGGGCGCGGCGCTAAATTCGGCAGGGGCGGGATCGACGTGGCGGCGCGCAGGGCTTGGCGAATATTAACGAGCTGCACCGGCAGCGTCAGCCTATGCCCGTAACGTTGTTCGTGGGCTTGGTGAAAGGCCTTCTCTAGATCGGCCAGCGAAGTCTGCCAAGGGATATTTAAGGTATAGGACTGCCCGCTGTAACACAGATCGACACTGGGGTGCTCGGTGATCTCGGCGTCGTCAACGCCTTCGTTTTGCAATTGCGCGCGGCCAGTGAGCGCCAAATTATGTAAATGCCCCAACACTGCTTCACTACTAACCGACGCAAGCTTGGCATTGAGCGTGCGAGATAATTGCCGCTCTTTAGGCGCCAGCAACATGCCTAAGGCAGAAAATACCCCGCCGTAATTGGGCACAATAATCTCGGTGCAGCCCAAGGCTTCGGCGAGTGCGCACACGTGTAAACCTCCGGCGCCGCCAAAACAGCAGAGACTAAACTCGGCAGGGTCGTAGCCGCGCTGCACAGAGATCACCCGCAGTGCGCGGATCATATGCTCGTTGGCAATGGCGATAATTCCTGCGGCAGCCTCTTCAATACTCAAGTGTAACTGCTGCGCGAGCGCACCGACGGCGCTGCGGGCGGCGTTGATATCAAGCGGCATCGCGCCGCCGAGCTTGGCACTCGCGGGCAGGCGGCCCAGCACCATATTGGCATCGGTGACCGTGGCCTTTCGTCCGCCTTTGTTATAACAGGCGGGGCCGGGGTCGGCGCCCGCCGACTCCGGGCCCACCCTCAGCATGCCGCCCTCATCAACATAGGCAATGGAGCCACCGCCAGCGCCTATGGTATGCATATCCACCATGGGAACCGCGACAGGGTAAGGGCCAATTTTGCCTTCGTTAGTGAGTTTTATCTCGCCATGGATCAAGGCTACATCGCTGGACGTGCCACCCATGTCAAAGCTCATCAAGTGAGGGCGCGGCAAACTATCGGCAAGATGCTTTACCGCCGCCAAGCCCCCAGCAGGGCCTGATAAAAGCAAATTTACCGCCCGTTGACCGGCGTTGGCGGCGTCAGTAGTGCCGCCGGAAGACTGCATAATTGACAGTGGCGTGGTCTTTAACTCGGCCTGCAAACGACCAAGATAGCTGGCCACTTTGGGGCCAAGCCAGGCATTTAACCACGTCGCCATGCCTCGCTCATACTCCTTGTATTCAGGCAAAACCTGCGAAGAGCGCGACACAAACACAGCCTCCGGCATGGCCTCGGCAATGGCCTTTTCAAAGCGATCATCTATAAACGAGAATAATAAATTGATCGCTACTGCTTCAGGCTTGAGTGTTCGAATCTGCTCTTGCAACGCGGCGATGTCATTTGCGGTGAGGTCGTCGATAAGCTTACCGTCGGCACCAATACGCCCACCGGTTTCTAAACACAAGTTCGCGGGTACCGGTTCGGGTTTTGGTGCCGGACGTAAATCATATAGGGCCGAACGGGTTTGCCGACCAATGGTGAGCATATCGCCAAAACCGCGATTTGTAATAAACGCCGTGCGCACCCCCTTGCCTTCCAACGCGGCATTGGTGGCAACGGTTGAACCGTGCACCACAACTAAATGGCCAGCGGCAATGAGCTCCGTCAGGCCCAACGCGCGAATTCCCGTTAAAATGGCCTGCTCGGGGTGATCTGGGGTAGACAGACACTTATAACTGCGAACTTGCTGCTCATAAAACAACACAAAATCGGTAAACGTACCGCCAGTGTCCACACCAAGATAAGCAATGTGAGGGGCTAGTGACATACGTGCGCGCCATAAAGAATTTGGCGTATTGTCGCCAGTAATACCGGGGATGTCATGTTGTTTAAAGCATTCGCTGCGCTCATATGGATCCCTGCCTTCGCAGGGATGACGGCAAATACGCCATACTTTTCCAATCGTCACTCCTGCGAAGGGATGGTGCAAAATATGCGTAGCTAATCCGATCGTCACTCCTGCGAAGGCGGACTCTGCCCCTGCGAAGGCAGGGGGTCCATCCCAGCAACGGAGTTCGGGCTTAGGCGTTAGCGCGACAAGGCATTCGCTGTGCTCATATGGATACCAGCCTGCGCTGGTATGACGGCAATACGCCACACTCTTCCACGCGTCACTCCTGCGAAGAGATGGCTGCAAATATGCCAAGCTAATTCACTCGTCACTCCAACGGCCGCAGTCGTGGTGCCTACTAGGTTGCGTAAGTTACAATTCAACTCAGGCTTTACAACTCACATTGAGGTTCAAAACCCCCGTGCCCGAACTCCCCGAAGTCGAAACCGTCAAGCGCGGCATAGCCCCCCATTTGATTGGTCGCGTGTTCAGCGACGTTATTATTCGCGACCATCGTTTACGCTGGCCGGTCGACCTCGAACTTGCCAACCACTTGTGCGGTCAAGAGGTTCTATCTGTCGAGCGCCGAGCCAAATATCTATTAATCCGCCTACCCACCGGTTACCTGGTTATCCACTTGGGTATGTCGGGTCGCTTGTATTTTGTTGATACTAATACCCCTGTGGCAAAACACGATCACTTGGATTGGCGCTTGGACGACGGCAAAATTCTGCGCTATACCGACCCCCGCCGATTTGGCGCCGTTGTTTGGGTTGAGGGCGAGAATGTAGCGAGTCATAAATTATTGGCCAAACTTGGTCCTGAGCCACTGAGCGACGATTTTAATCCGGCTTATGTATTTAAGCGCTCCCGCAAACGCATGGTGCCGATAAAAAGTTTTCTAATGGATGCCCATGTTGTTGTGGGGGTTGGCAATATCTATGCAAATGAAGCGCTCTACATGGCCGGCATTAGTCCCACAAGAGAGGCCGGCAGTATCAGCCTAGCCCGCTATACTCGCCTGGTAGACGAGGTTAAAAGCGTGCTCGACAAAGCCATAACCCAAGGCGGCACAACGCTTAAAGACTTTGTTGGCGGGGATGGTAAACCTGGCTACTTCAAGCAAGAACTGCAAGTCTATGGTCGCGGCGGCCAACCCTGCTGGGGCTGTATGAAGGAATTGAGCGAGATCCGCATAGCCCAACGCACAACCGTGTTCTGTCGACGCTGTCAGAAGTAAGCTAAAGCAATCGTCGCTCCTGCACAGGGATGACGATTAGGGAATTGCGGTACATACCTGAGTAATTATGACGGCAACTAGACCAAGCTAAATCAGCCGTCACTCCTGCGGAGGCAGGAGTCCATACCAGCAACGGAGTTCGGGCTTAAACGTTAGCGCGATAAGGCATTCGCTACGCTCACATGGATCCCTGCCTGCGCAGGGATGACTTAAATTTAAATCGTCGTTGCGGTGAAGGATGAACGTCAACAGAGAATTAAACTGGCGTCACTTCCAAGAAAGCATAGCGCCAACTACACCAACTGTCACTCCTGCGAAGTCGGACTCTGCCCCTGCGAAGGCAGGGGGTCCATCCCAGCAACGGAGTTCGGGCTTAGGCGTTAGCGCGACAAGGCATTCACTGCGCTCACATGGATCCCTGCCTGCGCAGGGATGACAAAATAAATTCAGCTCGCCACCCCACGCAAGCATGACGGTATAACACGCCACACTAAATCAACTGTCACTCCTGCGAAAGGCAGGCGTTAATAGAGAATTAAACTGCTGTCACTCCTGCGAAGTCGGACTCTGCCCCTGCGAAGGCAGGGGGGCCATCCCAGCAACGGAGTTCGGGCTTAGGCGTTAGCGCGACAAGGCATTCACTGCGCTCACATGGATCCCTGCCTGCGCAGGGATGACTTAAATTTACATCGTCGTTGCGGTGAAGGCTGAACGTCAAGAGAGAATTAAACTGCTGTCACCCGCACGAAGACCTAGCGCCAACCACACCAGCCAACTGTCACTCCTGCGAAGGCAGGAGTCCACCCCAGCAACGGAGTCGATACTATATTAGCTGGGAATACTAATACCCCAGCGCTTGCCCCTCGCGCCGAGGGTCCGCCGCACCTTCCAGCCCTGATTCTTTAATCAGAATACCGTGTAGCCCACTGGTTTGATCGCTCTCTTTAACCGGATGCCCGCGCTTTTGTAATTGTTTAATAACATCACGATCAAACCGGCCAGCCTCTAGCTCGACAAGGTCTCCCATCGCAATGATATGCCCGCTGGCAATGGCGGTATCAATAGCTTCACCTTGGCCAAGCACGCGGTAAAGGCTGCCCGCAACATAGTCAATAATGCGCGCGCCACCTGGCGAGCCTATTGCCAGAACGGGGCTGCCATCTTTAAACACAATAATGGGTGACATTGACGAACGCGGCCGCTTTCCGGCTTGAATACGATTCGCAATTTTGCTGCCGTCTTTCTCAGCCGGGCTAAAAGAGAAGTCGCTGAGTTGGTTATTCAGCAAAAAGCCACCCACAAACACCCGCGAACCAAAGGCGGTTTCTATGCTCGTGGTCATGCTTAAAACATTGCCGTCGGCGTCGACAATACTGAAATGGCTGGTGGAGGGTAACTCTGGTGAGGAACTGTCAACAACCGCTGGGGCGCCGACGGGCTTACCGGCTACGACGGTAGCCAAGCGGCGATTTGGCTTAATAAGCGCTGCACGAGATTTTAAATAGTGGCGCTCGACCAGTCCCGCGGTCGGCACCGTCACAAAATCGGGATCGGCAATATAGCGATTGCGATCAGCAAAGGCGAGTCGAGAGGCCTCAATAAAGGTGTGAATAAAATCGACTCCCCGCAAGGCGCCGCGCTGGCGCTCAATGGCCTCGATCATGCCTAAAATGGCCAGTACTGTCGTTCCTCCCGATGAGGGTGGGGGGGCACCGCAAACTTGGTATTCTCGATAAGGCGCGCACACTGCAGGTCGTTGAATAGCATGGTAATTAGCTAAATCGCTGAGACTAAGGCTACCTGCGCGGTTGGGATCATTCGCCACTGCGGCGACCATATTCTTAGCAATATCACCGTGGTAAAAAGCTTTGCCGCCATCCTGCGCGAGCTTTCTTAGCGTCGCCGCGTAAGCCGGGTTTTGTAAAAGGTCGCCAACGGCCTTTGGCTTTCCAGCGGCATTAAAAAAGTAGCTACTGATTGCTGGATTCACCGCGACCTTTGGCATCTCTTTCAATAAGGTGTGAAGGCGGGGAGAGATAACAAAACCGGTTTCGGCCAATTCAATAGCGGGTGTAAATAACGTTGACCACGGCAGCTCACCAAATTGGCGATGTGCGGCATCCAACATTGCCACCACCCCTGGAACGCCAACCGAATGACCGCCAATAACCGCCTCAAAGAAACCCATCGCACTGCCGTCAGTATGCAGAAAATGGCGTTCGTTTATTGCCTGGGGGGCGGTTTCCCTGCCATCCCAACTACTGAGCTGTTTGCGTTGCGCATCCCAAAACAGCATAAACGCACCACCGCCAATGCCCGACGATTGCGGCTCTACCAAGCCCAATACCAACTGCGCGGCAATTCCCGCGTCTACAGCTGAGCCGCCTTGGGCAAGTATCTTTTGCGCTGCCTTAGTGGCGTAAGGATTTGCTGTTACTGCCATCGCCGATTTGGCCGTAACAGCAGGGCTTTTATTAAAACCACTGGCCGCCTCAGGCACAATTGTTGGGTCACTTGCGTAGCTCGCATAACTGATCAAAAGCAAAATTGAAAAACGGAGCAACTGCTGGGTAGTAAACATAAACGTAATCACGTAGTAAAAGCGGTAAATTAGCTTGCCACGTGGCGCGATGAATCGCAAAGCCTCGCTAAAGCAATCGCTACGCTCATATGGATCCCTGCCTGCGCAGGGATGACTTAAATATAAATCGTTGTTGCGGTGAAGGCTGAACGTAAACAGGGAGTTAAGCTTCGGTCCTCCGGCAAAGACTTGAACATCAAAGGAGAATTAAACTGCTGTCACTCCTGCGAAGGCAGGAGTCCATCTTTGCAACGAAGTTTGGGCTTAGACGTTGGCGCCATAAGGCATTCGCTACGCTCACATGGATGGATGACAAAATAAAATTATGAAGTTGAGCTTTCAGTCACCCCTGCGAAGGCAGGGGTCCATCTCAGCAACGGAGCGCAAAGTTAACACTTCCGCCACAGACATTCGCTGCGCTCAAATGGATACCTTCCTGCGAAGGTATGACGAAATGCCCTAAACACGAACTTTCCGTTACTCCTGCGAAGCCGGACTCTGCCCCTGTGAATGCAGGAGTCCATCTCTGCCGCGAAGTTTGGGTATAGACGTTGGCGCCATAAGGCATTCGCTACGCTCACATGGATCCCTGCCTGCGCAGGGATGACAAAATAATTATGAAGTTGAGCTTTCAGTCACCCCTGCGTAGTCCGGCTCATCACACCGCCTCAAAACAGCTCAGGGTAAAGGTCTTGCCATTGGGGATTTTTTTCTTCAATGAGGCGAATTTTCCATTCACGTTTCCACCGTTTAAGCTGCTTTTCGCGAGTAATGGCAGCATACATTTCTTGGTGCAATTCAATGTAGACCAAGCGGTGAACTGAGTAGCGTTGACTAAAGCCCGTGACCAAGTCTGCCTTGTGCTGGCAAATTCGAGCGACAATATTGCTTGTTACGCCGATATAGAGGGTGCCGTGCGGCTTACTGGCGAGTATGTATACACAGGGTTGTTTCATTGGCGGCCGTCCTTGGCTGCAGATTGTGCTTTATTTTACCCAGCGGCAATTAACTTCTCATACTTCACCATTAATTGCTCCTCGGTCTCGATAAATGCCGGGTCAAGGGGAATGCAATCCACAGGACAAACCTGCTGGCACTGGGGTTCGTCAAAATGGCCAACGCATTCGGTGCAGCGATTGGGATCTATCTCGTAAATGCTGTCGCCTTGATAAATGGCTTCGTTGGGGCACTCAGGCTCACACACGTCACAGTTAATGCATTCCTCGGTAATAATTAGCGCCACTGCATGCTCACTTGCGGGGAGGGAAGCGCGCGTTGAGTGCTTTACTCACATTGTCGGGCACAAAACGCGACACTTCGCCGCCCATACTGGCGATTTCTCTGAGCAATGACGACGACACATACGACAGCGACTCGCCTGGCGTTAAAAACACAGTCTCTATACCTGGCGCCAGTGAACGGTTCATATTGGCAAGCTGTAATTCATACTCATAATCCGCCACGGTGCGAACGCCGCGCAGAATAATACTACAGTTTTGCGCCTTAGCCAGCTCCACCGTTAATCCAGTAAAACTGCATACTTCAATATTGGGCACATGAGCCAAGGCCTCGGCGCACAAATCCATACGCTCTTTAAGCGCAAACATGGGCACCTTCTTCTCGCTGTTGGCGACGGCAAGCACAACCGTGTCAAACAACTTACAAGCCCGCTCAACTAAATCGATATGGCCACGAGTAATGGGGTCGAACGTGCCGGGATATATAATACGTTTCATAGCTCACCGAATATGCGTGCGGCAGATAGTTCGGGCAATTGGCTTTTAAACTCACATTGCACCGAAGGCGTAGCGGAATTTTAACGCAATACACCGGCGGTTCATAACCCCATGAGTAGTTGGGGCTATAAGGCATTCGCTACGCTCACATGGATCCCTGCCTGCGCAGGGATGGCGGAAAACACACCAAACCAAATCAATCGTAAGCGTCCGGCAAACCCACATTGCCTACGGCTGCCAATTATGCGGCAGTAATTCGCTGATCTTTGACGCCCGCTGAGTCGGCAATCTTTCCATTACATCTTTTAGGTAGGCCTGTGGGTTTAAACCATTAATCTTCGCGGACTGGATTAAGGTCATTACGTTAGCCGCGCGCTGACCGCTGCGCAGCGACCCCGCAAACAGCCAGTTCGAACGGCCAAGCGCCCAAGGTCTAATTTGATTCTCAACCCAGTTATTGTCGATGGGCACAGCGCCGTCATCCAAGTAACGCGTGAGCGCATCCCAGCGTTTCAAGCTGTATTGGATTGCTTTGGCTGTCGCGCTGCCATCGGGTACCTGCTGCCGCTTTCCGATCAGCCAATGCTGTAACTGATCGATAATCGGTTTGGCTTGTTCTTGTCGTTGTTGCCTTCGCTGCTCAGGACTTAGTTCAACAAGTTCCCGCTCGATGAGATAGAGCTGTTTAATATAGTCCAGCGCCTGCTCAGTAATCTGGCTTTTGTTGGCCACGTGCAGGTCGTGGAATTTACGCCGAGCGTGGGCCCAGCAGCCAATTTCGATCATGCCATTGGCGAAGCCCGCTTTGTAACCGCTGTAATCATCGCAAACTAACTTCCCTCGCCAATCTGCGAGGAAGTCTCTCGATTCTTTGCCTGAGCGGCTGGGCCTGAAGTCGTAGACCACACCTTGTACCGGGGAGTAGCGCGTTGCCGCATAGGCCCAGACATAGGCTTTATGAGTACGCTGCTTACCCGGCGCCAACATCGCAACAGGTGTTTCATCGGCATGTAGTACTGCTTGTTCTAATAGTTGCTCGCGCAGAGCATCCACTAAAGACTGTAGCTCTACGCCACAACGACCCACCCAATCCGCTAATGTTGAGCGGGGAATTATGACGCCGCTACGGGCAAACTGTTGTTCTTGGCGGTACGGCGGTAGATGATCGGCATATTTGCTAATGAGTACTTGGGCCAACAAGCCGGTGGTGGGAATGCCTTTATCAATAATGTGCGCTGCGACAGGAGCTTGTACCAAACTGTCGCAATCACGGCAGCACCATTTGCCGCGGATATGACGCTCAACACTAAAGGTGCCGGGCTGGTAGTCGAGCTTCTCGCTAACGTCTTCACCGATCCGAGTGAGTGCACAGCCGCAAGCACAGTTTGTGTTCTCGGGTTCATGGTGAATCTCGGTGCGGGGCAAGTCTTGGGGAAGTGGCTGGCGTTTGGGCTTTTTGCGCTCGCGCTGTTCTGGCGTAACCGAGACTCTCTCCAGTTCAACCTCAATTGCGGCGATGTCTTCGTCGACCAGCGCGTCCAATAAAGCGAGCTGGTGCTTATCGATCCCTTCACTGCGCTTACCAAAGCGGTGGCGACGCAACAGCGCTAACTCATGGGTCAGCTTGTCTTTATGGGTTTGTAGTTGTTCGAGCGAGGCTTCGCGTTGAGCAATGCACTGATCGCGTTCGGCGATCTTGTGCGTTTGGGCAGTCACCGTCTCCTGCAACTGCATGACCAGCTTGCGAAGCTGGTCGGGAGATAAGTTTTGGAGGTCGGCTGGCTGAGTCATCACCTTACTTTGCCAGAACTTGGCGCCGCGTTCGATGACGATTTTGTAAATGGACGAGGCGCGGCAACTGTGCTCGTCAGCGCGCAATTAAGACGCAAATTTGGCCGTGATTACAACACCGAGATGGTGGCTGCGCCACCCGCTTGCCGCCACGGCAAACCAAGCACCAGTGCCTGTAATTGTTCTTCATCCAGGACAATGGCTTGCCCTTCACGCAGCGCGCACCAACTGAATTTACCCTTATGTAATCGTCGAGCAGCTAGCCATAAGCCGAAACCATCATGCACTAAAACCTTCATGCGATTGGCGCGTTTGTTGGCAAAAAGGTAGGCGCAATGAGGGCGTGCTTCGCCGAAGCTTTGCACCACGCGCGCCAAAGTGGTATCTGGGCCAGCGCGCATATCCAGCGGTTCACGCGCCAACCAAATCTCGTCGATACGAATCATGATTGGGACTTCAGCCATGAAGCTAAATCGGCAAGACCGGACATTGGCCAGTGGATCGTGACGGGACCAAGGGGGCTGCTTAGTTCGACTTTTAGCGTGGTATCAGGGCATGAGGCGTCCATTGCCTTGACGGGAATTCGCGGTGCAACTTTAATAAAGTCATCACGCCCAGCCGCCTTCGCTTCAAACTGGCGCCGCCATTTATGCACGAGATTGGCATTGATTTTAAACTGCTGCGCTACGCTTGCCACCGATGTATTCGAAGCATAGCTCGCCGCCACAACTTGCTCCTTAAACTGAAGCGAATGTTTGCGGCGAGGTGGTGTGGCTGGTGCGGGAAGTAATCCTTGAGTATCCATTGTTGGTGTCCACTTAGTATGAGGTGGACACCAAGACTACTATCTTACAGTAAGATGGGAAGGTGAGTTGCCCGGACGCTTACAATCAATCGTCACTCCTGCGAAGGCAGGAGTCCATCCCAGCAACGAAGTTTGGGCTTAGACGTTGGGCTAATAAGGCATTCGCTGCGCTCATATGGATCCCTGCCTGCGCAGGGATGACTTGATGGGTGCTGCGAATCTAATGCATGGCCCGTCTTGGCCTGCGTAAGTATTGCAGCAAACACCCCACGCTAAACCAATCGTCGCTCCAGCGAAGGCTTAACGGCAACGACACCAAACCAAATCAATCGTCACTCCTGCGAAGGCAGGGGGTCCATCCCAGCAACGAAGTTTGGGCTTAAACGTTGGCGCAATAAGCATTCGCTACGCTCACATGGATCCGTGCCTGCGCAGGGATGACTTGACGGGTGCTGCGAATCTAATGCATGGCCCGTCTTGGCCTGCGTAAGTATTGCAGCAAACACCCCACGCTAAACCAATCGTCGTTCCAGCGAAGGCTTAACGGCAACGACACCAAACCAAATTAATCGTCACTCCTGCGAAGGCAGGAGTCCATCCCAGCAACGAAGTTCGGGCTTAGACGTTGGCCTAATAAGGCATTCGCTGCGCTCAAATGGATACCTTCCTGCGAAGGTATGACGAAACGCCCTAAACACAAACGTTCCGTCACTCCTGCGAAGCCGGACTCTGCCCCTGCGAAGGCAGGGGTCCATCCCAGCAACGAAGTTCGGGCTTAGACGTTGGCCTAATAAGGCATTCGCTGCGCTCAAATGGATACCTTCCTGCGAAGGTATGACGAAACGCCCTAAACACAAACGTTCCGTCACTCCTGCGAAGCCGGACTCTGCCCCTGCGAAGGCAGGGGTCCATCCCAGCAACGAAGTTTGGGCTTAGACGTTGGGGTAATAAGGCATTTGCTACGCTCACATGGATCCCTGCCTGCGCAGGGATGACTTGATGGGTGCTGCGAATCTAATGCATGGCCCGTTTTGGCCTGCGTAAGTATTGCAGCAAACACCCCACGCTAAACCAATCGTCGCTCCAGCGAAGGCTTAACGGCAACGACACCAAACCAAATCAATCGTCACTCCTGCGAAGGCAGGAGTCCATCCCAGCAACGAAGTTTGGGCTTAGACGTTGGGGTAATAAGGCATTTGCTACGCTGACATGGATCCCTGCCTGCGCAGGGATGACCAAATAAGATTATGACGTTGGGCTTTCAGTCACCCCTGCGAAGGCAGGGGGTCCATCTCTGCAACGAATTAGGTGTTAAGTACCGGCGCCCAAGCCCGCAGCGGAGCTTGGGCTAAACCGCGAGCGCTAGCTCTCCGCCTTATCCGATTTATATTCGTATTGGTAGTAGCCGTAACCATAACCGTAGCCATAGCCTGAAGCTTTGCGTTCTACCGCATTGAGTACAACGCCTTTAACCGTAATACCATTTTGTTCAAAGCGCTGCTTGGTGACTTCCAGCTCTTTAACAGGGTTTAAGCCAAAGCGGGTTACTAGCATGGTGACGCCGCACTGGCGGCCGATAATCGCCGCATCGGTTACGGCCATAATGGGTGGCGTATCAACAATAATAAGGTCGTAGTCGGCGCTGACGGCTTCGAGCAGCTGCGTTAGGCCTTTGCTCATAAGCAGTTCAGACGGGTTGGGGGGTATTGCGCCTCTAGGCAGTATAAAAAGCTCAGCAATTTTGGTTGGCTGTATTGCGTCCTGCAATTGCACACGCTTACTTAAAACATCCGACACGCCATTCTCAGGCCCTACATCAAACATTTTGTGCATATAGCCTTTACGCAAATCCATGTCGATTAGCAGTACGCGCTGGCCCGCTTGGGCGATTACTGCCGCCAAGTTACCCGACACAAAAGACTTACCAACATTGGGGCTGGGGCCAGATATCATCATAATATTGTTGCTGGCTTCCAGCATGGCAAAGTGCAAGCTGGTACGCAGGCTGCGCAAGGCCTCTATGGTGATGTCGGTGGGGTTGCGTTGTGCGAGCAACGCCGTTGGATGCTGATTGCGTATTTTGCGCAACTGCCGAGCCGAGCGACGGCTGCCAAAATCCAATTTACGTTGTTCATCCGACAAAGGAATAGACGCATACACCGGCAGGCCAATGGCTTCTATGTCGTCGGGGTTTTCAATACCGCGATTCAGCGCCGCCCGCACCAGTACTAATGCCACGCCCAAGAAACCGCCGAGCAAGGTCGCAATAACAACAATAAGCGCCTTCTTGGGTTTAACCGGCTCTTCAATATTTACCGCAGCGTCGTCAATAATGCGCACATTGCCCACGGTGCCCGCGCGAACAATATCCAACTCTTGAATATTGTTGAGCATTTGGGTGTAAATCTCGGTACCCACTTCTAGGTCGCGCTTTAGCCCCAATAGCTCTTGCTGGGTTTCTGGCAGGCCTTTAATACGGCTGTTAAATTCCGTTTTACGAGCCATTTGCTCGGCCATTTGTTCCCGCCAAGCTTGGTAAGCGGGGTGGTCGCGGGTGTATTTACGGTCTAGCTCAGCTTGCTGCAATTGCAATTCAGCAATGCCAGATTCAATGTCCACCACTTGGTCTAACAGCGCTTCGGCTTCGGCGCTAATGTTCACCGAGCCCACTTTAACCTGATAGGCATTAAACTTGCGCTCGGCCTCTTCAAGGTCTTTTTTAATGTTAGGCAACTGCTCCCGCAAAAAATCCAAGCTCTTAGCGGCTTCTGCCGACTGGCGCTCCACGTTTTGCCGCAGATAGGTACTGGCAATAACATTCAAAATCTCTTCGGCACGGTCGGGCTTGGTGTCTTCTATAGACAGCGCCAAAATGCCCGAATCTTTACCGCGTTCAGATACGCCCATGCTTCCTTGAAGAGTGATAATTGCGCTTAAGCGGCGCAGGCGACTGAGGGTGAATTGGGTGCCAGGACGGGCGTGCAGCGTGGGTATATAAAGCTCGTAGCCCTCGGCGCGTATTAACTTACCCGCTTCGCCACTGAGTAGCGCCTCGCCATCAGGCGATAACAGCGTAAAACCACTTTCTTCAGCGACCAGAGTATGCGCTTCATTAAATTGTGTGGCGGGCACCTCAAAGCGGCTAACTTTAATGCGCTCGCCGCCCCAGGCGTAGGAGCCAAAGCCGAGTATGGGCGAATTAAGCTCGTTAGCTTCACCGGCAAAACGCCGGGCTATGGCGCGACCAAGCACGGGAAAATAGCGGGGTTCTACTTGAATATCTAAATCGAGATTATCTACCGCCGTGCCAATCACCTTGCGGCTTTTAATAAGCTCAATTTCGGTAATGGCCTCAGATTCGCCACCAAACATCTCGGTAACGTCACTCATGCCGGGCAAGCCGGGCGACTTCTCCTCTACCTGTATAATGGCATTTGCCCTATACACGGGTGACGCCAGTAAGGCGTAGGCAATGCCAATTACCATAAACACGGCGGTAATGGCTGCAATAAGCCATTTTTGATCCCATAAAGTCGCAAATAAGGCCAGTAAATCGATTTCGTCGTCTTGGGCTTGTTGTCGCGGGGCGGGGCTGCTGCTTGTAGTAGCGGTCATAGAATTGAATACCAAAAATAAAAATTTGGGTGTGCTGCCTGCACGCGAGTGTGCAGGCAAAAATTATTCTGTGTTGCTGAGCTGTGCAAAATTAAGCTTACCTAGCTTCTATGTCGCCGATTCTGTCGGTAGCGAGAATAGACGGTAACAGTTGGCTCAAAAAACGGTTCCAGCGTGTAATGGGCGCTGGCGATACATATACAACGTCTCGTGGTTCAAGCGGAAATGAGTCTGCAAACATAAAGCCTACTGCAGAGGCTGCGTTTAAATGGTAAACCGTAGCCGAATATACGGGTTGGCCGTTGGCGGGATCTCTTTTAACGCCAGTATTGCGCAATACATATATGCCGCGACCGTCTGCTCTGCTTTCATTTATACCATTAGCTTCCGCTAAGGCTTCGGCAAGGCTGGTGCCATTGCGCGACATGTTCAAGCTCTGCGGGCGGTTTACCTCACCCAATACAAAGACTTTTTCTGCGTCATTGCGGGGAATATGAACTAAATCGCCATCTTGCAATAACAGGTTTTGACTCCACTGACCTTCTTCGTAAAGGCTGCGAAGGGTGATGTGGCGAGTGCTGCCTTGGCGGTTAAGGATGATATCACCCCAGGTGGCCGTGTCGGTGAGGCCGCCAAGCTGCTCTATAGCATCCACCAAGGTGAGCGGCGTATTCGTAATTGGCACCACGCCAGGCTTCATTACAGATCCGCTAACATAGACCTTTTGGCTGCGAAAAGCGGCAACCCGCACATCAATCTGAGGGCGTTTAATAACAGAGCCTAGTTTGTTTTGTAATAAGGTTTGTACCTCGCCAGTGGTCAGGCCAGACACTGGCAGCTCGCCGGCGTAGGGGTAAAATACCGTGCCATCGGCTTTTACAACATTGCCGCCTTCTTCGGCGCTACGGAATGAACCAGAGGGAATGGTCAGCTCTGGGTGTTCCCACACCGTAATAGTGAGTACATCACCTGGCGCAATTCGGTAATTGTAATTGACTACAGCGCTGCGCAATTCGTCGTTTGTGCTTGGCGCCGCAGGTGCTGCGCTGCCAAGATGGCTCAATACAGTGGCATCAATGGGAATATAATTAATATCGGTGGTGGCGGGTGAGTATTCCTCTGGGGTGTCGTTGTACCAAAAAGAATTCATTCTGCCCATGTTTGAACCGGGAACCACAGTACAGGCTGTGGTGCTACAAACAAGCGCCGTTAATAAAGAAGCTCTTAATCCATTCATGCAGTAAAGTCCTTGGCTGCGTAAGTTTTGGCCTTTGTTAAAATTAAAGGACTGTAAGTAAATTTAGTAAACGATTGGGCTATATACAAAATGTATGCCGTTTACACAGAATTGCGACATCCGCCCTTCCTGTCGCGAATGTCGATCCTTAGTCTTAACTACCGTAAAGCGGCCAATGATACCTAGCTTGCAGGGAGGGTACCAGCCCCGCTGTGCCAGAGTTGCCTAGCAACTAATAAGTTGTGAACAAATTGACAGTCAGCGTAATTAGAATCTGCAAGAAATCCGCACATTAACAAATCTGTAGTAATTAGCTGCCAGAATTCGCGCAGCTAAGCGAGCTTGGTCGCAATAGCAAAGATTCAGAAGGGAAAAGCACCAGCAGGAGCAGCTAAGTGTTTTCTGTGGGAGTTTGGTCGTCGCTTGAAGGGCCTAGTAATTAGCATAGAAAGTGTATAAGTGGCCCCTTGGGGGCATTCGTGGCCATTCTGGGGTGTTTTAAGGGTTATTGAGAAAGCTTACATCGCCATGAGCGACATAAGCAGTCTCCGTGGCTGCTTATGTAGTTGCTCTAGAGTATTTAATAAGTAGTCGCCCTTGATGTGCTTAAGTAGTTAACAGGTGCTCATGTAGTCAGGCTTGGGTGCTTGAGTTGCCGGTCTCGGGTACTTACGCAGGCATCTTTAAGGTGCTTAAGCAGTCGTTCTAGAGGTACTGAATGTCGTCATCCTTAAGGTACTTAATGTAGTTATTCTTGTGGTACTTAAGCTGTCATCCTTGAGGTACTTAATGTAGTTATTCTTGAGGTGCTTAAGCTGTCATCCTTGCGAAGGCAAGGATCCAAGCTCGCAAATGCAAGACTGGCAGCCGTAAACCACGCACCACCACAATGGCCCACTAATTGCATTTGAGTAAAATGGTAAGGCTAAGTCAGTACAGCGCTGTGGCTTATAAGCGAGGGAATGCAGCAAACGGGCCTAAAGCGGAGTAATTACCTATATTGGGGCTTGGTTTTTGCACTGTATTGGCTCAGAATTACGCGCTTGCTTAGGGCGTGCGTATTTTTTGGTGCAAAGCGCCTAGGAGCAGCTAAACTTTAACCTCCGTATTGCAGTGTATAGCCATATAGACGCTATGCATTGAGTAAGAAGTAGCATCTGTAGAGCCTTGCCAAAGGAATGCCCGCGCTCCAGATGAAATAAAACGTGTAAAAGATGAATTCCTAAGCGAGGGAATTGCTGTGAATACTGAAAGAGTGAATTTGACCACCAACCTGCCGCAATCAGGTTTTATTCGTCAGCATCACTCCATGTTAATGGCGGTGCATCAACTAACAGATGTGCTGTTAATTTGGGGTATATTGGCGTTGCTTGTTAGCGTTGCCGATTATGGTTGGGCGGTGTGTTATCAAATTGCTGCCTTTTTAAGTTCAATTTGTTACCACATATTTGCCCATAAAAACGGCCTGTATTTTTCATGGCGCGGGCAATCACTGTTTACCGAAGTAAAAACCGTGATTGCCACGTGGCTGGTGGTGCTGGGTGCATTGTTAACGGTTGTTTTTGTATTTGAATTAAGCGAATCCTATGGCGGCGGTGTAATGATTGCCTGGGCGCTGGCCGTGCCGGTAGCAATCAGCTTTTATCGTGTGTCTGCCCGCATTGTGCTTAGAGAAATACGCCGCACTGGTGTTAACACTCGCCGAGTTGCCATAGTTGGTGCAAAAGAACCCGGCCTAACTCTGGCAAGAAGCATTTTGCAAAGTGCATGGATGGGCTTAGATGTTGCCGGATTTTTTGATAACCGCGTAATTGTGGGTGCTAAACCGCTAGATGGCGAAAACCTGCAGGTACTTGGCGACATCGAGTTTTTAAAAGCTCAGGCCCGCGCAGGCGAGTTCGACGACATCTACATCGCCCTGCCAATGCGCGAAGAAGAAACCATAAAAGACTTGGTAGAATACCTCGCTAACAGCTCTTGCTGTGTTCACATAGTGCCAGACGTGTTTACCTTTAAAATGCTTAATGCCCGCAGCCGCGAAATTGGTGGCCTGCCGGTAGTCAGTGTTTACGACACCCCCTTTGATTCATTCGATGCAATCGTAAAGCGTTTAGAAGACGTCACGCTCGCCTCAATAATCTTGTGCCTTATTGCCATTCCAATGCTCTTTATAGCTGCTGCGGTTAAGTTCACCTCTAAAGGCCCTGTTATATTTAAGCAGCGGCGCTACGGTATTAATGGCGAAGAGATAATGGTGTGGAAGTTCCGCTCAATGACCACCTGTGACAATGGCGATGTGGTTGTGCAGGCCACCAAAAATGATGCGCGAATTACCAAACTGGGCGCCTTCCTGCGTAAAACATCCTTGGATGAATTGCCGCAATTCATTAATGTGCTCCAGGGGCAAATGAGCATAGTTGGGCCACGGCCCCACGCTGTGGCGCACAATGAGCTTTACCGAGACAAAATCAGTGGTTATATGCAGCGTCATTTAGTCAAGCCTGGCATTACCGGTTGGGCGCAGGTGAATGGCTGGCGAGGTGAGACGGATACGCTGGAGAAGATGCAGAAACGGGTGGAGTTTGATTTGTTTTATATTCGGAATTGGTCGGTTTGGATGGATATTACCATTGTTCTAAAAACAGTTTTTAAAGGATTTGTCAGCAAAAGCGCTTATTAAATATGGGCTATTTTTTCTAGTGGCAGTGGAATAGTATTGAGGAGGGGGGGTGCTGGGTCGATTTTTTCAAGGTTTATTAAGTCCTGAGCAAATAATTAACCTAAAAAAGAAGAGGGCAATATTGGAATGCCCTCGTCGGTGTCACGTAGCTACTAAATCAATCTTTGTTCATGTGCCTAAGGCAGCAGGAATTTCTGTAGTGAATTCGATATATGGTGTTGATGAATCGACGCATGATTCATGGAGGGAGCATCGGCTGCGTAGTAAATATTTATGGAATAAAGCTTTTAAATTCTCATTCGTTCGTGATCCAGTTGATCGAATGATTTCTGCCTATTATTACTTGATGGCGGGAGGTCGTACCTATTCTGATAAATATTGGAAGGCTAATTATTTAGCAGAATTTGATGATTTGAATCATTTTGTTCTCGGGGGGGGCTTGGAGCGAGCAGTAAACTATGCAGAACATTTTTATCCACAGAGTTATTTTTTGTGTAATAAAAACAATGAGATAATGGTCGATTTTGTTGGGAGATATGAGAATTTAGAGGCGGACTTTAAGTATGTGGCAGATAGGATATTTGGAGGTGATCTGCAGCTATCATTTAAAAATGTTAATGCCTCTAATAAAACTGACGGCTTAAGTGAAGAGGCTGAGAAAATGGTTCGAAGCATATATTGCAATGATTTTATGGTGTTTGACTACAAGTGATATTTTTAATTGAGCTGGTATTTTTGTTTTTGCTGGCAATAAATTTGTATTTTATATCTAGGCGAAAGTATTCTTTTACGCTCTTCTGTGTGCCACTGTACTTAGTTTTTTCAGACTACCTTCTTTTTTTTTCCGGGTATGGACTGGGGGAGGTTAGTGTTGCCAAAATTTTTGTTGAGTTAGTGTTTGTTCAGGTTTTCTTGTGTTATTTGTTTCGTCGTGGCGGTAGGTTGACGGGGCAGGGTTTTGTTTTGTTTCTCTTTGTAGCTTCCGCTTTGCTGTTGGTGTGGGGGGCGGGGCAAAATGGATTTGTCTCAGCAGTTAATGGGTGGAGAAGCATATTCCTGTATATTTTTTTGGCAGAGATGATTGTCCATGATGCTGGGGATAAGCTTTCTTTGAATGCATTTGTAAATGGAATAATCTTTGTTTGTGTCGCAAATGGGCTAATAGCGATTTATCAATATTATTCCTATGATGGGAATATTGAAAGCACTTGGCGCTACGAACTGATACAAGCATCTTGGGAGTATAGTCAAATAGAATGGCACGAGAGGTTTATGTCGTACCAGCTAGAACGTGATGAAAAGCTGAGAGCTTCTGGTTTAATGAATTCCGCTTTGCTCTTTGGGTTTGTTGCTAGTTTGGCATTTGTTCTGTGCGTAAGGGGTTTTCTTGTTTTTAAGAGTAAGGGAGCAAGATTTGCTTTTATTTTAGCCGGGGGCGTGTTGATCTTGTCTGTGCATGTAAGTCAAGTTCGTACCGCAATTTTTGTTATAGTATTTTCAGCCTTATACGCCTCGTATTTCGATAGGATAAAAAGCAAGGCGGTGTTTGGAGTTGCAGCTTTCCTTCTCGCGCCAATTTTTATCTTGTTTGTCGGCTATTTCTTTTCCGCACTGTTAGATTCATCTGCCCAAGGTCGAGTGCTGCAATACTATGATGCAATTTCTTCAGTTTCGCTAATGGGAGAGGGATTGGGTAAATATGTTGGTCGATTTGATTCATTTTATGTTTACTCGTTTCGGGAGCTGGGTGTTTTTTCGATCTTGCCAATTTGGTATTTGGTAAGGGCGATCAGTAGGGTAAATTACGATGTGCATCGCCAAATGAAAAAAAACGATAAGCGGGCATTTTCGTTGATGATGGCGTTGATTTTGTCTCTTTCTTCGGTAATGGCGGTGCAGCATACGGCAGGGTCTGTTTTTTATTTCTGCATAGTATTTCTTCTTTGTGTGAGTGGGTCAAATGAATTACCGAATCGCGTTCATCGTAGTGCTATATAAAATTGACCCTATTGACAGTGAAACTTTGAAATCGATTGAGTCTTGGAACGGAAGCGAGAACGATGTTCTGCTTGTATGGGATAATAGTAAGAGAGGGTTCGATCTTGATAAATGTGACGTTGGTATAGAGTGTCGAGTTTTTCATACAGGTGAAAATCGGCCGCTATCAAGCATTTATAATACCCTTGTTACATCTGTCGAGTCCGACTTTTACGTTATTCTCGATGATGATTCAACTTTAAATAATGAGTATTTTTTAGCGCTTAAAGAATTTTGCAGTAGAGGCGATGCCCGCGTGGGATTACCAATAATAGAATTTAATAACGAGGTAATCTCTCCCGGTGTAGTGCTTGGGGTAAAGGGTCGGAAGATTAAAAAGGCTGAATTGCTAAGTGGGCCGAAAAATGGTTCCTTGGTTGGAATGATGAGTGGTACGGTGATATCGGAGGACGTATTTAATACGGGTGTTCGATTTGATGAAAGGCTGACATTTTACGGTGTAGATACAAAGTTTTTTGTTGATGTTTCCAAAAGAAATATTCCAGTTTCCATCTTGGATGTGACGATTAAGCATGATTCAGCTTTGAGGGGGAATATGGCGGCGAATTCAGAGTACTTGAATAGATTGAGATCGTTAGTGGGAGCTTGGAAATTTGTATTCGAAGGTGCTAGTTTTCTTAAAATTCGTCTTGTGTTCAGAATTACTTATTTTTCACTTAAATGGTGTGTGTTATTGAAAAGTAGTGCGCCATTATCCCTGTTGAGTGAGATTCGTGAGCTATTTAAGCGGGGGCAAACGGGGTGATTTTGATAGTCCATCAGTCGCTAGAGCTGTATGGCTCGGACAAAAGCATTATTGATATGGCGAATTTTTTGCTGTCAAAAACAGATTCGGGAGTGATCTTTTTTCTTCCTGAAGGAAATGGATTGGGATTGGATTATTTGAGGCAGATGCAAAGTCGATATGGACATAGGTTGAGAATTTATCAGCTTGATGTATGCAAAGTGGATCGTTCAGCATTTGGTTTGTTGGGTGTGGCTAAATTATTGCGATCGATCTTCTTCATGCTCTTCTTTGTACTAAGAAATCGCAAAGAATTTGCAGAGGTAAAATTTGTACATACTAATACTGTTGCGGTATTTGGGGGAGTGGTGGTTGCAAGTGTTTTGAATGTCCCTCATGTGTGGAATGTAAGGGAGATTATTGAAAGGCCAAAACTGGCATCAGTTTTTCTTCGGCTTATGGTGAGGTGTTTTTCTAGGCTTGTTATTTCTAATTCAGAGGCAACAGGAAGCTGGGTGAGAATTTTTGGAGGGGGGGGGAAATATTTCGTCGTGAATAATGGCGTAAGACCACCGGAAGTAAGTAGCGGTTCGTTTAATAGATATCGCGATAATTCAAAAGTCATGTTAGGTCTCGTCGGTAGAATAAGTGAATGGAAGGGGCACATGTTTTTGTTGGATATTGTGTCGGAATTGGTTTCTAGAGGATATAAAGATTTCAAGGTAGTTGTGGTAGGAGATGCCCATTCTGGGAATTTAGAGTTTTTACGGAACTTTAAAGATAAAATTCAAAGCTTGTCTTTGGTTGAGTTTGTTGAATTAATCCCCTTTGTGGATTCCGTTGGAGATGTATATAAGTCTATCGATATTTTACTTGTTCCTTCTCTACAACCAGAGCCGTTTGGGCGAGTCGCGGTAGAGGCAATGTCGCTTGGCGTCCCGGTAGTGGCATCGGATGCCGGTGGATTACAGGATATTGTTAAGCATGGTGAGTCAGGGTATTTGGTAGAGCCTGCAGATGTTGAGAAATTTGTTGTCGCAATTGGGATTTTAATGGCGGATAGAAGCCTTCGGAGTTCAATGGGTGAAATGGGAAGTAGGCGTTACCTCGATCGATTTACTGATGAGCAATGCTTTCTACGCTATTTAGAGATATTCGGTGAAATAAATGAATTTAATTATATTAGGGATTAGAGGTGTTCCCGCTAGCCATGGAGGTTTCGAAACCTTTGCAGAATATCTATGCGGATTTCTGCAGGATCGTGGATGGAATATAATTGTTTATTGTCAAGAAGATGGTGTCGGCCCTATTTATGAAAGCGACTGGAATGGCGTTAAGCGCATTCATATCCCAGTAAACAATAGTGGTGCATTAGGTACGGTCATTTTTGATTTAAAGTCAGTTATTCACTCTTTACGCCACAACGGCGTGTTTTTAACACTCGGTTATAACACGGCTATTTTTAATCTCTTGCATAGGGTATTCGGCAAGAAGAACGTTATAAATATGGATGGCATTGAATGGCGTCGCCAGAAATGGAGTGTTGTTGCTAAGTGCTGGTTTTGGGTGAATGAACGCTTAGGTTGTTGGTTTGGTAATCATCTGGTAGCTGATCACCCTCGTATCGAAGATCATTTAGCGACAAGGGTAAGTTGCGAAAAAATCTCAATGATTCCCTATGGGGGTCTTGAAGTTTCTTGTGCTGACGAAAATATACTTGCTGAGTTTGACCTTGTAAAAAATGAATACGCTATTGTGATAGCTAGGCCTGAGCCTGAGAATTCAATTCTTGAGATTGTTAGTGGTTTTTCAAAAAAGAAGAGAGGTAAAAAGCTAGTCGTTCTTGGTAATTACGATAAAGAAAATGCTTATCATCGAGCAGTATTAAATGCGGTTTCTGATGAGGTTGTATTCTTGGGTGCTATCTACGATGTCGAGAAGGTAAGCGCCCTTCGGTTCTATAGCACCGCTTATATTCATGGTCATCAAGTCGGAGGAACAAATCCTTCTTTAGTTGAGTCAATCGGTGCCGGTAATGCGATAATTGCGCACGACAATCCGTTTAATCGCTGGGTTGCTAAAGAAGGTGCTATTTACTTTTCTGGTGACTCACAAGCGTCTGATGCGTTTGAGAAGATTTTTCAAAATAAAGAGTTAGTAGAGAAACTTGAAATAAATACGCGTGAAAATTTTAGGGAAAATTTTCAGTGGGATGATATTTTGGCTCAGTACGAAAAGCTACTATCTAACTACATTGATAAGGACGTTAAATGAAGGTTTTAGTTACTGGCGGTGCAGGCTTTATCGGCAGTGCCGTTGTTCGCCATATTCTGGCAGATACTGATGCCTCGGTAGTCAATGTCGACGCCCTGACCTATGCGGGCAATCTGGAATCCATTCCCAATGCGCAAGCGTCAGCGCGTTACGCCTTTGCGCAGGTAGATATTTGCGATTTTGCTGCCTTGAGTGCGGTGTTTGCAGAGCATCGGCCTGATCTGGTAATGCATCTTGCGGCCGAGAGTCATGTGGATCGTTCCATCGACGGCCCCGGCGCTTTTATCCAGACCAATGTGGTGGGCACCTACAATATGCTGGAGGCCGCCCGTCATTATTGGCAGGGTTTAGCGGGTGATAAAAAAGCCGCCTTCCGTTTTCATCATATCTCCACTGATGAAGTCTATGGCGACCTTCACGGCAGCGATGACCTATTCACCGAAACGACCTCGTATGAACCGAGTTCCCCCTATTCCGCGAGCAAGGCAGGATCTGATCATTTGGTTCGAGCCTGGGGGCGCACCTTTGGTTTACCCGTTGTGGTTACCAATTGCTCAAACAACTACGGTCCCTACCATTTTCCGGAAAAGCTCGTTCCCCATATTATTTTGAATGCACTGCACGGCAAGCCCCTGCCGGTGTATGGCGACGGCAGTCAAATCCGCGACTGGCTCTATGTAGAAGACCACGCTCGCGCGCTGTTCAAAGTGGTAAGCGAAGGGAAGCTGGGCGAAACCTACAATATTGGTGGGCACAACGAGAAGCGCAATATTGAGGTGGTTCACACTATCTGCGACTTGCTGGAAGAGCTGGCACCAGAAAATGAAAACTCCCGCGCCAGCGGCAAAGGCTTTAAAGACTTAATCACCTTTGTTAAAGACCGCCCTGGCCACGATGCTCGCTACGCCATTGACGCCAGCAAAATTCAGCGGGAACTGGGCTGGGTACCTGAAGAGACCTTTGAGTCGGGTATTCGCAAAACCGTGCAGTGGTATTTGGATCATCCCCAGTGGTGGCAGCGGGTCTTGTCGGGGGATTATAAATTGGATCGGATTGGCGATGGCGGCTGAGGGCTTGATTGGCGCTCAATGCTGGATGGGAGACGGGAGACGCAAAAGTGAGACCCCTGCCTCCGCAGGGGTGACGGTTTTACGCTTTGAATGTTGTCGAGTCATACCTGCGCGTCATCCCTGCGAAGGCAGGGACAGGTATCCAAGTGAGCGGAGTGAATGCTTTTTTGGGTTTGGTGTTAGCGTTTAGTTTGAACGCTGCTGCTGAGATGGGCCCCCTGCCTTCGCAGGGGCGGAGTCCGACCTTCGCAGGAGCGACGAGGTGCTTCGTCATCCCTGAGAAGGTAGGGGCAGGTAGCCATGTACAAAAATACTTCGCCATACCTGCGCAGGCAGGTATCCAAGTGAGCGGAGTGAATGCTTTTGGGGTTTGGTGCTACGTTTAGTTTGAACGTTGTTGCTGGGATGGACCCCCTGCCTTCGCAGGGGCGGGGCCCGACCTCCGCAGGGGTGACGGGGTGCTTCGTCATACCTGCGCGTCATCCCTGCGAAGGCAGGGACAGGTATCCATGTGAACGGAGTGAATGCTTTTTGGGGTTTGATACCCGGATGACGAGATTAAGGCGTGGCGATGTTCCGCGCACTAAATTTAAATGACGGCTTGATCCATCAGGCCAGTAAAAGGGCGCAGTATGAGCAAGAAATACAAAGGCATTATTCTCGCGGGAGGCTCCGGTACCCGCTTACACCCGATTACCATAGGTATCTCCAAGCAGTTGCTGCCAATCTACGACAAACCGATGATTTACTACCCCTTGTCGGTGCTGATGCTGTCAGGGATTAAAGATATTCTGGTCATCTCCACCCCCACAGATTTACCCGGTTTCCAGCGCTTATTGGGTGACGGCAGTCAATTTGGCACCAATATCAGCTACGCTGAACAGCCCAGCCCCGACGGCTTGGCCCAGGCCTTCACCATAGGCGCTGATTTCATCGGCAATGACAATGTCAGCTTGGTCTTGGGAGACAATATCTTTTACGGTCAGCATTTCTCCGACAATCTGAAAAGCGCCATGGCCAAAGACACCGGCGCCACGGTATTTGGCTACCACGTTTCCGACCCGGAGCGCTTTGGCGTGGTGGAGTTTGACGAGGCAGGCAAGGCGATCAGCATTGAAGAGAAGCCTGTCAAAGCCAAGTCGCCCTATGCGGTGACGGGGCTGTATTTCTACGACAACGACGTGGTTGAGATCGCCCGTAATATCAAGCCCTCTGCGCGGGGCGAGCTGGAAATCACCGATATTAATCTCGCCTACCTTGAGCGTGGGGATTTAAATGTGGAAGTGCTGGGGCGCGGCTTTGCCTGGCTGGATACCGGCACTCACGACTCCTTGATTGATGCGGGTCAGTTTGTGCAAACCGTAGAGCATCGGCAAGGATTGAAAGTGGCTTGCCTGGAAGAGATAGCATACCACCAGAATTGGATTAATCAGGAAGCCTTGATGCAGCAGGCAGATGCATTGAAAAAAACTGGTTATGGTCATTACTTAATGAAAGTTGCCCAAGGTTATAGCTAACAAGAGCTAGGCAGTGGTGCTAAGTGCTACGTTTGAGTAAATGGTGACTATATCTAATTTAAGCATGGGGCTAAAGGTTTGTGAATAAAAATATTAGTATTCTTACGGGGTTAAGAGGCCTTGCTGCGTTAATTGTTTTTGTCTCACATATGGCAAATCAAGGAATGCTTCCGGCCTTTCTCGGAAATGGTTTTGGGCAGTTGGGTGTAATGATATTCTTTGTGCTGAGTGGATTCTTGATGGGGTATTTGTATCTTTTCAAAGAGTTTTCCAGTCAGGGGGTAGCTGCATTTGCTTTTTCGCGAATTGGTCGCGTTTTTCCTCTTTATATTGCAATAGTTATATTGTCATTTTTAATTTCTACGTACATAGACCCAAATTTTCACTATGAAATAAACGATGGATATTCGTTCGCATTAGCGACATTGTTTTTGATGGCACCACAAGAATTGTGGACTATACCTGTCGAAGTGCAGTTCTACACATATTTTTGCTTTGTTTGGCTGTTTTTTTGGGTTTTTAAATCAAGAAATATTTTGCTAATTATGGCTGTACTTTCTATCGTTCCTAGCCTTGTCACCTATATATTATTGCAAAAATTGTATCCGGTTTTTTCGACGTATTCGTTAATGTTTTTTATTGGCATTGGTTTTTCATTTTTTTATAAGAATAGAATAGGTTTTAGGGATCTTTCGGATACATCTAAGTTCGTTTTGGGCATGTTGAGTGTTTGTCTATTGGTTTTCTCATTACCTTGCCTTCGTCTGAGATTTGGGTTGGTTTTTTCGGATGATTTCTATTTGAGAACTTGGGGTGATCCCGTAAATTGGATGATAGTCAGTCTGCTTTTTTATTCGTCACTTATTGATTCGCCGAGTTTGAAATTTTTAAATGGAAGGTTTTTTGAGTATTTGGGAAGAATTTCATATGGGTTTTATCTTCTTCATTACCCTATCATTACGTTTGTAGGGGGGCTGGAAATATATCAAATACTTAAACTTCCAATTGCTTTTTTTGCTGTGATGGTTATAGCTAGCTTGTCTTATCGTTTTTTTGAATTGCCAGCTAGCAACTATGTTAAATCATTGAGTTCATCAGGTCAGTAGTAGATGACTTTGTTGTATTACTCTGTTAGTGGGTATGGGTGTAAGGCTGGGGAGTTATATGAAAGTTACGATATTCGGTATTGGTTATGTTGGCTTGGTTCAGGCTGCGGTATTGGCAGGTGTTGGCCACAATGTGATGTGTGTGGATGTGAATGCCGAGCGGATAGAAAACCTGAAAAAAGGCATTATTCCCATCTACGAACCGAGTTTGAAGCCCCTTTTACAGGCCAATGTCGAAGCCGGACGGTTGCAGTTCACCACAGATGCCGAGACAGGTGTTAAGCATGGCAAGATGCAGTTTATCGCGGTGGGTACACCGCCGGGCGAAGATGGCTCAGCAGACTTGCAATATGTGCTGACGGTTGCCAAGACTATTGCTCAATATATGTCAGAGCATCGTATCATTATTGATAAATCTACGGTGCCGGTCGGTACGGCCGACAAGGTTAAAGCGGCGGTGACCGAGGTGCTTGCTGAGCGCGGGGCTGATATTCCCTTTGACGTGGTCTCTAATCCTGAGTTCTTGAAAGAAGGTGCTGCGGTGGCGGATTGCCAACGTCCAGACCGGATTGTTATCGGCACTGACAACCCAAATGTTGAAGATCGCATGCGTGAGCTGTATGCGCCTTTTAACCGCAATCACGAGCGGATCATCGTGATGGATGTCCGTTCTGCCGAGCTGACCAAATACGCCGCCAACTGTATGCTGGCGACCAAAATCAGCTTTATGAATGAAATGGCGAACTTGGCTGAACGCCTAGGCGCAGATATTGAGAAAGTACGCCAAGGCATTGGTTCTGATCCACGCATTGGCTATTCTTTTATCTACCCTGGCTGCGGGTATGGTGGGTCGTGTTTCCCTAAGGATGTACAAGCCTTGGTACGTACCGCAGAAAAAGAAGGCTATGTGCCTGAATTATTGCGTTCGGTAGAGGCGGTAAACCTGCGTCAGAAAACCAAACTGTTTGGGCATTTGAATAGCTATTTTGGTGGCGAATTGGCTGGTAAGAGAATCGCGGTTTGGGGGCTGTCGTTCAAACCCAATACCGACGATATGCGGGATGCCTCCAGTCGGGTGTTGATGGAGGCTCTTTGGCTGGCGGGTGCCAGTGTACAAGCCTACGATCCAGAGGGCATGCATGAAACCCAGCGTATTTACGGCAACCGTGCAGACCTCACATTGATGGGTACCAAGGAAGCCGCGCTGAATGGCGCCGACGCCCTAGTGGTATGCACTGAGTGGAACGTGTTTAAAGCGCCTGATTTTGATTTGATCAAAGACAGCCTTCGCCACCCTGTTATTATAGATGGCCGCAACCAATACGAGCCCGAATTGGTTGAGGGCTACGGGATAGCGTACTACGGAATTGGGCGTGGGCGTTCTATAAGGGTTTGAAGAATAGGTTTTCGTTGGCTTTCACAAAATTATCGATGGTGGCGACGCAATAGTATGGGTAGCCATCATTCTCTGTATTGGAATTACAAAAAATGAACGTTATCCAAACCAAACTCAAAGACTGCGTGATTATTGAACCCAAGGTCTTTGGTGACCACCGGGGGTTCTTCTTAGAAACCTTTCAGGCGGATCGCTACCGGGATATGGCGGGCATCCAACTCCCCTTTGTGCAAGACAACCACTCCCGCTCGGCTAAAGGGGTGTTGCGGGGCCTGCACTTTCAAAAGACCAAGCCCCAGGGCAAATTGGTGCGGGTGGTCAGCGGTGAAGTCTATGATGTGGCGGTGGACATTCGCCAAGACTCCCCGAGCTTTGGTCTGTGGGAAGGGGTGATCCTCTCTGAAGAGAATAAGCGCCAGTTCTGGGTGCCGCCGGGCTTTGCCCACGGCTTTGTGGTGCTCAGTGATACCGCCGACTTTGAATACAAGTGCACCGACTATTACGACCCCTCAGATGAAGGGGCGCTGGTTTATAACGATCCCGATCTGGCTATTACTTGGCCCGAGGCCGAAAGGCTGGAGTTTAAACTCTCCGAGAAAGACGCCGCCGCGCCGAGTTTTGCCCAGTTGCGCAAGGAGCTGGGTCGATGAAACTGCTGATTACCGGCGCCAATGGCCAGTTGGGCCGTTGCTTACAAGATGTACTGGCCAACACCGAGCACGAAGTCATCGCCCTTGACCGCAGTGGGCTGGATATCGGCGATGCCGAGGCGGTGAACCGGATTGTCGATCAGCACCAGCCCCAGACCATTATCAATGCGGCGGCCTATACCGCCGTGGACAAGGCGGAATCCGAGCCGGAGCTGGCCGCCAGAATTAATACCACTGGCCCAGAAAACCTCGCCAAGGCAGCGGAGCGTCACAGCGCCCTGTTGATTCATATCTCCACTGACTACGTCTTTGATGGCAGTAAAACCACCCCTTACACCGAAGAGGATGCTACCAATCCCCAAGGCGTCTACGGCCAAACTAAACTCAATGGCGAAATAGCCGTGCAGCAGCACTGCAGTCGTCATGTGATCCTACGCACGGCTTGGGTATTCAGCGAATACGGCAATAATTTTGTTAAAACCATGCTGCGCCTGGGCAAAGAGCGGGATGAGTTGGGGGTGGTGGCGGATCAGATTGGCTGCCCGACCTATGCGGGGGCGATAGCAGGCGCAGCGTGCTCAGTCCTTCAGGCCTTTAGCGAGGATCGCGCGCAGTATGGCGTGTACCATTATTGTGGCGATGAGTCCGTAAGTTGGTATGAGTTTGCCCGTTGTGTTTTTGAAGTCGCTGAACGCCGTGGTGAGCTTCCCAAGCCGCCGCAGGTAAACCCAATTACTACGAAAGACTACCCCACTCCCGCAACGCGGCCCGCGTACTCGGTGCTGTCTAGTGATAAACTCAATACTAGCTTTGGTGTGCGAGCCGATGATTGGCGCATATCTCTGGAAGCTGTTCTGAGTCGTCTGCCTCACCAAGAGTAGCCATGAATGAAATTGTCGCCGCGATCATCGCAACACAAGGACGTTATTCGCTCGTCGGCAATTGCCTTTGCGATAAGGGCCTTGGGTGCGGTAGCGGGTTTTATCACCACAGCTCTGATTGCTCGCGAGTTGGGGGCTGAAGAGTCCGGCTATTATTTCTTGGCTTTTACTACGGTGACTATTCTGGCTGCGGTGTCACGGGTTGGTATGGATAATTCCATAATTCGCTTTGTGGGGCGCGCGCCCGAACAGGCGATGTCTGTTTTCTATAAATCGATTTGTTTAGTAGTTGGCGCTAGTATCTTTGTTGCGGTGTGCCTCTATACACTGGCGGGGCCTCTCTCTGAGTACTTCTTTCAAAAGCCTCGAATGGCCCCGGTGCTTGAGGGCGTGTCGCTTGCGGTAATTGGTGTTGCGCTGTTTACGCTTGCAGCTAATGCCCTGCAAGGTCTGCACAAAGTTCTATACTCCATCTTTATTTTAAATATCGCCGCTAATACCTTGTTGATCGCTGGTATTTTCCTGTTCAACATCAGCGATGCGGCAATTCTCGCGCGGTTTTTCGCAGGCTCAGCCTTGATCGCCGCTGTGAGTGGTTATTTTCTGTTGCTTCGAATGAAACCAGAGCAACAAGGGTCGAGCGTCTCTTGGGAAATGCTCTTTAAAAGTTGCTTGCCGTTGTGGTCGGTAGTGATTATGGGGCAAATGGTGCAATGGTCAGGGCAGTTTATTGCCGGTGTTTATATGGCGCCGGAGGTTGTCGCCCAATTGGCGGTAGCGCAACGAACTGCAATGCTCGCCAGTTTTGTTTTGATTGCGGTCAATCTGGTTGTCGCACCCCGCTTTGCAGCGATGCACCGCAATGGCGATATGGAGGGCTTGCAGAGTCTGGCAAAAACCTCTGTTAAGTTGATTGGCCTTTTGGCAACGCCGGTCATTGCGGTAATGCTGGTCTTTCCTGAGTTTCTTATGGGCCTGTTCGGTAGCGGGTTTACCGAAGGCGCTAGCTTGTTACAAATACTTGCTCTAGGGCAGTTCGTGAATGCGATTACCGGTTCAGTGGGTTTTTTGCTGATGATGTGTGGTTACGAAAAGGATATGCGTAATATTACATTGCTCTCCGGCTCGTTGGCCTTAACGCTCACCTGGTGGCTAACGGCGGCTTATGGCGCATATGGCAATGCAACTGGCACAGCGATTGCTGTAGCTACCCAGAACCTGCTGGCGGTTTACTTTGTTAAGCGTCGACTTGGGTTTAATACTTTGGCCATATGGCGGCGTTGATCAGCTAAGAGGCATAATTGTCGCTGCTGTATACGAGTGCTAGCTACAAAAGATTACTTTAGGTATAGCGTTTTTCTTCACGTTATAAATCTGTTTGTAGATAATGTATAGGGCCGTGTTGGATTTCGGCTGCACACAAGAAGTTCTTCCTTCCCTCCAACTAAGGGTGAAAGTGGCGAGACATGGATGTTGTTGCGGGCAAAAACTACCCAAAGTTAGTTAAGCGAGCGCTCAGGCGTACTAAGCATGTTGTTTTGGCTTGGGCATACCGGGGTAGCGAGCGTTACTGCCCTCTCTGTGAAAATTCTGCAAGCAAATTTCTGGAATATGGCGCCACTAAGCGCAAGGATGCGGAGTGCATATATTGTGGGTCTTTGGAGCGGCACCGTCTTTTATGGATATTTCTCACACACAAAACTGACCTTATGCGGCCTGCTTCTCGGCGGCTGTTACATATTGCGCCAGAGCAATGTCTTGGCTCAAAACTTAAGCACATGTATGGCAGGAATTACTTGTCGGCAGACATCGAGCCTGGTGTGGCGATGGCGTGTATGGATATTACCGAAATACAGTTCGGCGACAATAGTTTCGATATAATATTCTGCAGCCATGTATTGGAGCATGTTCCCGAGGACAAAAAGGCATTGTCGGAATTGTATCGAGTACTGAAGCCCGGTGGGTGGGCGATAATTCTCGTACCAATAGAGGGTGAACGCACAATTGAAGATCCGGCTATTTCTACCCCAGAAGATAGAATAAAAGCCTATGGGCAAGCTGATCATGTTCGGCAGTATGGGCGTAGGGACTATATGCAAATGTTAAACCAGCAAGGTCTTGCGGTGATTGCGATTAGCCCGGACGATATGAGCAGCCCCGCCGAGGTTATTCGCTTTGGAATGAGCAGCAACGCGGGGGAAATATTTTATTGTGAAAAAAAGGCAGCTCTATAATTGTTTGTTGTTTAAAGTCTAATTTACTGAGTAAATCACTTTTATGGAAAAAAAGTATATTTTTATTGTAGGGATGCCCCGTTCTGGTACTACTTTGCTAAGTGCTACACTAACACGAAGTGGCGAGGCTATAGGGGGCGCGGAGACGCAATTCTTCAATAAATGCTATCGAATGAAGCGGACTCTTTGCTTATTGGATCCCTTTTGGCCTCGGCTCGCAGTCGCGACGTTGAAAGGGATTACTTTGTCGGAGCAGAAGGTGTTGGAACTCTATGGTGTTAGTAGAGAAAGCCTTTACAGACAGCTTTCCAAAAGTGATCGATCTACAAAATCAATGTTCGACGCACTTATGGGGTTAGACGGTAGTACACAAGAAAAAATAGTGGTCGAAAAAACCCCCAATCATTTATTACATGTTGATGAGATAAGAAAAGAAATACGTGGTTGCAAGTTTCTTCGCATCGTAAGAGACCCAAGAGGTTCAGCGGTTTCAATGAAAAAGCTGCCTTGGGCCTCAGCTGACCCTGTGGAAAATGCTAAATTGATCAGTATATGGCACCGTCAAAGTCGAAAATTCTTTTCCGAATCCCACAGGGACTTTTATACAGTTCGTTACGAGAACTGGATGAAAGAACCCCAGTTTAATATTGAAAACATATGCGAATTCTCTGGCATTACATTTGACCAAAAAATGTTAAGCCCTTCGGATAGTGATCGCAGGGTTATGTCAATGAATGAGCCGTGGAAAAATCAGGTGAACGCGGCCTATGATATTTCACTGGCCGACAATTGGCGTGAGCAGCTAAACGATAATCAGTCCAAGAAAATTATGCGTATTTGTAGTGCGTTTGCTGAGGAATTTGGGTATGCCGAATAATGTCGGCCAAGGCGCGAATTCGAATCTGGGTGACCGGGCCGACTGGATAGACTACGCGAAAGGCCTAGGCATCATCCTTGTTGTGTACAGCCACGTTTCCCGTGGTGTAATTAACGCGGGTGTACAGGTGCCGCTGCCCGAGTTAATGCTGCTCGATAGTGTGTTATATACCTTTCATATGCCTTTATTTTTTTTACTTTCGGGGCTGCTTTTTCAGTCTTCTTTTGAAAAAAGGGGAGCGAGAAGCCTTGTGTTTAGCAAGATAGATTCCATCGTATACCCTTATATACTGTGGTCTCTGCTGCAAGGGTTTGCGGAGTCCACCCTGTCAGACTTCACCAACGGTAAAGTTAAAATAAGCGATGTATTAGTCTTGTTGTGGCAGCCTCGATCTCAATTCTGGTTTCTGTATACGCTGTTTCTTGCGTTTTCTTTGAGTGCTGTTCTCGAAAAGTTTGTATATAAACGTTATCGAAGTGTTGTGCTGTTGATTGCAGTACTACTTTACTTGGTCGATGCTCCTCTGGGGAATATTCGCGTTTTTGAAGATTTCTCCTATCATTTTGTTTACTTTTACCTTGGTGTCTTCCTCGCGAGTGAGCGCCACAGAATCGATAGCGTAGGGGTATGGGTCTTGCCAACTGTTACATTTATTTTTGGTTTAGCCCAGTGGTTTTTTCATGTTAAAACAGGTAATACTTACGAAGACCGTGGGGTGTTGTCTTTGCTCCTCGCATTAATTTCCATTATTCAAATGTGTATTTTCTCAAAATTTTTATCTGATAGAAAATGGACTCTTTTTCGTGTTTTGGGGATGTCGTCTATGGCAATTTACCTCATGCATATTCTTGTGGGGGCTGGGACACGCATTCTGCTATCAGAAACTCTGGGGGTTGAGCATTGGTTTATTACGACAAGCATCTGTGTCTTAGTGGGGATATGTCTTCCTGTGCTTTTGATGAAATCAGTAGAAAAATACAGAATGCGCTATATTTTTTCCGCACCGCTCAGTCGGTGGATGGTCTCTTTTGGTGCTTGGGTGCGAAAAAGCGTGCTTAAGCCAGCGTAATGAAAAATTGATTAAAGATTTAGACGGAGCTTAGTAGTTGCTGAAAGTCTTGGCACATTTTATCTGAAGAAAATAACTCTTCTGCTCTACGCTTGGCGGAGCGCTGCATGGTCTGACGCGACGGATTTGCTAAAGCGACTTTGATTTTTCTGGCGAGTTCTTCTGCATCACCCGGTGGGTATAGGTATCCTGATTCTTCATCTTTAACGATTTCGGTTGCGCCACCCGCTGCGGTAGCGATGACTATTTTTTCCATTAGCATTGCCTCTACGATCACGCGACCGAAAGGTTCGGGTAGTACCGAGCAATGTACTATCGTGTCACATATATCAATGTAATCGAAGATGTTAGCGCGATGTCCAACAAACTTGATTTGATTAGAGAGTTTAAGCTGTGCAGCACGTTCAGCTAAACTGCTTGCATAGCTGTCATCTTCAAAATGCGTGCCGCCAACAACGATTGCTTTATGATTTGGTAGTTTGCTGAGTGCTTCTATAAATACGTGCTGGCCCTTCCAGTGGGTAATTCGCCCAAACATACCAATAAGAGGGGCGTTGCCTTGCCATTCTTTGATTTTATCAATGTCGCTAGTATCCTCCGAGGGTTTAGGTCGTGTGGTGTTCACTCCTGAATAAATCACGACTTCCCTTTTACTGTGCATTCCTGCTGCCTGCCACTCGTGCAGGGAGGATTTGGAATTTAAGACTACTGTATCAGCGAATACTCGGGCGAGTGATTTTATAACGGTTCTTGAAAAACCACTGAAATGCTCGCTACTAACAATATCATTCATAAACCACACAATTTTTTTTCTGTGTATAACTTTGGATAAAGCAAAAACTACGAATGACTTTTGGGACATGCAGACAATAATTTCGTAATTGCGTGCATGACGAATGGCCGACACAGAGGCTTTAAAGAGCGATGGAATAACTTTGAGCGCAGATAGTGTGCTGCCTTCGCGCTTATACTGGCGGAACCCTTTATTCAAATCTTCAACTATAACTGGTACGCCTTTAGCCTTTATAGTGTCGAAAAGTGATCCCTTCTCAAAAAGTAAGACTTCTCGCTGCTCAACAGCATTTAGAAGCTCTAGCATTTTAATTTCTGCGCCGCCGGGACTGCCAACATGGGTAGTGAAGAGCACTTTCTGGTTGAGCGCACTCATGCAGGTTCGCCTTCGGTAACAGCTATTTCTTTTTCCTTACTAACGCTTAAGAATTGATTGAATTTAGTGACGAAATTCTCCTTTGAAAACCTTTCTGCACTTTCCTTGATTTCGCTAGGTGAGTATTCTATGCCTTCGCGTTCAAATAAGGATATAGCTTCAATGATTGCTTCAGCACGCTGGCTATGGAAGTGAATTCCAGTTTTGCCGTGTTCGACAATTTCGGAAGCACCGCCTCTGCTATAAGCGATGACGGGCGCTCCTGATGCCAATGCCTCCACGAGAACAATGCCGAAATCTTCTTCTGCTGCGTAAACAAAGGCTTTGGACCTTGCTAGGTGTTCCTTTAGCTGCGAGAACGCTAAGCGCCCTGCAACAGTGATGTTGCTTTTAGCCATTGCTGTTATCTTTTGTAATTCAGGGCCCCCGCCAATCACTATTAATTTTTTATCGGGCATTCTGTTAAAGGCTTCCACGATCAAATCTACGCGCTTATACGGAACTAGCCTACAGCAGACGACGTAGTAGTCTGATTTCTCGGGCGCTAGGCTAAACGAATGGGTATCAACCGGCGGGTGTATTACCGCGCTCTCTCTGCGATAGCATTTGTTGATTCGATGTGCAATAAAATGTGAATTAGCGACAAATTTATCGACACCAAACGAGGAGCGAACATCCCATGTACGTGCCATTGCCAAGAAGAATCGAGCGAGCAGTGATGTGAGGCCTTTTTCAAGACCTGAATCTCTAAGATACTGGCCTTGCATGTCCCACGCATAGCGCATTGGAGAGTGGCAGTAGCATATATGTAGGTTGTCAGGTGAAGTTATTACGCCTTTCGCCACACTTGAGCTGCTGCTGATAATAAGATCGTACTTGGATAGGTCAAATTGCTCTACGGCAAAAGGCATAAGCGGGAAATACGTTCTGTAATAGCGCTTCGCTAAGGGTAGTTTTTGAATAAAAGATGTATTAACGGGTTTACCGTAACCTAGCTCGGCGAGCTGGGTGTCGTTCATATAACATACTGTTGTATACAGATCGGCATCTGGGAAAATATCCAAAAATGCAGCTACTACTTTTTCGGCGCCGCCGCTGTCTACTAACCAGTCGTGTATTATGGCCACATTGCTGAACATCCAGTCACTCCTTAACTTCGATGATTCTATTGATCTTGCTTTTCGCTACAATCTGTAGCGGGCTTTCTTTGTTTGCCAGTAATTAACGTGCTGTGCGTAAATATTTTTCGATGGCAGTTTGGCTATATTTTGGTAAGCGCTACTTACCTTTGCTTTCCGAGCGAATACCATTCCGACATAGAGCCAAACAGGTGGTTGTGTGTAGTAAAAATTTGCCCAAGTAAACCAGAACATTAAACTGGCAATGTAGTACCAGAATAAAATCCATCGTATTTCGCCTCGGTAGGCATAGCTCCAGTCTTTTTGTCTAATTCCGGAATAGAGAACTGCGAGATTGAAGATGATGAAAAGAAAAACGCCGAGGTAGCCTCGTTTTAAATATTCCCAATAGAAGCCGACGTGCACATTGTGGTTGCCGAATATAACTCCGGTAGTTAGGTGGGCGTCGTATCTTGCGGCGCCGCCAAAACCCATTAGGAGGTTTTCGCCACTGCCCTCTTTCGCGAATTTGCGTTTTACGCCTTCAATTTCGTGAATTCGGTCTGATATAGAAACACTTTGGGAGGTGGTTCCGGTACGAGCGATGGATACGAGTTGATTTAAGCGCGCAACAGATCGGCTTTCACTTTTTTGAATTTTGTAGTCTTGTATTGCTACGGCAGAGATAAATACTAGTGATATGGCGCTAACTATCGCAGCAAGAAGTATAAGCTTGTTGCGGTAGGATGTTTGAAAGAGTGTGGCAGTGAGGAAAATTAGTAGCCAGGCAATTAGCGTTCTGTTTAAGTTGGATATGATGGGGGCTAGGTAAACAACTATAGCAGCACAGGCGATGACACGTAGTAATAGCGATTTGTTAAATGTTGAGCTAAATAAAAGCAGAGCACTCAGGGCGACGAAGCCGGGATCTGCTCCGGGTTGTAGTCCGTTTGCAATGGCTATGATTAAGTGTAGAAAAATTAGTGTAAAAAATAAGCTGGAGCTTTTTGCGGTGCTGGTTTGAGGTGGTATAAAGCGGCCATAAAGGTAGAAAAACAGCATGCAAATGAAGAAGAACACCTGTTTTAGAAATATAATATCTATTTGTCCGCCGAGAAAGCTAAGAAGCATTGAGTATAGGTTTAGAAAGGCGTATGCAATAAATAACACATCCAGAATATTAATGAGTTTTGGGATGCGGGGCGGAATTTTGACTAGCATGTAGGCGGCTGCGAGTATTATCGCAAAACTGGCATAAAGACTGCGCTCTGAGGTGAGAAAGTAGAGGCTTCTGCCTTGTATCAGTACGTAAAGTACAATCACTGCTTCCATCGCAAAAAATGGTAATACTAACGACATAAATGCTGCGTGGCTTTTGCTGGCGCTTGGCCGTTCGTTTAGACGGCCTTTTGCGGCTAACATAGATAAGAGTCCCAAAATTCAGCTACCCGCTTTTGGCCATAATGGAGTTCGGCGGCGTTAAAAACCTCCCTACGACTACAACGGGTAGTGCGGTTATCGGCTATAGAATGCACCATATAGCTGAGTTCCCGGAGTTCTTGAAAGACATAGTCTCCTTTGCAGTTGGCGGGACCGTGTGCTCTCCGAGAAAGAGTCAGGCAGCCCGCAGTTTTGGCAAGATAATAGGTACCTGAAACGATTGCTGACTGACCATCGTGGGCGACAACCACTACCTCGGAGTCGGATAGCAGTGTGATCATTTCTGGGTCTGAAAGCCGTCTAAGAATAAATTTTACGTTGAGCTGTTTGGCACTTACTATTGCCTCTAATTGTTGGTGGTATTCGCTGGAGCTGGGTTTTCCTGCGATGACAAGTTCGATATTCGGCGGCCAGTTTTGGAGAATTTCGTCTATTTTTTTGTAAGGATCGACAGACCCGACAATAGAAAACCGGCAGCGGGTTTGGTGGTCATCCTCGCTATATGGCGCGGTTTGATAGAGGGGGTGAGGTAGGAACTTGTAGCCTTCCCCACTTTTCTCAGGAAAGTGGCTTAATTTTACGTATGCTAGTTTTTCCTGCAAGCGCACTATAAGTTTTGCAAGCCGAAGTGCGAGGCCGCGAGCACCGTGCGGTGTATGGTTGTGTCGCACGTATATCAGTCGTGATCGAGATACGATGATAAAAAGCAGCATAGCCGCGATTTTCAAGGTGTTTTTCCATATCACACCACCGCTGTTATTGACGCAGTGGGATTCTAGCCAGTTAGCGATGACATAGTGTTTGGTCAGTAGCTTGCTTCGCGGGAGTTTGTAGATATCCACGACTTGAAAGCCAAGGGAGCTTATTAGCTCTCGGTTGATTTCGTTGTAGGCGTTATCCCTGTTGTCAAAGGGGAAGTAGATTACCTGCTTCGACCAGCGCTTGGATGAATTGCTCATTAACTTATATACAGATGACTGAAAAGAAGGAGGCTGATGGACGGATTACAGCAGTTTCTCTCCGCAGCGCTGTATTCACCGAGCGCTAAAGATAGTGGCGTTAAAACATATTGAGGGAATATTCATGGTGCATTATACATCCTTGTTTAGTGGCTGATAATTGATGTAACGTTATCTACTCTTGCAATCCCTGCGCCAAGTAAAAGTAGGAATTTCGACGCCTTGTTTGATGCCCGGCGCTGCTTCCCAGCTTGTGATTTTCCTGATGGCCTTATTGGTGACGTCAATATTGAGAATGAACGCATTCTATCTTAGATCTATTTTATTGCAAGCTTGTGACTCTTTGTGGTGCGAGGGGGCCAATCTTGTGCGCATTGCTATGTGGAATGTCGCAACTTATTCCTTTATTATTGCCGAGCTTCAACTTGCCGTTACATAAAGTCATTTAGGCTGGCGAATTGTATTTATAGTATGGCTAGAAATATTTTTGATTTCTGTTGTTCGTTGGCGGCTTTTTAGTTGGTATTTAAGTTGCTAGATCAACTGGGTTGATCGAAGTGGGTCGCGTAGGTTTCAAGGATGATTTATGGCGTGTCAAATCTTGCCGGATATATAATCAAATTCTGTCTTTTATATCGCCGCGTGTTTCTGACGTTTTCGCGTTTGTCCTATATATGATTCCCTAGAAAACTCTGGGGTGGATTGTGGTGCGTTTAAATTGGTGAATTGATGAATTCTTATAGTGTAGATAACGGTACTGCTCAGGGAGTCGAGCAAAGTGAGATTGATATGAGCTCCTTGATTGAAAAGCTCGCTCATTATCGCGTAATGCTTGTGTTATCGATTATTGCTGCACTTGGTGTTGGTGTGTTTTATCTGTGGGTGACTCCTCCAGTTTATCAGGCAAACGTCATTATTCAGGTTGAAAGCAAGAAAAGCCTTATTCCCGGTATGGATGAAGTGACTAAGGCCTTGGTCGCGTCATCTGAAACGTCTACAGAAATTGAAATTATGCGTAGTCGCACGATAGTTGAAGAGGCTATTGAGCGACTGTCTCTCGACTTGAGGGCGGTGCCGAAGTATTTCCCAGTCGTTGGTGAAGCCTTAGCGAGAGGCTATCCTAGTAGCTCCAGTGTAAGCCAAGCCCCGTTGGGGTTGGTGAGCTATGGTTGGGGGGGCGAGCTAATTGACTTTAATGTTTTTCGTGTACCGGAGTTCCGAAAAGGGCGTGAGCATATCCTTCGGTATCTCGGTGAGGGGAGGTATGAACTCTATGATTCTGATGATCAGTTGGTGTTAACCGGAAGCATTGACGAGCAGAAAAATATAGCAGGGTATAGTGTTCATGTTAACAGTATTCGTGCTCGTGCAGGAACTGAGTTTTTGGTTAGTCGGCAACATCGATTGGATGCAATTCTCTACTATCAATCATTGCTTAATGCGACAGAGGTTGGGCTTGATACTGGAATTATTGAGTTAACCACTGAGCACCAAGATCCCAATGTTGCATTACAGTTTCTTGATATAGTCGCTAAGAGTTTTATAAGAAGAAATGTCGATCGCCATTCTGAGGAGGCGTCTAAAAGTTTAGCCTTTCTAAAAAGCCAATTGCCTCAGATCACGGCAGAGCTAGAAAAATATGAAGCGGCTTTTAATCTTTACAAAGTTGAGGTCGGGTCGGTTGATATTAGTCTGGAGACCGGAGCCCTGCTTGATCAAATCGTTGGGATTGAGTCTGAGTTAGCCAAACTGCGGATTGAGAAAATCGAGTTAGAGCGTAAGTTTAATCACGGTCACCCCAGTTTCGATACGCTGCAGCAGAAAATCAATGCACTTCAAAGCAATAAGGCGGAATTAAACTCTAAGGTGGCCAGTCTTCCCGAGACTCAGCAGGAGTTGTTCAGCCTGAGACGAAATCTTGATGTTAGCACCGAAATTTACACCCAGATGCTTAACAATATTCAAGAACTGGATATTGTTAGGGCGGGAACCGTGGGGAACGTTAGGGTTATTGATCCGCCGATAGTAAATAGTAAAGCGCCAGTTAAGCCTAAAAAAGTCCTCGTGCTATTGGTGGCTGGCTGTGTGGGTATGGTCTTAGGTCTTGCGTTGATTGTGGTGCGGGAAAGCTTGCGCCGAGGGGTGATGACAGTAGCTGATCTTGAGGAAGTTGGTTTGCCGGTCTACGCATCCATTCCGTTGTCTGATCAACAAGAAAAACTAAATATTGTCGGTAAGTCTCGGAGGGGAGCAGCTCGTAAGGAGAAAGAGTACGGTCTTTTGTTGGCGGCGGCTAACCCCGCTGATATTGCAATTGAGTCGTTAAGAAGTTTGCGCACTAGTTTGCATTTCGCCATGTTGGAAGCGGATAACAATATCATTATGATTTCTGGCCCGAGTCCAGGTGTCGGTAAGTCTTTTGTTTCTGGTAACTTGGCTGCGGTTATTGCGCAGACAGGTAGAAAAGTGCTGGTTGTCGATGCCGATATGCGTCGCGGCCACATGCACAAAATGCTTGGTGTCCAGTTGGAGTCAGGTTTATCTGAGGTATTGTCGGGCCAAATGGAATTAAACGCTGCAATTAAACCGACGATAGTGGATGGCTTGTATGTGCTCACACGTGGCACCGCGCCGCCAAATCCCTCTGAGTTGCTGATGAGCAAAGGGGGGGAGGATTTGTTTAGCACGATCGGAGCCGATTTCGATCTGGTGATTGTCGATACTCCGCCAGTAATGGCGGTAACAGATGCAACGATTGTTGGGCAGTATTGCGGGGCAACAATGTTGGTAACCAGATTCTGCGTCAGTTTGCAGAAGGAGGTTGAGGTGACCCATAAGCGTTTACTGCAAAACGGCATTGCGGTTAAAGGTGTGGTGCTGAACGCTGTTGAGCGGCCTGCGACGAGCTATGCTTATGGTTACGGCTATAGTCACTACAACTACAATTATTATGGTAAGCGTGAATCGTGAGACAATGGGTTTCGCTCCTTAGCGGGATTTTTGCTAAGTTAGCGGTTTTTGGGTGCAAGGTTTGCGGTGCAGCTGTGGTTGCATCGCCCAGCTAATTCTTTTTAATAAGGCATTTTCCATGAGGGTTACAGTCTTCGGTATTGGTTATGTGGGCCTTGTGCAGGCCGCTGTTTTGGCTGAGGTTGGCCACGATGTGGTGTGTGTAGATATTAATGCCGAGCGGGTCGAGAACCTTAAAAAGGGCATTATCCCTATTTATGAACCCGGTTTAACACCCTTGGTGCAGCGTAATTACGAGGCGGGTCGTTTGCAGTTCACTACCGATGCTGCGATGGGCGTTGAGCATGGCCGTATACAGTTTATTGCAGTGGGCACCCCACCCGATGAAGATGGCTCTGCCGATTTACAGTATGTGTTGGCAGTGGCAAAGACCATTGCGACGTATATGGAATCGCCCAAAATTATTGTGGATAAATCCACTGTGCCGGTGGGTACCGCCGATAAGGTGAGCGCCTGTGTGGCGGCGGTGTTGGCCGAGCGTGGTGTTGATCTGGTTTTTGACGTGGTGTCTAACCCCGAGTTTTTGAAAGAAGGCGCGGCGGTGGCCGATTGCCAGCGGCCAGACCGGATTGTGATTGGTACGGATAGCCCCGCTGTAGAAGAAAAAATGCGCGAGTTGTATGCGCCGTTTAACCGCAATCACGAGCGCATGATTGTGATGGATGTGCGCTCAGCGGAGCTAACCAAATACGCCGCCAATTGCATGTTGGCGACGAAAATCAGCTTTATGAATGAAATGGCAAACCTAGCGGAATTGTTAGGTGCCGATATTGAAAAGGTGCGCCAGGGCATTGGTTCTGACCCGCGTATTGGTTACCACTTTATTTATCCCGGTTGTGGTTACGGCGGGTCTTGCTTCCCCAAAGACGTGCAAGCCTTGGTTAAAACGGCGGAGAAGGTCGGTTATGTGCCCGCTTTGTTGAAGTCGGTAGAGCAAGTGAACTACCGCCAAAAAGATAAATTGTTTGCGCATGTGAACGCCTATTTTGACGGTGATTTGGCGGGTAAGCGCATTGCCTTGTGGGGTTTGTCGTTTAAGCCAAACACCGACGATATGCGCGATGCGCCAAGCCGCGTGCTAATGGAGAAGTTGTGGGCGGCTGGTGCGGTGGTGCAGGCCTTTGACCCCGAGGCAATGAATGAGGCACAGCGCATTTATGGCACTCGGGCTGATTTAAGTTTAATGGGCACCAAAGAAGCCGCCCTGCGTGGCGCTGATGCCTTAGTGGTGTGTACCGAATGGAACGCCTTTAAAGCACCGGATTTTGAGGTTGTTAAAGAGCATTTGAAACACCCCGTTATTATTGATGGTCGCAATTTGTATGACCCAGATATGCTTGAGGCTTATGGGATAGCTTATTACGGGATTGGCCGTGGGCGGAGTGTGGCGACCTCATAATCAAACTAAAGGACGGTAATTTACTGTGCTTGTTTCTATATTTACTGCATCTATAGTCGTCGTGATTCCACAAGTACCTATGCTGCGTAATATTAAGGAATGTCTGCTTTAAATTTTATAGAGGTTGTACTATGCACGTAGTTATTATGGCCGGTGGTAGCGGAAGTCGTTTATGGCCTTCTAGTCGTAGTTTGTTCCCCAAGCAGTTTCTATCTGTAGTGGGAAAAGACACCATGCTGCAAGCCACGCTTGCGCGGGTTGACGGTTTGAGTGCTGGCAGTACGTCGGTTATTTGCAATGAAGAGCACCGCTTTGTGGTGGCACAGCAGGCGCAGGAGTTCGGTGCCGAGTTAAGTTCTATTATTTTAGAGCCTGTTGGTCGTAATACGGCACCGGCAATTGCGTTAGCTGCATTTGATGCCCTTGAGTCTGCAGGGGATAAAGCGCCGTTGTTGCTGATTATGGCGGCAGATCACGTGATTAATGATGTGGCGGCGTTTCACGCGGCGGTTAACGTTGCGCAGGTGCAGGCTGAGGCGGGAAGTTTAGTGACCTTTGGGATTGTTCCCGAGTCTGCGCATACTGGCTATGGTTATATTCAGCGCGGCGCTGAGGTAGTTGGTCAGGGCGGGGCGTTTGGGGTTTCTCGTTTTGTTGAGAAGCCGGATGCTGCTACAGCACAGAGCTATATGGATGCGGGTGGCTATTACTGGAATAGCGGTATGTTCTTGTTTGCCGCCGATGTGTATTTGAATGAGCTAAAGACCTTTAGGCCCGATATTTACACTGCCTGCGAAAAGGCCTTTGCGAATCGTCAGCGCGATAAAGACTTTTTACGTATAGATGCCGATGCCTTTATGGCCTGCCCAGATGAATCTATTGACTATGCGGTGATGGAAAAAACCGACAAAGCGGTGGTGGTGCCGCTCTCTGCGGGTTGGAGCGATGTTGGGGCGTGGTCGTCGCTATGGGAAATTGGCGACCAAGACGCATCTGGCAATGTGAGCAGTGGTGATGTGCTGAGCCACAATACCGTTAACTCGTATATTCGCGCAGAGCACCGTTTGGTGGCCACGGTGGGTTTAGACAATGTGGTGGTGGTTGAAACTAACGATGCGGTGTTGGTTGCCGCTAAAGACCAGGTGCAAGATGTTAAAAAGATTGTTGAGGCTTTAAAGGCGCAGAATCGCAGTGAGGTTTCGCAGCACCGTCATGTTTATCGGCCGTGGGGTGTTTACGACTCTATCGACAATGGCGAGCGCTATCAGGTTAAGCGGATTACCGTAAAGCCGGGGGCGAAGCTGTCGGTGCAAATGCATCACCACCGCGCCGAGCATTGGATTGTGGTGTCGGGTACCGCCAAAGTAACCAATGGTGATAAAGAGATAATGCTGACTGAAAACCAATCGACCTATATTCCGGTTGGGGTTGTGCATGCCTTGGAAAACCCAGGGGTGATTCCGCTGGAGTTAATTGAAGTGCAGTCGGGCTCGTATTTGGGTGAAGACGATATAGTGCGCTTTGAAGATAGGTATGGAAGGGTGCCGAAGGCCTAGTTATAGGCTGGTAGCGTATTTTTGAGCTTCGTTGCTGAGATGGACCCCTGCCTCCGCAGGGGCGACGAGGCGTTTATGTTTAGTGCATTTCGTCATACCTTCGTAGGAAGGTATCCATGTAGCGCAGCGAATGCTCTGTGATGGTCGCGTGAAATCCGGACTCCGTTGCTGAGATGGGCTCCTGCCTCCGCAGGAGCGACGCTCGGCCTTCGCAGGAGTGACGGAATATTTGTGTTTAGGGTATTTCGTCATACCTTCGCGGGAGTGGCGAAGTGTTTGTGTTTAGGGCGTTTTGTCATACCTTCGTAGGAAGGTATCCATGTAGCGCAGCGAATGCTTATTGAGGCAGCATTTAAGCCCGAACTCCGTGGCAGCAATGGACCCCCTGCCTTCGCAGGGGCGGAGTCCGGCTTCGCAGGAGTGACGAGTAATTAAAATTGCCGTATTAGTCGTCATACCCTCGTAGGGTCGACGAATGATTAATTGGTGTCATACCTTCGAAGGAAGGTATCCATATGAGCGCAGCGAATGCCTTTGTTAGCAGCGCTAATTTTAATACTCCGTTGCTGAGATGGACCCCTGCCTTCGCAGGGGTGACGCCCGAACGTCGCGTGAGCGATACGGTATGCTCCAGCGTGGCGTCATACCTACGTAGGCAGGGATAGGTATGGACCAGAACGAGGTCATACCTGCGTAGGCAGGTATCCACGTGAGCGTAGCGAATGCCTTTGTTAGCAGCGCTAATTTTAATACTTCGTTGCTGAGATGGACCCCTGCCTTCGCAGGGGCGACGCCCGAACGTCGCGTGAGCGATACGGTATGCTCCAGCGTGGCGTCATACCTACGTAGGCAGGGATAGGTATGGACCAGAACGAGGTCATACCTTCGAAGGAAGGTATCCATGTGAGCGCAGCGAATGCTTTGTTAGCAGCGCTAATTTTAATACTCCGTTGCTGAGATGGACCCCTGCCTTCGCAGGGGTGACGCCCGAACGTCGCGTGAGCGATACGGTATGCTCCAGCGTGGCGTCATACCTACGTAGGCAGGGATAGGTATGGACCAGAACGAGGTCATACCTGCGTAGGCAGGTATCCACGTGAGCGTAGCGAATGCTTTTGTTAGCAGCGCTAATTTTTATACTGCGTTGCTGAGATGGGCCCCTGCCTTCGCAGGGGTGACGCCCGAACGTCGCGTGAGCGATACGGTATGCTCCAGCGTGGCGTCATACCTACGTAGGCAGGGATAGGTATGGACCAGAACGAGGTCATACCTTCGAAGGAAGGTATCCATGTGAGCGCAGCGAATGCTTTGTTAGCAGCGCTAATTTTAATACTTCGTTGCTGAGATGGACCCCTGCCTTCGCAGGGGTGACGCCCGAGCGTCGCGTGAGCGATACGGTATGCTCCAGCGTGGCGTCATACCTACGTAGGCAGGGATAGGTATGGACCAGAACGAGGTCATACCTGCGTAGGCAGGTATCCACGTGAGCGTAGCGAATGCTTTTGTTAGCAGCGCTAATTTTTATACTTCGTTGCTGAGATGGACCCCTGCCTCCGCAGGGGCGACGTCCGATGTTAATAGGGTGTCCTGGTTTCGGTAGTGGCAGATATTAGTCAGAATGAGGTCATACCTGCGCAGGCAGGTATCCATGTGAACGGCTACGTAGTGAATGCTTCTTGGTGGTCGTGTCTGAGTTTGGTCTGTACTGATCGATGAGTGATATTGTTACTATTTACTCGTATACATTTTTGCGATGTCCAACACGCAGCACTAAAACGACTAGTCTGCCGTCTTCAATTTGGCAGATTATGCGGTAATTGTGGACACGGTAACGCCACAGTCCGGTCATATCGCGGGAAAGTGGTTTTCCAAAGCGGCGGGGGTCTTCGTTGGTGGCAATGCGTTCCCGGAAATAACGCAGAATTTCTTGTTGTGCTTTTCGGTCGAGTTTTCGGAGTTCTTTCGCTGCCGCGTCGTCAAACTCAATTTTCCACGTCAAGATCCTGCTCCATATCGTCCAAGGTCCAGCGTTTACCAGGATTCTCTAGTCGGTTGGCGGCCAAGTATTTATCTTCCAGATCATCTATATGTTCTAGAATTGCTTCTTTGGCATAAAACGTTTTGGTGCGGCCGGTTTTGGCTGCTAACGCAGTTAAGCGCGCCTCGATGTCTTCAGGCAATCTAATGGCAAGCATGGCAACCTCCTATGCTATACGCGTATGACGTGTATAGCATAGCAGGCTGGCATCTACTACTCCACTGGAAATAGTTGGTGTGTAGAATGATGTATTCGCAGTTAGGGTAGGTATAGCAGGTCGTTGTGTTGGCCCCATCCAAGGTTTTCCTCTTCAAGCGTTAGTTATTCCCCGTTGTCTTGCATTACCATAAGGCTTTTTACAGTGGATGTTGTTGCATGAAAACAATTCTTGTTACCGGCGGTGCTGGGTATATTGGCAGTCACACGGTTGTGGAGCTGCTTAAGGCCGGTTATGGGGTGGTGATTGTTGATAATTTGGTGAATAGCAATTTGGCGGTGCTGCCACGCATTGAGACGATTTGTGGCAAGGCGCCGGTGTTTGTGAATGCCGATGTTCGCGATGCCAGTGCCATGGCTGCGGTGTTTGCTGCGCATGCGATTGACGCGGTGATTCATTTTGCCGGTTTGAAGGCTGTGGGCGAGAGTGTTGAGCAGCCCATTCGGTATTACGAGAATAATGTGCACGGTACTATGGTGTTGTGTCAGGCAATGGCTGACGCTGGGGTGTTTAAACTGGTATTTAGCTCCTCTGCCACGGTGTACGGGCCAGATGCCCCTGTGCCCTATGTTGAAACGATGGCGCTGGGTCAGCCGTCTAGCCCTTATGGCGCATCTAAGGCGATGGCTGAGCAGATTTTGGCTGATTTGTGTGTGTCGGATTCGCGCTGGGCAATTGCGGCGCTGCGGTATTTTAATCCGATTGGTGCCCATGAATCGGGTTTGATTGGCGAGGACCCCAAGGGCATCCCCAATAATTTAATGCCGTTTATTGCCCGAGTTGCCGTTGGCAAATTGGCTGAGCTGGCGATATTTGGCGATGATTACGACACCCCCGACGGCACCTGCCAACGTGATTATTTGCATGTGGTGGATTTGGCCGAGGGCCACTGCCAGTCACTGTTGGCGCTTGAAAAGCCGGGTTTGCACGCCTTTAACTTAGGCACCGGCCAAGGTGTGTCGGTGTTGGATATGGTAAAGGCGTTTGAGGCTGTCACTGGTCAACCCGTGCCGTATAAAATCGCACCCCGCCGCAGTGGTGATTTACCCGCGTTCTGGGCCAATGCCGATAAAGCCAAGCAGGAGCTGGATTGGGTTGCTGGCCGTAGTCTAGAGCAAATGATGGCCGACACCTGGCGTTGGCAGAGCGGCAACCCAGATGGCTTTGCACAAGAGTGACGCTGGACGACTATTCGGTGTCATACCTGCGGAGGCAGGGGCAGGTATCCATGTGACCGGTTTGTACCTATTTGCTGTCATCCCTGCGAAGGCAGGGATCCATATGAACGGGTACAAACCGGTCACATAGGTTACAGATTAGCCCGACCACATAGGTAACACTTCTTATCCCACAACGATAAGGAGTTTGTCATGCCTTGGCACAAGACCGACCACGTAAGCGAGCGGGAGCATTTCCTAAAAGCCTGGCTCACAGGCCGTCATTCGATGACGGCACTGTGCAGAGCTTTCGGGATCAGTCGCAAGACGGGCCACAAATGGGTCTATCGCCTTAAAATGGAAGGCATGACTGATTTGTCCGATCGGTCACGAGCACGACACCAGCAAACGCATCAAACGCCTGAATCGATTACCCAGACGCTCATAAACACTAAATTTGCGTTTCCCGATTGGGGGCCCCGTAAAGTCGTTGCGTATTTACGCAATACCCAGCCAGACTCATGCTGGCCTGCGCACAGCACGGTGAGTGAGATTTTCGCTCGCCAAGGGCTTGTAAAGCACCGCGGGAATCGTCGCTATAAGTCACCGGCAAGGACGGCGCCGTTATCTCATGCAAGTGAGCCAAACCGTGTTTGGAGTGTGGATTTCAAAGGCGACTTTCTGCTGGGCAATCAAAAGCGCTGCTATCCCTTAACCGTATTTGATAATTACAGCCGCTACCTGCTGGACTGCAAGGGTCTCTACTCAACACACACAGCGCCCGTCATAGCGGCATTTGAGCGTCTGTTTTACGACTATGGCTTGCCGGACTACCTTCGCTCAGACAACGGCAGTCCGTTTGCGTCTACGCGTATCGGTGGGCTTAGCCAATTCAGCCTATGGTTATTAAAACGAGGAGTGATGCCTGAACGAATACGCCCTGGTCGGCCGCAAGAAAATGGCCGCCATGAACGCTTTCATCGAAGCTTAAAAGCCGCTGTTTGCAAGCCGCCAAAAGGCGATTTATCCGCGCAGCAGCGCGCCTTTAACCACTACCAGTTTAGTTACAACAACTACCGGCCCCATGAGGCGCTCAACGATACGCCACCAGCGCAGCATTACACGCGGTCACCGCGAATTTATACCGGCGAGGAACAGGAGTTTCACTATCCCGATCACTACGTGATCAGAAAAGTGCGTTCCGATGGGAATATGAAATGGAAGCAGCTACCGATCTATGTCGCCAACTTGCTCGCGGGAGAATATATCGGCTTGGAGCCTATCGATGATGGCTGCTGGATGACCTATGTATCGACATTGAAATTAGGCATACTCGATGAGCGACAAAAGCGGATTATTAGACCCGGACAATGAGTTTGAAGTGTAACCCATGTGCCCGGGCTAAAGTGTAACCCCTCTGACCGGTCGTACAACGCGGTGAATGCTTTGTGGTGGCTGCGTGAAATTCGCACTTCGTTGCGGAGATGGACTCCTGCCTTCGCAGGAGTGACGAATAAATTAAATTTGCAGTATTTGTTGTCCTGCCTGCGCAGAAGTGGGGAATGCTTAATTTGTAGTCATGCCCCTGTGCCGAATTAAGTCATCCCTGCGAAGGCAGGGATCCATATGAGCGCAGCGAATGCTTTGTGGTGGCTGCGTGAAATTCGCACTTCGTTGCGGAGATGGACTCCTGCCTTCGCAGGAGTGACGAATAAATTAAATTTGCAGTATTTGTTGTCCTGCCTGCGCAGAAGTGGGGAATGCTTAATTTGTAGTCATGCCCCTGTGCCGCATTAAGTCATCCCTGCGAAGGCAGGGATCCATATGAACGCGGTGAATGCTTTGTGGTGGCTGCGTGAAATTCGCACTTCGTTGCGGAGATGGACCCCCTGCTTTCGCAAGGGCAGAGTCCGGCTTCGCAGGAGTGATTAATGTATATAGTGAGGCCTAACCCCCGAAGTCATCCCTGCGAAGGCAGGGATCCATATGAGCGCAGTGAATGCTTCGCGGTGGCTGCGTGAAATTCGCACTTCGTTGCGGAGATGGACTCCTGCCTTCGCAGGAGTGACGAATAAATTAAATTTGCAGTATTTGTTGTCCTGCCTGCGCAGAAGTGGGGAATGCTTAATTTGTAGTCATGCCCCTGTGCCGCATTAAGTCATCCCTGCGCAGGCAGGGATCCATATGAACGCGGTGAATGCTTTGTGGTGGCTGCGTGAAATTCGCACTTCGTTGCGGAGATGGACTCCTGCCTTCGCAGGAGTGACGAATAAATTAAATTTGCAGTATTTGTTGTCCTGCCTGCGCAGAAGTGGGGAATGCTTAATTTGTAGTCATGCCCCTGTGCCGCATTAAGTCATCCCTGCGAAGGCAGGGATCCATATGAGCGCAGTGAATGTTTTGTGGTGGTCACGTTAATTCCGCACTTCGGTGCTGCAAAGGACCCCCTGCCTTCGCAGTGACAGAGTCCGGCTTTGCAGGAGTGACGATCAATTTAGCTTGCTGTGTTTTTCGTCATACTCTCGTCTGGTTGACGGACGATTATTTTGGTCTCATCCCCGCTGCGGCAAGGGCGGGTATCCAAGTAGCCCTTAAGAGCTCAGCGCCGTTATGGCTTTGCGCGCAAATCGCAAAATATCGTTGAAGTAGGCTTTGCTGATGATGTCCTGCACTATCTGGCTGTCTACATTGAGGTAGTCGTGAACAAGGACGTTCCGCAGTCCAACAATTTTGCGCCAGTTGTCGGATTTTTCAATTAGGCCTTGGTCTGCAAGATTGTTAAAGGAGGTGAGTGCTTCACTGGGTGTTATGTGGCTAGTGGCCTTTGTCCAATGCTTGGCTAGGCCAATCGCACTTTCTATAAGTATTTGTAGTGTTCGTTCGGCAGCGTGTTGTTCCAGCCGGCTAAAGTTTCGGATGGCCAATATGTCTTTCAGTGATTTTAAATCGTATTCGCACTGGTCTATGTGTTCAGCGAGTGCTGATAGGTAGGCAGAGTTCGAGGTGCTCATAAATTTTTTGCGTGTGTTTAGTGTTTATGCACGTTGCCGCTGATGGTATGCAAAGTCAAGTTCCCAGCGTGACATGATGCGCGCTTCTTGGCGCATGCGATGCGCGGGTGATAGGTCTAGTAATAATTTGCCTTCAATGAGGATGCTCCATGCTAAGGGAATAGGCGCGGTGGCTAGGTCAACAATGCTTAGCGTATCTTCTGGTAGTGATAATTGTACGTGCCAGTCTAGCGCGAGCAGCTCCGGCCGGAGTCGGCGTTCTAGAGGGTCTTTTTCCCAGTTGCTGAATGCAACAGCAAGGTCATAATCGCTGTGATCATGATGGTCTTGTCTGGCTCGTGAGCCATAAAGCCAAAGCGCAGCGATATTGTCGGTGTGTTGTGCGGCATGAATAATTTTTTTGCTGAGTGTGTCCATTGCAGTAGTATCGGGGGGAGTAGCTTGTCGTGCAAGTAGGCACTATTAAATGCTTTGTGGTTGCAGCGTGAAATTCGCACTTCGTTGCTGAGATGGGCCCCCTGCCTTCGCAGGGGCGGAGTCCGAACCTCCGCAGGAGCGACGAGTAATTAAATTTGCCGTATTTGTTGTCCTGCCTGCGCAGAAGTGGGGAATGCTTAATTTGTAGTCATGCCCCTGTGCCGCATTAAGTCATCCCTGCGAAGGCAGGGATCCATATGAACGCGGTGAATGCTTTGTGGTGGCTGCGTGAAATTCGCACTTCGTTGCGGAGATGGACTCCTGCCTTCGCAGGAGTGACGAATAAATTAAATTTGCCGTATTTGTTGTCCTGCCTGCGCAGAAGTGGGGAATGCTTAATTTGTAGTCATGCCCCTGTGCCGCATTAAGTCATACCTGCGCAGGCAGGGATCCATATGAGCGCAGCGAATGCTTTGTGGTGGCTGCGTGAAATTCGCACTTCGTTGCGGAGATGGACTCCTGCCTTCGCAGGAGTGACGAATAAATTAAATTTGCCGTATTTGTTGTCCTGCCTGCGCAGAAGTGGGGAATGCTTACTTTGTAGTCATGCCCCTGTGCCGCATTAAGTCATCCCTGCGAAGGCAGGGATCCATATGAACGCGGTGAATGCTTTGTGGTGGCTGCGTGAAATTCGCACTTCGTTGCGGAGATGGGCCCCCTGCCTTCGCAGGGGCGGAGTCCGAACCTTCGCAGGAGTGACGAATAAATTAAATTTGCCGTATTTGTTGTCCTGCCTGCGCAGAAGTGGGGAATGCTTAATTTGTAGTCATGCCCCTGTGCCGCATTAAGTCATCCCTGCGGAGGCAGGGATCCATATGACCGCAGTGAATGCTTGGTGGGGCAGCGTTTAAGCCCGAACTCCGTTGCAGCAATAGACTCCTGCCTCCGCAGGAGTGACGAATATATAGAGGGAGGCCTAACCCCCGAAGTCATCCCTGCGCAGGCAGGGATCCATATGAACGCAGTGAATGTTTTGTGGTGGCTGCGTGAATTCCGCACTTCGTGGCTGAGATGGACCCCCTGCCTTCGCAGGGGCAGAGTCCGGCTCCGCAGGAGTGACTAATATATAGAGGGAGGCCTAACCCCCGAAGTCATACCTGCGCAGGCAGGGATCCATATGAGCGCAGCGAATACTTGGTGGGGCAGCGTTTAAGCCCGAACTCCGTTGCAGCAATAGACTCCTGCCTCCGCAGGAGTGACTAACATATAGTGAGGCCTAACCCCCAGAAGTCATCCCTGCGGAGGCAGGGATCCATATGAGCGTAGCGAATACTTGGTCGTGGCTGCGTGAATTCCGCACTTCGTGGCTGAGATGGACCCCCTGCCTTCGCAGGGGCAGAGTCCGGCTTCGCAGGAGTGACTAATATAGTGAGGCCTAACCCCCCCGAAGTCATCCCTGCGCAGGCAGGGATCCATATGAGCGCAGCGAATGCTTGGTGGGGCAGCGTTTAAGCCCGAACTCCGTTGCAGTAATAGACTCCTGCCTCCGCAGGAGTGACTAATATAGTGAGGCCTAACCCCCCGAAGTCATCCCTGCGCAGGCAGGGATCCATATGAACGCAGTGAATGCTTGGTGGGGCAGCGTTTAAGCCCGAACTCCGTTGCAGTAATAGACTCCTGCCTCCGCAGGAGTGACTAATGTATAGAGGGAGGCCTAACCCCCGAAGTCATACCTGCGGCGGCAGGGGCGGGTATCCAAGTAGCCGTTAAGAGCTCAGCGCCGTTATGGCTTTGCGCGCAAATCGCAAAATATCGTTGAAGTAGGCTTTGCCGATGATGTCTTGGACTATCTGGCTGTCTACATTGAGGTAGTCGTGAACAAGGACGTTCCGCAGTCCAACAATTTTGCGCCAGTTGTCGGATTTTTCAATTAGGCCTTGGTCTGCAAGATTGTTAAAGGAGGTGAGTGCTTCACTGGGTGTTATGTGACTAGTGGCCTTTGTCCAATGCTTGGCTAGGCCAATCGCACTTTCTATAAGTATTTGTAGTGTTCGTTCGGCAGCGTGTTGTTCCAGTCGGCTAAAGTTTCGGGTAGCCAATATGTCTTTCAGTGATTTTAAGTCGTATTCGCACTGGTCTATGTGTTCAGCGAGTGCTGATAGGTAGGCAGAGTTCGAGGCGCTCATAAATTTTTTGCGTGTGTTTAGTGTTTATGCACGTTGCCGCTGATGGTAGGCAAAGTCAAGTTCCCAGCGTGACATGATGCGCGCTTCTTGGCGCATGCGATGCGCGGGTGATAGGTCTAGTAATAATTTGCCTTCAATAAGGATGTTCCATGCTAAGGGAATAGGTGCGGTGGCTAGGTCAACAATGCTGAGCGTACCTTCTGGGAGTGATAATTGTGTGTGCCAGTCTAGTGCGAGAAGCTCTGGGCGGAGTCGGCGTTCTAGAGGGTCTTTTTCCCAGTTGCTGAATGCAACAGCAAGGTCATAATCGCTGTGGTCATGATGGTCTTGTCTGGCTCGTGAACCATAAAGCCACAGCGCAGCGATATTGTCGGTGTGTTGTGCGGCATGAATAATTTTTTTGCTGAGTGTGTCCATTGCAGTAGTATCGGGGGGAGTGGCTTGTCGCGCAAGTAGGCACTATTAAATGCTTCGGTGGTAGCATTCAACTCCGTACTTTGTGGCTGCGATGGACCCCTGCCTTCGCAGGGGCGACGAGTAATTAAATTTACCGTATTTGTCGTCATACCCTCTTAGGGTCACCGAATGATTAATTTTGCTGTCATCCCTGCGTAGGCAGGGATCCATATGAACGCAGCGAATGCTGTGTGGTGGCTGCGTGAATTCCGCACTTCGTGGCTGAGATGGACTCCTGCCTCCGCAGGAGTGACGAATAAATTAAATTTGCAGTATTTGTTGTCCTGCCTGCGCAGAAGTGGGGAATGCATAATTTGTAGTCATGCCCCTGTGCCGCATTAAGTCATACCTGCGTAGGCAGGTATCCATATGAACGCAGCGAATGCTGCGTGGTGGTCGCGTGAAATTCGCACTTCGTTGCAGCAATAGACTCCTGCCTCCGCAGGAGTGACGAATATATAGTGAGGCCTAACCCCTCGAAGTCCTCCCTGCGAAGGCAGGGATCCATGTGAGCGCAGCGAATGCTTTGTGGTGGCTGCGTGAATTCCGTACTTCGTTGCGGAGATGGACCCCCTGCCTTCGCAGGGGCAGAGTCCGGCTTCGCAGGAGTGACTAATATATATAGTGAGGCCTACCCCCCCCTCGAAGTCATCCCTGCGCAGGCAGGGATCCATATGAGCGTAGCGAATGCTTTTGCGCTGTTAAAGCTTATTCAGGCTTTTATCTTTCTCGAGTTGATAGCTTTGCAGGTCTTCTGCAAGCAGCAAGTTTCCCTGGTAGTGTTCGCGGGCTTCTTTGTAGAGGTCTTTTACGGTGTGCTGGGCTTTGTGTTTGTTTTTAGATGAATGGCCACTGCGATAGCGTTGACTGAAGTGGGTGAGTATAAGGTGGGGGAGCCCAGTGTTGGTGGCGGTTTTGGCAACCATGGCGGCGGTGCTGTGCATGTATTGCGGGCCGACTTTGGCGAAGACGTCTTCGGTGAAGGTGGCTTCGTGAATGAGTAGGTCGCAGTCTAGCAGTGCCTTATGCAGTAGGCTGGGTTGGTCGTTGTCGCCGCCAACGACTATTTTGCGGGCTGGCCAGGCGGGGGTGCAGACTTCGCTGGCGCGAAGGGTGTTGCCGTTAGCCAGTGTTACATCGTCACCTTGTTGTAATTGGTGCCACAGTGGGCCGCGAGGTACGCCAAGGTCATCGAGTTTGGTTTCGTTGATGTGGGTTGGCGGTATTTCGGTAATCTGGTAAGCGAAACAGGGAACGCGATGTGACATTTCAACGGCGCTCACTTCAATGGCGCCGTCGTTGTAATAAAAATCCGGCTGGTCGCTGCGCACAAAATTCAGGGGAAAGCGCATATTGTGAACATCGGTAAGGGCAAAGGTATTGCGAACGTATTGCTCTATGCCGTCTGGCGCGCAGACCGTGAGTGGCTCGGTGCGGCCGCTCATATTGGCGCTGGCAATAAGGCCTGGCAGTCCGTAGCAGTGGTCACCGTGAACATGGGTGATAAAGATGGCTTTGAGTTTGGCGCTGGAGTGGTGGCTATGCAGTAAGCGATGCTGAGTGCCTTCGCCACAGTCGATTAAATACCAGTCGCGGTTGTCGTCTATGTTCAGCGCTAGGGCGGTGACGTTGCGTTGCGCCGTTGGCGTGCCGGCGCTGGTGCCTAAAAAAGTAAAACGCATAAATTCGGTTTTGTTACTCCGTGTGGGCGTTCATTGTGAGCTATTTGCCTTGGCGTTGCTCGAGTATTTGCAGGGTGTTGGGCGATGGCGGGGTCTCGAGCATTGCCGTAATGCTGTCGATGAGATTGCTGGCCATAAAGTCGGTGTCGCGTATCATTGGGTCTAATTGCCGGTTTTTACGCACCCGCGCATGGTCAGAGATGCCGTGAAAAGCGAGAACATTCATCATGAGAATGCGTTGCTGGCCTACTTCCGGTGGCAGATGAGTTAGCTGCTTGGCGGCCAGTTTGGCCAGTTTGGTTTCTCTGGGTATTTGCAGTGGGTGTGCGTGTGGCAGGCTGTAGCCCAAGGTATTGCTGGCAATAAGCTCAGCGCTAATGTGTATATAGGCCTCGCCCCCGTCGGGGTCGGTGAGTTTGTCTAGGAGTGGTTCGACGATGGCGGTGGCCAGCAAGCGAGCCACGGGCTGGGTGGTGGCGAGTAAGGCGTCGATTAAATCGGCGCGCTTAGCGGCTACGCCGGGGCTGTGTTTATCAAAAATAGCCTGTAGCAGGCCGGTTTTGTTGCCAAAATGGTATTGCACGGCGTTGCGGTTGTTTTGGTTGGCTTCGCGGGTGATGGTATTGACTGACACCGCTTCGTAGCCTTGCTCAGCAAATAAGAGTTCGGCGGTGCGAATAAGTGCTTCGCGGGTGCGCACGCTGCGGCTGTCTTTTATGGTGCTCACATTCATGGTGTTACCATTGTGTTTTGTTTGTCTGAATTATTCTAAGTTGTTGGTTATCTTAGCAAAAAATCGAACCATATAAACCGTGTTAGAGGCAATGTTACGGTTTAAAGCCCTGCGCTTCCCTGCATTAAACTTACTATTAGCATAGACCGTAATCGTCAATTTGCTGCGCCATTTGGGTGAGGCGGCAACCGAATCTTTGTATTAATGTGGTTGCTGCTGACTCAGTTGGGTTGGCCTATGACAATAATGACAGGGGAAGGGATTAGCGATGAAGTTTGCCTACCACCACAGTATGTGCCCGCAGGAGCAGTATGCGCCCCTGACCTTAGAAGCCGAGCGGCTGGGCTTTGATACCATTACCATGCCCGACAGTATTTGCTACCCGAAAGAGGCGAGTTCCAAATACCCTTACAACGCTGATGGCAGCCGCGAGTTTTTAGACGGGGTGCCATTTATGGAGCCGTTTTTACTTACGGCGCATTTGGCGGCAATGACCAGCACTATTCGCTTCTCTACCTCGGTGCATAAGCTTGCGGTGCACGAGCCAGCCTTAATTGCTAAGTCTTTGTCGACCTTGGCGGTGTTGAGCGGCAATCGCTTTACCTACGGCGTGGGTATTAGCCCGTGGGCAGAAGATTTTGAAGTGACTAATGTCGCGTGGGAAAAACGTGGCAAGCGCATGGACGAAATGATTGAGATCATCAATGGCCTGATGAGCGGTGAGTACTTTGGCTATAAGGGGGATATGTTCGATCTTCCCGCCATAAAGCTATGCCCGGTACCCACTGTGCGCCCGCCGATACTGGTCGGCGGCCATTCCATTCCAGCATTGCGCCGCGCAGCGCGATTAGGCGATGGTTGGATTGCGGCTGGTGGCGAGCTTGAGTCTATTAAGGAAATGATCGATAAAATTAATGACTTCCGCAAAGAGTACGGTCGCGATCACCTGCCTTTTGAGTTTCAAGCGATGACGGCGGAAGCCTATAGCGCTGATGGGATAAAACGTCTTGAAGACATCGGTGTAAATGAAGTGCTGGTTGCGTTCCGCGATGTCTATGCCTCTGAAGCAGATGATAAAACCGTTGAAGAGAAAATAGGCATGATGGCTTGGTACGCGAATGAGGTGATTGCTAAGTCTAAGTAGCGAAATGCGTGAGGGCGGCGGGGTGTGAAGTATGAATTCACTTCGTTGCTGAGATGGGCCCCTGCCTTCGCAGGGGCGACGATTTTTATGCGAGCGTCATTCCTGCGCAGGCAGGGGGCCATGTGACCGGTTTGTACCATTTGCTGTCATCCCTGCGGAGGCAGGGATCCATGTGAGCGTTAGCGAATACTTCGCGATGGCTGCGTGAAACCCCTTCTTCGTACCCGAGATGGACCCCCTGCCTTCGCAGGGGCGACGTATTTTGATTCGAGCGTCATCCCTGCGCAGGCAGGGGGCCATGTGACCGGTTTGTACCACTTGCTGTCATCCCTGCGTAGGCAGGGATCCATGTGAGCGTTAGCGAATGCTCCTTGAAATCATGTTCAAATCCTTACGCCGATGGGCCTTTCAATACGGCAATAAGCCTAAACAAATATTCCGCTTTGGCCTCGCGTTCTTCAAAGGGGCACATCAACAGGTTTTTGGCCATGCCATTAACGAGGTCAAAGGCGATGCTGGTGATGTCGCTGGCGCTGATATCGTTGCGCACGTGGCCGCTGGTCTGCATATTGGCGATCATTACCGCCATTAATTCCCGAAACTGGTTGTTTTTGTCGCGTTCGGCTTCAAGGCTGTCTTTGTGGGTGAGGGCGAAGGTGTGCAGGTTCAGGCGCACCCGCCACTCTAGGTCAGATTCCTCATCCAGCGGTAGACCAGCTTTAATAACGGGCACAAACGAGTCGATATTGGGGCTTTCGTAGGCTATGGCTTCTTGCATTCGCAGGTCGATCCGCTGATCTGCCCAGCGGAAGGCGGCGATGACTATCTCTTCTTTGCTACTGAAATAATGGGACAGCACACCAATGGAGCAGCTTAGCTCCTTAGCTAAGGCCCTTGTAGTAAGCGCTTCTAAGCCCTTGTTTGCAATGAGTTTTGCAGCGGCGCCAGCGACTTCTGCGCGGCGGATATCGTGGTCTACTTTCCTCAATTGGTAACCCTTATTATCTGGTGTTGGCCGGTGGAAATGACTGTGGCAGGGATAATATACCGAATATGACGAATATTTCATATCGGACGCTTGATATGTATGTGGCTCGAGCCTATGATTGATCGCAAATAACATCACGATAATCCCCCTTCGGAGGGCTGAATATGACTGCGGCAGTAAACCCAAGCTATAAAGAATGCAAAAATAACGAGAAACTGGACCATATTCCAGGTTCTTTCGGCTTACCTATTATTGGTCAGACATTTCAGCTGGTGAAGGACTTGTACGGCACCATCGATCGCCAGTATCAACAATACGGCAATGTTAGCCGCTTCGGCTTGGCGGGTTTCCGCGGCGCACTGTTGATTGGGCCAGATCTTTATAAGGAAATAATGCTCGACAGGGATAAAAACTTCTCTGCTGAAATGGGCTATATGGGTTCGTTGGGGCGCTTCTATAAAGGTGCACTGCTGCTTCGCGATCATGAAGAGCACCGCTTTCAGCGTCGTATGATGCAGTCGGCATTTAAGAATGACGCTATGAAAGGCTATATCGGCACTATGGGGCCGATGATTGCCGAAGGCATTAGCGGATGGGGCGAGCAGGGCGAATTATTATTTTTCCCGGCTATTAAGCAAATTTTGCTCGATGTTGCAGCGCAGATTTTTGTTGGCTTAGATGAAAGCGACGAGCGTGCCGCTAAGCTCAATAAAGCGTTCCTCGATATCGCCAATGGTTTGATGGGCATTGTTACCAAAGAGTTGCCGGGTACCAGACACCGCAAAGGCAAAATTGGCGAGCGCTACCTTAAAGAGTTTTTTGGCGGGCTCATCGAAGAGCGTCGTGCGGGCGACGGCACCGACACCTTTAGCTATTTTACGCGTGAAAAAACCGAGGATGGCGAGTATTTCTCGGACGACGATATTATCGCGCATATGAGCTTCTTGCTGTTCGCCGCACACGATACAACCACCAGTGCCTTGAGCCACATGCTTTTCCACCTGGGCCAAAACCCTGAGTTACAGCAGCGTCTGCGCGAAGAGGCCATGTCGATAGATAAACCTTATCTCGATTACGAAGATTTAGAAAATATGCCGCTGATGGAAGTGGCCGTTAAAGAAGCCTTGCGCCTTCATCCCTCCGTTATGATGATGCAGCGTCGCACCATTAATGACTGCGAGTTGGGTGGCTATAAAATTCCGGCTAACACAATTCTTTTTCTTGCTCCCCAGCACACCCACCGAATGGCCGAGTACTGGGATGAGCCACTTAAGTTCGATATCGATCGTTGGTTGGAGCCGCGTAACGAGCACAAACGCCACTCATTTAGCTGGGTTGGCTTTGGCGGCGGTGCCCATAAATGTATCGGAATGCACTTTGCACTGATGCAAGTGAAAAACTTCATGCACCAATTTCTGCGTCAGTATGAGTTCCACTTGGCCGATGGTTTTAGCGACAAAATGCAAACCGTGCCACTGCCAAAGCCGGTTGATGATTTGCCGCTGGTATTGAAGCGAATAGGCTGAGCCACTGGCGTTAGATGCAAGATGCAGAGCAAGGTCATACCTGCGTAGGCAGGGATAGGTATCGACCAGAGCAAGGTCATACCTGCGCAGGCAGGTATCCACGTGAGTGCAGCGAATGCCTTTGCAGGCAACGCTAATTTTAATACTTCGTTGCTGAGATGGACCCCTGCCTTCGCAGGGGTGACGTCCGATGTTAATAGGGTGTCCTGGTTTCGGTAGTGGCAGACATCAGCCCGAAAGAGGTCATACCTGCGCAGGCAGGTATCCACGTGAGCGAAGCGAATGCTTTTGCAAGCAGCGCTAATTTTTATACTGCGTTGCTGAGATGGCCCCTGCCTTCGCAGGGGTGACGTCCGATGTTAATAGGGTGTCCTGGTTTCGGTAGTGGCAGACATTAGCCAGAACGAGGTCATACCTGCGCAGGCAGGTATCCACGTGAGCGTAGCGAATGCTTTTGTTAGCAGGGCTAATTTTAATACTGCGTTGCTGAGATGGACCCCTGCCTTCGCAGGGGTGACGTCCGATGTTAATAGGGTGTCCTGGTTTCGGTAGTGGCAGACATTAGCCAGAACGAGGTCATACCTGCGGAGGTAGGTATCCATGTGAGCGCAGCGAATGCCTTTGTTAGCAGCGCCAATTTTAATACTTCGTTGCTGAGATGGACCCCTGCCTTCGCAGGGGTGACGTCCGATGTTAGCAGGGTGTCCTGTTTCGGTAGTGGCAGAAATCAGCCAGAACGAGGTCATACCTGCGCAGGCAGGTATCCACGTGAGCGCAGCGAATGCTTTTGTTAGCAGGGCTAATTTTTATACTGCGTTGCTGAGATGGGCTCCTGCCTCCGCAGGAGCGACGTCCGATGTTAATAGGGTGTCCTGGTTTCGGTAGTGGCAGACATTAGTCAGAATGAGGTCATACCTGCGCAGGCAGGTATCCATGTGAGCGCAGCGAATGCTTTGTGGTGGCAGGGTGAATTCCTTACTACGTTGCTGAGATGGGCCCCTGCCTCCGCAGGAGCGACGCTCGAACCTTCGCAGGGGCGACGAAGCGTTTGTGTTTCGGGCATTTCGTCATACCTGCGCAGGCAGGTATCCATGTGAGCGCAGCGAATGCATTTGCGTCTTGCGCCAGACGTGTGTCGTCTGACGCTTTGGTCGTTTCTTAATTAAACTGTAGTTATCAAAGAATAAAAGAGGGCGTATATGAAACTCGGATTACATCTTGGCTACTGGCAAAAAAATCCAACCGATCGTTTTATTGAACTAGCCCAAAAAGCCGAAGCGTTTGGGTTTGATTCGGTGTTTACCGCTGAGGCCTATGGCTCAGATTGTTTTACGCCGCTGTCCGCAATTGCGGTATCCACCAGTAAAATTCGCTTGTGTACTGGGGTCATGCAAATTTCGGCAAGAACACCCGTGTGCGCGGCAATGTCGGCGCTAACCTTGGATCATATTTCCAATGGCCGCCTTTGTTTGGGGGTTGGGGTTTCTGGTCCGCAGGTTGTTGAGGGTTGGTATGGTCAACCTTTCAAACGTCCACTTGAGCGTACTCGCGAGTGGCTGGATATTTTTCAGCAAGTCATTGCCCGCGAGGCTCCAGTTGCGCTAAATGGGGAGCAATACAAGCTGCCCTATGATGGCCCCAATAATCTTCATTTAGGTAAGCCGCTAAAGAGCATCACTCACCCACTGCGTAAAAAGATTCCGGTATTTTTGGGCGCCGAAGGCCCTAAAAACATCGCCTTGGCGGCAGAGCGATTTGACGGTTGGATGCCAATCTTTGTCTCGCCCTATCGTATGAATATTTTTGACGATAGCTTGGCGAGTAAGCCAGAAGGCTTCGAGATTAATGCGATGGTGAATTGCATTGTGAACGATAATCTTGAAGAGGCTATGTATCCAGGCAAAATGACCATGGCCTTGTATTTAGGTGGTATGGGAGCCAAGAAAGACAATTTCCATAAAAACCTAATGGGTCGTATGGGTTTTGGTGACGAAGCACAAAAAGTGCAAGACCTTTGGTATGCCGGTAAGCATGACGAAGCCATCAAGGCCGTGCCAGATGCCCTGGTTGATGAGATTTCATTGCTAGGTCCTAAAGAGCGAATCCGCGAACGCCTGCAAGATTGGAAAAAGTCTGACGTAACAACATTGATGATTGGCCATGCCGATAATTTTGATGTCTCTGTAAAGACGATGGAATTTATTGCTGGGGAAGTGGTTTAGTTTTTCGGCTGCTTAACGCTTGGCGGGAGACGGAAGATGCAAAACCACCGAGCAATTTTTACTTCGTCGATAAATAGACTCCTGCCTTCGCAGGAGTGACGAAAAAATAAATTTACAGTGCTTGCTGTTATGCTTGCGCAGGAGTGACGAATGTTTATTCGAGGTCATACCTGCGTAGGCAGGTATCCATGTGAGCGTAGCGAATGCCCTTAGGTGTCTGACTTCCACGCTCTTAGCATCCCTTCATCCAAACGGATGATTCTTTCTGAGATTTATGTCGCTACGCTACATATCTTTAGATTCGTGTTATTTCAAATAATAAAATGGGTTCGTCAGAGAATCCGAGGGTAAGTTTATGGCCATGGATCACGTTTCGCGTGGGGTGTTATTGGGCCTGGCGGTCACCGTATTTTCCTCATCGCCGCATGCGGCGGAGGTAGTTGGCGAAAAAAGGAGCTTATCTTCTGCACTCGAAGAAGTGCTTGTTACGGCACGAAAGCGCGCCGAAAACATCCAAGAAACACCGGTGGCGGTGACGGCTATCAGCGGCGACGATTTGCGTGCGCAGGGTATTTTAAGCACGTCGGAGCTGAGCAAGTCAGTGCCGAGTTTGCAGATAAACGACAGCACCGCGCCGCAGATTTTTATTCGCGGTATTGGCCAGCGAGCGCCAATGGCACGTTTTGATCCCTCGGTCAGTGTTTACCTCGACGGTATTTTTATTCCCCGCCCTGACGGCCAGCTTTTAGACACCATTGATATTGAAAGTGTGCAGGTGTTGCGAGGTCCCCAAGGGACTTTGTTTGGTAAAAACAATACTGGTGGCGCTCTGGTATTCACCTTAATTAAGCCGGGCGAGGAGCCCGGTGGTTATGTTGAAGGCGCCTTGGGAAATTACGGTGAACAGCGAGTTCGCGCGGCGCTGGATATGCCGGTCAGTGATGAGTTCTTAACGCGGCTGGCGCTGGCCAGTCATCGCCGCGATGGTTTTTTGCGTGACCCGTCCTCGTCGAACAACCAATCGGTAGATCGGCTCTCGGCAATATTCCAGACTCGCTGGTTGGCTTCCGACGCAATTACCTTAGACACCATGACGTTTTTGGGTAAAACGCGTGAGCGGTTTCCGTCGTATCATTGCTCGGTTATTAATGAAGACGCCTTGTTCATAAACGGCTTGGGAATATTGTGGCCGGGCGATACTGATCCCAGTAATCCCAGCGCTTATCAAGATAACTGCAAGGCCAATGATCGCGACAGCCTGCCAGATTTAGTGACCAATCAAGGGCCAACGCAGCATCAAATTAAGCATCAAGATACCTTAATGTTTGGCGCCACCCTGAATTGGGAGCTGAATGAGAATCACAGTTTGAAAACGATTCTTGGGTACCGCGATGCTATTAAAAAAGGACCACAGCAGACGGCTGACGAAGGTGGCCCAGAGCCCTTTTTGCGTGGCATTGTCTTGGATGATGCCGACCAAGAGTCCTTAACCCTAGAATTGCAATTAAACGGTCAATTTTTTGATGGCGCAGTGGAATATGCCACGGGCGTGTTCTGGCAAGACGAGTTTAAATCTGAACGTTATTTGTTGAGTAGTCCGCTAGTGGGTATCGATGCGATCAATCTTGCTCAGCTTGCGGCGGGCCGTGTACCCGACGCGTCACTGATTCCGCCGGGCGGCAGTGCGCCGCCAATTGTCGGCGCATTAGTGCCCTTAGACACATTGCAAGATTTCGATATTGACGGTGAGACGCTCGCCATATTTACCCAAGCGACATGGCACATAAATGAGCATTTTGAACTGACCCTCGGTGGGCGCTATACCGAGGAAGATCGGCAGTCGGAACTGATTACCCGCACCTCAGACCTGGCGGCAGTCACCGATATCGTGAGCGCCGATCCACGTTTCCTTACCCTAGATCCCGCTATGGGTTTACTTACCTATTTAGGCGTTTGGGCGGAAGATCCGATCAGTCTGGCTAACAATATTTTGAAGGCATCGGTCAGTGGCGAAGTTGGCTCACCTCTGGGGGCGCCGGTTCGCGATTATATGGATAGTACTTTTAAAGAGTTTACACCAATGGCCTCGGGCTCTTGGTTGGTGCCTGATGCCTGGTTAGATGGCAGTTTTATCAGCTCGGGTATGGCCTACGCTACCTTGAGTAATGGTTTTAAATCCGGTTTTCACGAGCCCAGCGGCGTAGATGGTTTGTTAGTGGTGGAGCCTGAGTCACTGGAAAACAGGGAGATTGGTTTTAAGGTCGATGCACTAGAGCATTCACTACGCGTAAACGTTGCACTGTATTCAATGACCTTTGAAAATATGCAGCTAATCACCGTGGGTTTGGACTCGGCCAATAGCTTGGTGGTGACCTCTCAGAATGCCGGCAAGTCGATGATTGAAGGTGGCGAGATTGAGATTTTATGGCTGCCGAGCCCGGAAATGTTGGTGTCGCTAACCTACAGTAATAATAACTATAAGTTTTTGGAGTTTGACGATGTCGCGTTAACGCCACTGGCCGTCAGCGGCGAAAAAGTGGTGCTGGATCGCAGTGATGAAGAGTTTGCCGTGTCGCCCCGTCAGTCTGCCTCCTTGGGTGTGCAATACACCATCGTTAGCGATATTGGCTTAATTGTTCCGCGCTTCGACCTTAGCTATAAAGGCGAGACCTATATGGGCTTTGATGACGGTTCTTGGGAGGTGACTAAAACAAATCCCGGTGCAGTCTATGCCGATGATTATATATTGCTTGATGCGCGTCTGAGCTGGACCAATATAAATGATGACCTGAGCATTGCCGCCTATGTTAAAAACCTAACGGATGAGCGCTATGACATTGGCGCAGTTGCTACCGGTGAATCCTTGGGTACCTTTGCGCGGGTGTTGGGCGAGCCGCGCTTCTACGGTGTTGAAGTGCGCAAGACGTTTTGAAGTCGCGCAGTATATGAAGGGGCTACAAAACGTAAAATATCGGAGGTCGTGGTGCTGAATGCCTAGCACAAGAGCTTTGTCGCTGAGTCTTGATCCGCACTCTGTCGTTGAAATAGACTCCTGCCTGCGCAGGAGTGACGAATGATTGATTGGTGTCATCCCTGCGCAGGCAGGGATCCATGTGAGCGCAGCGAATAGCCTTTTGTTCGTTCGCTGCCCAATTCCATATAACTATCGCGGTATGGGCTTTGTTGCATAGCTCCGCAGTGGCGGTTCTTCGCTTACTAGTTGAGCGTCGGGGAAGCCCTGCGCCGGTTCGCTGCCAAAGACGCTGGCAAAATCTTCTAACAGTGTTGCGGAGAGCGCTTGATCTGGTAGTGGCAGGAGCCCGCATAGCTCGGCACCACCGGCGCGCTCAACATTGGCCGGGCCAGTATTGCTCAGTGCATCTAAGGTTAATTCAAAGGTAAAGCGGTCGCTGAGGCCAATGGTTATGTGGTCGACGATTCGCCCCGTACACACATCTTGAATCAGGGTGTTGCTGACTCTGGGGTTGCTCATGCCAAAGTCCAGAGCGGCAGTTGGCTCCGGTTCATAGGGCTGTACTAGCTCATCCATCATTGTATAAATATTGCTGTAATCTATATTGCCCGGTGTTTCGTCGCCGCTGTTTAAGGCGGTGATAAATGCTGAGTCTTGGGCCATTTGGAAGGCCGCCGCGGGCAGGGGTAGGGGCAGGGCGCCAGTCAGGACGGAGGGCGACATTTGGGTGCCGTGATGGGGCGCCGCCAAGCTGACAATGTCATCTACCATGGGGCGTAAACTGGGCCACCAGGTTACCGCCCAGCGTGGATGTAAGCCGCCCTGGCTGTGACCAATCATGTCAATTTTACGGCCGGTATCGGCGTGAATTTGCCGCACAGCGTTCACAATATATTCAACGGAGGTTTGTAAATCATTAAGGCCGCGATCTGGGTAGGTGACGATACAAACGTCGTAACCGCGTTCTTCCAATAATGGCTTGTAGCTCCAGTTGTATTGTTCTTCGCCGTGGGTGAAGGTGCCGTGCACTAGCAATACCACCTCGGTGGCGGGGTGACTCAGTTCGCCGCAAACGAGGCCCGCGTTCAAGGTGGCGATGTCTGTTGTTAACGCCGGGTCGCTATTACTCGCGCCATTTGCTGGCGGGCTGCTTCGGGTGCTACTTGTGCTGCTGCCACCACATGCGGCAAGTATGGCGCAGCTAAGTACCGCTGCTGTTGCCTGCAGAAAATTCGTTTTAGTCATAGGGCATAACCTTGTTTCATTTTTTATAAGTTATAGAGCGTGGGGCAGTTGCGGTCTGTGAACTGTATAGCAATTGAGGCTAAAAGTTATAGGGTGATAACTTTTAGCCTGTTTCGGCGGGCATGGTCGTAAAATTTAGCTGGGGCTTTCAGGCGAGTATTATGGAGTCGCTGAATTTAATTCAAATTGACTGTGTTCACCGTCGCCAAGTAGCTGTTCGAGAATCGGCATCACTTCTGTGAGCTGATTGGCCAGTTGCCACGGTGGGTTAATGACAAACATCGCGCTGCCAAACATGCCGTGCTCGCCTGCTGGCGCTTGTACTGTTAGTTTTACGTGGAGGTAATTCTTGGGTGACAGTGCCTTTAAACGCCGACCTAAATCCGTGGATTCATCGCGCGGTATCAGTGGGTACCACAGCGCGTACACCCCATTGGGGAAGCGGCGCTGGCTGTCTTTAAGCGCAGTAATGACATTGCGATAGTCGTTTTTGTCTTCATACGGCGGGTCAATTAAGACCAGCGCGCGCTTGCTGGGTGGCGGTAGCAGGGCTTTTAGACCGGCAAAGCCATCGGCGTCGTTGATGCGAGCGCTGTGGTGAAAGCGCTTACGCAGATTTTCGTGGTCGTTGGGGTGTAGCTCAAATAAATGGGCTTTGTCTTGCTCGCGCAGTAATTGCAGGGCGATAGCGGGGGAGCCGGGGTAGCCTTCGGCCTCGCCTTTACAGCAGGCGTCGATGACCTCGAGATAGCGCTGTAGCGGCGCGGGAAAATCTTGGCCACTGGTGGCGCTGCGCAGTTTGGCGATGCCGCTGTCGAACTCGCGATTTTGCGCGCTAAATGCGCTGGCAAAATGATAAAAGCCCGCACCGGCATGGGTATCGATATAAGACACCGCGGTGGGCTTTTGCTGTAAATAGTCTAAGCACAATACCTGCACTAGGTGTTTCAACACGTCGGCATGGTTGCCAGCGTGAAAGCCGTGACGGTAACTGAGCATGGTGGTAAATCTCGTTAGATGCGCTGAAAAAACTCAGCGCTGGTGGTAGTCAACGCAAATTTTAACTTCACTTGCCGCGCCGAGAATAACCGGAACCCGCTGGTGAATATGCTCGGGTTGAATGTCGAGAATTTTGCCTTCAGGTGTCCATACTTCACCGCCCGCCTGTTCAACCAAAAAGCCCATGGGATTGGCTTCGTACATTAGGCGTAATTTACCGGCTTGCTCTGGTTTGCGGCTGTCCCAGGGGTAGGTGAATAAGCCACCCCGACACAGAATGCGGTGAACATCTGCCACCATTGCGGCCACCCAGCGCATATTAAAGTCTTTGCCCCGTGGGCCTTCTTTGCCGAGGAGCAGGTCGCTAATGTAGTGCTGCATGCCAGCAACCCAGTGGCGCTGGTTAGACATATTGATAGAAAATTCTTTGGCCTCGACCGGAATGCTGATGTCAGCTTCGGTGAGCAGGTAGCGGTTTTGATCTTGGTCTAGGGTAAACATGGCCACGCCATTGCCCGTACTTAATACCAGCATGACCGAGGGGCCGTACAAGATATAACCTGCGGCGGCTTGTTGGCGACCCGGCTGTAAAAAGTCTTGCTCGGTGACCGCAGCGCTTCCAGTGTGGGGCAGCACCGAGAATATGGTGCCGACCATGCTGTTAATGTCGATATTCGACGAGCCATCTAAGGGGTCAAAGGTGACCAGGTACTGGCCGTCGGTGTGGCAGGCAAGCACATCGGGCTCTTCTTCTGAGGCTAGGCCGCGAACCGCCGGTAAGGCGGCTAGGGCTTCTTTAATCAAATCATTGGCGATAACGTCGAGCTTCTTTTGGTCCTCGCCCTGTACGTTTTCTGCACCGGCAGCGCCGAGCACACCGGCCAATGCGCCTTTTGCTAAAGCTTGGCTAATGGTGACGCTGACCTCGGCAAGGCCAAGAATGACTGATTGAAGTTCATTGGGTACAGCGGCGTTGGAAAGAAATTCGGGGAGGGCTGTTCTGCTCATGCAAGAAATTCCGGTAGCGGGCATCAGCGGTCTATTATGCCATTGGCGCACTCGTTAAGACAGTTAAGCCGTGTTTGCATGACCTGTAGCAGTGTTTTAACGTATAGATTCTGGTTTTGAAACTGTTCAAGGTCGACAAGGAGGTCACCATGAAATACCCCATTGCGCTGTTGAGCGCGGTGTTAACAATTGCTGCGCCAGCTCAGGCCGCCGACTGGCGAGCATGCCGTGCCAAGAAAGTCGAAGTTGTTCGTTTAGAGCAGGCCCTGGGTGCGGGTAAAAAGCTTAAAGGCTACGCCAGTGGTGCGGCAATGAAAAAGGCGCGCCGGGCAAAGGAAGATTGGCTGTGGAAACACTGCCGCAGCTACTCGCGGCGATTGCGGGATGTTGAGCGAGATATGATGTGAGCTGCTTAAGGCTTGGCGGGAGACACGCTAGAGCAGTCTTGGTGTATTAGTTTGTCTTAAGTGCAGAGCAATACCGACTTCGTTGCTGGGATGGGCCCCTGCCTTCGCAGGGGCGACTGGGAGTTTTTGTGGGAGCGGGCACTGCACTGCAGTGTAATTTACTTGGGTCATACCTGCGCAGAAAGCTATCCGTTTAAACGCGGTAGAGTATTGCTTTTGCGGAATGTCTAATGGGGTTGGCCGTGTAGTGGTTGGCCTTCATGTATTAGTTTGCCTTAAGTGCAGAATGATACCGGCTTCGTTGCTGGGATGGGCCCCTGCCTCCGCAGGGGCGACGCTGGAGTCTTTGTGGGAGCGTGATCGGCACGTCATACCTGCGCAGACAGCTATCCGTTTAAGCGTCGCAGAGTATTGCTTTTGCGGAATGTCTAATGGGGTTGGTCGTGTAGTGGTTGGCCTTGATTTATTAGTTTGTCTTAAGCGCAGAGTGATACCGGCTTCGTTTCTGGGATGGGCCCCTGCCTTCGCAGGGGCGACGCCTGGGTTTTTGTGGGAGGGTGATCGGCACTGCAAAGTGATTTATTTGGGTCATACCTGCGTAGACAGCCATCCGTTTAAGCGTGGCAGAGTATTGCTTTTGCGGAATGTTTAATGGGGTCGGCCGTGTAGTGGTCGGTCTTGGTGTATTAGTTTGTCTTAAGCGCAGAGTGATACCGGCTTCGTTGCTGGGATGGGCCCCTGCCTTCGCAGGGGCGACGCGGGAGTTATTGTGGGGGCGGGCACTGCACTGCAGTGTAATATACTTGGGCCACACCTGCGCGAAAGCTATCCGTTTAAACGCGGCAGCGTATTAATTTCGTCACTCCTGCGAAGGCAGGAGTCTATCTCAGCAACGAAGCGGCTATTTCCAGCCGCTTAATGCGAAGTAACGTGCCGGAGTGGAGGCGCGCGCCTTCTGTCCAGCTATTTATCGCCCGGCCAGCATATTCGCCAAGCGATCTACCTCAGCAACGTCGGCCGTTGCTGGCACGAGCTGAATTTCATCGCAGCCAAGGGCCTCGATGGCCGCAATGCCATCTTTAATGGCCATAGGGTCATGCATGGTCATTGTTTTGGCGACCTTGCGGGCCTCCGGTTCGCCAAAGGTTTTTAAATAATCGAAAACGTATTGCTCAAGATTTCCTTGGGCGCCGTCGGCTAGGGAGTACCAAAAGCCACCAAGCCGATAAGGCTTTTGTTCGCGCTCAGCGTTTGCCCAAGCGGTGTCGGCAGAGGTGAAAAAGTGGTTTATGAGATCCGCATTGCCGTCCATTGCAAAGCCGTAGAGACCGTCTGCCCACTTAGATACCCGCTGAATACTTTTGGGGCCCATGGCGCCAACTAATATCGGTGGGCCACCGGCCTGAATAGGGGTGGGGCCGATTTCTTCAAAACCCTCTAATAACTCACCGCGCCAGATTTTCTTCATGGTGGCGATTTGATCGTCCATGCGTTGAAAGCGGTTTGCCATACTCGCGCCAAGGGCTTCGTAGTCTTTCTCGCGGCCGCCTACGCCCACCGTCAGGGTAACGCGGCCTTCAGAGAGAATGTCGAGGGTGGCGATTTCTTTGGCAGCCTGCACGGCGCTGTGCATCGGCAGTACGTAAAGCGCCGGAATAATTCTAACGCGCTCGGTAGATGCGGCGGCAAAAGCGAGGATATTGCGCATCTCATAGCTGTGACCGGTAATACGTTCACCGCAAGACAGGCTGTGGAATGGGCCTTGGTCAATGATGCGACACCAGTCTTTAAAATCTTGGCGACGAATTCCGCGCTGCATATAGGGAAGGCAAACACCAATTTTCATGAGCTATCCTTGTAGTGTTATTTTTATTGCACTATTGCTGTGCGACATTTATGACAGCCGCATTGTTAGGCGGTGACCTGTTGTGCGATTATCGATGACAAGAGCGAATAATGAGATACCCAGTATGGATGACTTTTTAGTTTACGGGATGTTGCTGGATGGCAAAGGTGGCGCTAGGCCGATGAGCCATGCAGAAATTGACGCATGGCAGCCGGGCCAAGGTTTGCTGTGGCTGCATTTTGATTACAGTAAGCCTGGTACGCTGAAGTGGCTAGAAGAACACAGTGGCTTAGATGACATCGCGATCGCTGCACTGGTCGCTGAAGACACCCGACCACGGGCGACCTCCCACAATGGCGGCTTGCTTATGGCGCTGCGCGGCGTGAATTTAAACCCAGAAGCCGACCCCGAAGACATGGTGTCGGTTCGCCTGTGTGTTGACGAACACCGTATTATCAGCTCGCGCAAGCGCCGCCTGTTGTCGATGGACGATATTGTGCGCAGCTTTAAAGAGGGCGAAGGTCCTGAAACCAGCGCCGAGTTTGTTGCGGTATTGTGTGATCGTTTAGTGCGGCGCATGGCGGGGCCAATCGACAATGCAGAGGACAAAGTCGATGAGTTAGAGGAGTCACTGTTGAGCAGTGGTAGGGCAAAATTGCGCAGTGAGCTAGGGCAGGTGCGCAGGCAATCTATTGCTTTGCGTCGCTATCTAGCACCCCAGCGCGAGGCTTTGAATTGGGTGCAAACCGAACGTCTGCCCTGGTTTGGTGACGCTCAGCGCTTGCGGGTAAGAGAAGTGGGCGACCGCCTAGCGCAATATATTGAAACCCTAGACAGCATTCGCGAGCGCGCTGCAGTCAGCCAAGAGGAGCTGGTGAATCAGATTTCGGAAGAGTCCAACAGCCGTATGTATGTGCTGTCGATTGTGTCGGCAATATTTTTGCCGCTGGGATTTGCCACCGGCTTGCTCGGTATCAATGTAGGTGGAATTCCGGGTGCCGAGAACCATTATGCCTTTGCTATTTTTATTGGCATTTTAGTGGCCTTGGCTGGCGGCTTGCTGGTTTTCTTTAGGTATAAAAAATGGCTTTAGAATTTGCAGATTTAAGTTTGTTCTCTATTGCACCGTTAAAATGGCCGGGCGTACTCACCACCATTGTCGCTGGGGCGATTATTGGTTTAGAAAGACAAATCCGTGGTAAGCCAATCGGTATTCGCACGGCGGCCTTAATCTGCTTAGGCACCTATGTTTTTATTGCGATGTCGGTATCGGTTGGTAATGGGGTTACCGATCCGTCGCGGGTTATTGGTCAGGTCATTACCGGTATTGGCTTTCTCGGCGCAGGCGTGATTTTGTCCCGCGACGGCATGGTCTTGGGAGTAACGTCGGCAGCCGCTATTTGGGTGTTGGCAGCCATCGGCGTGATGATTGGCCTCGATAAATACGGTCCCGCACTGCTAATAGCGTTTGTGGTGGTGGGGGTTTTAGTTGGCGTGGATGTACTGGAAAACAGCTTCCACTCACTGCGCAAGGGCGTGCATCGGCGCTTGAGTGATCGGCGGTATCAGAAGAAGCGGGATGATTAGAGGCGCGAGACGCTTGACGGGAGACGGGAGATGCAAAGTTCGCTAGCCACTCCGTTGCGAGGATGGACCCCTGCCTTCGCAGGGGCGGTGCTCGGCCTTCGCAGGAGTGACGAAATCAACAGCGTCATACCTGCGTAGGCAGGTATCCATATGAGCGTAGCGAATGCCCTTGCGTCTCCCATCTCCCGTCCAGCATCAAGCGTTAACCCGCAGGATGCGAACTCATCACCGCTTCAGCAATACTCTTTATCGGCTCAACCTGATTCATGCTGTAAAAATGAATTCCCGGCGCGCCGCCTTCCATCAAAATATGACAAAGCTCGCTAACAAACTCAGCGCCAAATTCAATGATGCTTTGCTGGTCGTCGCCATAGCCTTCTAATTTTTGTGCTAGCCAGCGCGGAATTTCAGCGCCGCAGTTGCGGGAGAAACGCGCTAGATTGCTAAAGTTAGTGATTGGCATAATGCCAGGGTAAATCGGCTTGTCGATGCCTGCTTTTTCACAGTCTTCTAAAAAGTAAAAATACGCATCGGCGTTAAAGAAATATTGGGTGATGGCGCTATTGGCACCGGCATCCAATTTTGCTTTTAGAAACTGAATATCTGCCTGATGGCTTTTGGCGTCGGGGTGGGTCTCTGGATACGCCGCCACTTCCAATTGGAAATGGTCGCCAGTGTGCTTGCGGATAAACTCCACCAGCTCTTTTGCGTAGACTTGGCGGGTTGCGCCCATGCCCGAGGGAATGTCACCGCGCAGGGCAACGATGCGATCTATGCCTGCCGCTTTGTAGTCATTGAGCAGCGTGAGGATTTCAGACTCCTCATCGCCACCAAAGGACAGGTGCGGGGCAACAGACAAACCGGCTTTTTTCGTTTCTAAAACGATATCGCGGGTATTGTCGCGGGTAGAGCCACCGGCGCCGTAAGTCACTGAGAAAAATTCAGGATTTAAGGCCGCCAATTGGCTGCGGGTGTCTTTTAACTTCGCCCGACCGACTTCGGTTTTGGGGGGGAAGAATTCAAAGCTGTAGCGGTTAGCCATTGTGTATTCCGATAATGTGTTGGAAGCGTCGCGTCTTCCGTATTTGTTAAAGCCGCTCGGCTAGATGCTAGACGGGAGACGCTAAGACTTTGCATTTTCCGTCTCCCGTTAAGCGTCTCCCGCCTTAGTATTTATAACTCTCAGGCTTAAACGGTCCTTCAACTGGTACGCCGATGTAGTCTGCTTGGGTCTTGCTGAGCTGAGTCAGAACGCCGCCGAAGCCAGCAACCATGTGGGCGGCAACTTCTTCGTCTAGTTTCTTGGGTAGCACTTCTACGGTAATCGCAGCGGCTTTTTGCTCTGGTGCTAAGTCGGCAAAGCGAAGTGCGTACAGGTGAATCTGCGCCAGTACTTGGTTGGCAAATGAGCCATCCATGATGCGGCTGGGGTGACCCGTTGCGTTGCCAAGATTAACCAAGCGACCTTCTGACAGCAGAATTAAGTGGTCGTTAGCGGCCTTGTTGCGGTAAACCAAGTGTACCTGTGGTTTAACTTCTTCCCACTCCCAGTTTTTGCGCATAAAGGCGGTGTCGATTTCATTGTCGAAGTGACCGATGTTGCAGACTACGCAGCCGTTTTTCAGGGCTTTAAGCATATTGGAATCGCAGACATTGACGTTGCCGGTGGTGGTTACCAGCAGGTCGGTATTGCCCAGCACTGCGGTGTTTACGCAGGCTTCAGTGCCGTCGTTTATGCCATTGTTGTAAGGCGAAACCACTTCGTAGCCGTCCATGCAGGCTTGCATCGCGCAGATAGGATCGATTTCGCTGATTTTTACAATCATGCCTTCCTGACGCAGTGATGCAGCAGAGCCCTTACCCACATCGCCGTAGCCAATAACCAGTGCTTTCTTACCAGACAGCAGGTGATCGGTGCCGCGCTTGATCGCGTCGTTCAGGCTGTGACGGCAGCCGTATTTGTTGTCGTTTTTAGACTTGGTTACCGAGTCGTTGACGTTGATCGCAGGCACTTTTAATTCGCCTTTGGCCATCATCTCTTGCAGGCGGTGAACACCCGTAGTGGTCTCTTCCGTGATGCCGTGAATACGGTCCATCATCTGGGGGTATTTCTGGTGAAGCAGGCCAGTCAAATCGCCGCCATCATCCAATACCATATTGGCATCCCAAGGCTGGCCATCTTTTAAAATGGTTTGCTCAAGGCACCACTCATACTCTTCTTCAGTTTCGCCCTTCCAAGCAAACACCGGAATACCAGCAGCGGCAATGGCAGCAGCGGCGTGGTCTTGGGTAGAGAAAATATTGCACGACGACCAACGCACTTCGGCGCCGAGTTCAATTAAGGTTTCAATCAAAACCCCAGTTTGAATTGTCATGTGAATACAGCCCAAAATCTTGGCGCCAGCCAGAGGCTTGTCAGCGCCATATTTAGAGCGCATGGCCATCAGTGCAGGCATCTCGCCCTCGGCGATGCTCAGTTCTTTACGGCCCCAAGCGGCAAGGGAGATGTCGGCGACTTTGTAGTCGGTGAAGGTGTTTGATGATGCGTTCATAGTTTATACCTCTATATGTATTCGTAGTCGGGCGTCTGGTGTCGGAAGTCTGACGAAAAGACGCTAGTACTCAGTTTTTAATTTGCGCTTTAAGCTACTGAGCATGGCAAAAATTTTGTCGATGCTATTCTGTAGCTCACTAATTTCTTCTATGTACTGTAATTGCAGTGCAATGAGCAGCTGTGTTTCTACTTCTAGTAAAGAGCCATTTGCAATATTCAAAAAGCGTATAAACTCTTTGTCGCTGTGGCGGCCAGCACCTTCCGCAATATTGGAGGGAATACTCACGGCAGCACGCCTCAATTGTTGGCAAAGACCAAACCGCTCAGTTGCCGGTAATCGCTCGGTAATGCGATAAACCCCGACTACTAAATCCATAGCCTCTTGCCAAACTATTAATTTCTGATATTTCCGCCGATCCATGGCAGTACTCCATGTTTTACGTCAGACATCCGACCTCAGACACCCGACGTAGCTTCAAAGCGCTGCTTTCAAGGCTTCAGCGCGATCCGTTTTCTCCCAGCTAAACGCGGTCGCAGTCTCAGATTTCTGTTCGCCATTTTCCTTAAAGTTATAGGTCAACTCGTAAGGGTCGCGGCCGAAGTGGCCGTAGGCGGCGGTGGGTTGGTACATGGGGTGAGCCAGGTCCAGCATTTTGGTGATGCCATAAGGGCGCAGGTCGAATACTTCGCGTACGGCGGCTACCAATTTGGCGTCGCTGACTTTGCCGGTGCCAAAGGTGTTGATGGAAATTGAGGTGGGCTCGGCAACGCCAATGGCGTAGCTCACTTGAATTTCGCAGCGGTCGGCAAGACCTGCGGCAACGATGTTTTTGGCAACATAGCGGCCAGCATACGCCGCGCTGCGGTCAACCTTTGAGGGGTCTTTGCCCGAGAAGGCGCCGCCACCGTGACGCGCCATGCCGCCGTAGGTGTCTACGATGATTTTACGGCCAGTCAGGCCGCAGTCGCCAACGGGGCCGCCAATCACGAATTTGCCCGTGGGGTTGATATGGTATTGGGTGCCAGCGTGAAGTAGCTCAGCGGGAATCACGTTTTTAATAATTTCTTCGCGCACGGCTTCTTGCAGGTCTTTTTGCGAGATTTCGGGGTTGTGCTGGGTAGACAGTACAACCGCGTCTACGGCAACGGGCAGGCCATTTTCATAGCGCAGGGTAACCTGACTTTTAGCGTCGGGGCGCAGCCACGGTAATACACCGTTCTTGCGCAAGTAAGCCTGACGCTCTACTAAGCGGTGTGAGTAAAACAGCGGCGCAGGCATTAACGACGGTGTTTCATTGGTGGCGTAGCCGAACATTAGACCTTGGTCGCCAGCGCCTTGATCTTCTGGGCGGGCGCGGTCGACACCTTGGTTAATGTCGACTGACTGTTTGCCGATGGCGTTTAAAACTGCGCAGCTGGCGCCGTCGAAACCGACGTCAGAGCTGTTGTAGCCAATGCCTGTGATCACGTCGCGAATAATATCTTCTAGGTCGACGTAGCATGATGTGGTTACTTCACCGGCAACAATCGCCATGCCGGTTTTAACCAGGGTTTCTACGGCAACACGGGCGTGTTTATCGCGGGCGATAATCGCATCGAGGACCGCGTCAGAAATCTGATCGGCCATTTTATCTGGATGCCCTTCAGACACCGACTCTGAGGTAAAAATACTGTATTCAGACATGTTTGCAAAAGTCCTCTGCTAATTACCGACGCGGTTTTAGGCGTTGGGGTTCGTGGTGTGTAAAAGATGGGATTCAGTTTTAATAAATTGTCTAACTTGCACGCGAAAGCCATTGAGCTGCGCCAAATAGGCTGCGGCGCCGTCTTGTAAGCCGCTGGCCGTCGCCCACTCTGTTAGGTCATCGGGTTCAAAGCCGAGCCACATGTCGCCGCAGGCCTCTCTGGCCCAGCTTTGGTCGTGGCGGCATAAATCGCTGACACAAAATAAGCCGCCGGGCTTTAACAGGCGGGCGGCGTCTTTAAATATATCAGCGGGTGACGGTACATGGTGTAAGACCATATTGCACACCACGCAGTCTGCGCTATTGGCTTGTAATTCTTGGCTGCGGCTGTCGCCTAAGACCAGTTCTACGTTTTCTAGGCTGTGTTGGTTTACGAAATCCGCGGCACGATTAAGCATGGCCTGGGCGCTGTCTACAGCGACTACCTTGGCATAATACGGTGACAGTTCGGCTAAAAAGGCGCCTTCGCCGGGGCCGATTTCTATGGCCAATTCACCGCCTTGGGGCTGACTGCTGCGCAATAATTCTAGGCAGCCCTGACCGTAAACATTAAAGGCGACCATCTGCTCTTGCTGCTGACCAAACTCGCTGGCGTGTTCGGCAAAAAAGGCTTGGCAGCGCTCGGCGCGCTCGGCGTACACCTGGGCTAAACGCTGCTGCTGATCGAGATCTAATTGAATAAGGTCGGCGCTGCTTTGCAGGGCATCGTGCAGCGGTGCTAAATCGGCGAGCGCGGCAGCGTAGCTGCGGCGATAAAACAAGCTATTGCCCTCGCGGCGCTTGGTAATTAAACCTGCCGCCGTTAGGGTTTTAAGATGATGACTCATACCCGACTGTCGACAATCGAGAATATGGCAAAGCTCCTGCACCGAGTAAGCGTCGCGACTCAGTACCCGCAGAACCTGCAGGCGCAGCATATCGCTACCCGCTTTGCAGAGTTGCAATAGTTGGTCGTTGCTCGCAGAAATCGCGGTGAGTGGCTGGCTGGCAGTGTTCATGCCGCGCAGTGTAGCAGGCTTTCAATCTATATCAAAATATATTGATATAGATTTCTCTGGCGTCTGGCTTGCTTAAAGATACTTCAGCCAATCGTTGGTAAATTGGTCAATTTGACCGTAAACGTGTTCAAAGGCTTCCATACTCTTGCGGTAGGGGTCGGGTACGGCCTGATTTTGCGACCATTTGCCCAGTAGAAAGGTCTTGCCGCTCACTTGGGGGGCGAGTTCGGTAATGCCTTTGACGTGGCGCTGTTCCATCACCAGAATTAAATCTGCTTTTAATAACAGCTCGGCGGTCACTTGCCGTGCTGCATGGCCGCTGGCGTCGACACCATTGGCGCTGAGCAATTGGCCCGCACTTGGGTCTATTGGTTTGTCGACTAGGGCACCGAGTCCGGCCGAGTGTATGGTCAGGCCTGGCTTGTGGGCGAGCTTGTGTTTGAGCAGGTATTCGGCGGTGGGGCTGCGGCAAATATTGCCGATGCACACCATCAATATATTGTTAAACATGAAGTTTGCGACCTGAATCGTTCCTTGAGCCGATGATTTTCGCCGTCAGCTGCGCGCGGTGCAAGTAAAATGGCCATTTTTACGGTTCTGCCATTTGCTGTCTGGGCGCCGGTAGGGGAAAATACCGCCTCTTTATACTGCCGCTTAAGTTAGCACTTCAATTAGCGCTTAAGTCACCACTCAGATCTAGGAGCCACCGATGCCCTCACGTAGTGATCTCGCCAATGCCATTCGCGCCTTAAGTATGGATGCCGTTCAAAAAGCCAAGTCCGGCCACCCCGGTGCACCAATGGGTATGGCCGATATTGCCGAAGTTCTGTGGCGCGACTATTTACAGCACAACCCAAACAACCCTGAGTGGGCTAACCGGGACCGCTTTGTACTGTCTAACGGTCACGGCTCGATGTTGATCTATTCGCTATTGCACCTTACTGGCTATGACCTGAGTATTGAAGATCTGCAGCAATTCCGCCAGTTGCACAGTCGTACCCCCGGCCACCCAGAATACGGCTACACCCCCGGCGTAGAAACCACCACTGGCCCATTAGGCCAAGGTTTGGCCAATGCTGTGGGCATGGCCGCAGCCGAGAAGATCCTGGCAGCGCAGTTTAACCGCGACGGCCACAAGATTGTGGATCACTACACCTACACCTTTATGGGTGATGGTTGCATGATGGAAGGCATCAGTCACGAAGTGTGCTCGCTGGCCGGGACGCTCGGTTTGGGCAAGTTGATCGCCTTTTATGATGACAACGGTATTTCTATCGACGGCGAAGTAGAGGGTTGGTTTACCGACGATACCCCCGCGCGTTTCGAAGCCTATGGCTGGCATGTTATTGCCGATGTTGACGGCCACAATAGTGCAGAGATCGCCCGCGCAATTGATGCCGCCCGCGACGAAAGCGACAAGCCTACCTTGATCTGTTGCAAAACGGTGATCGGTAAAGGCTCGCCAAACAAGCAAGGTAAAGAAGAGTGCCACGGCGCACCGCTCGGCGATGCCGAAATTGCCCTGACTCGCGAAAGCCTCGGTTGGGCTCACGGTCCCTTCGAGATTCCTGAAGAAATTTATGAAGGATGGAATGCCCAGGAAAAGGGCAAAGCGGCAGAAGCGGCTTGGGACGAAGCCTTTGCCAAGTATGCAGCCGAATACCCAGAATTGGCAGCGGATCTTAGTCGTCGTGTTAAGGGTGATTTGCCCGCCGACTTTGCCGAAAAAGCCACTGCTTTTATTGCCCAGTGTCAGGCCGACGCCAAAGAAGTGGCTACCCGCAAAGCCTCACAGCTGTGCATTGAAGCCTATGGCGCAATGTTGCCTGAAATTCTGGGCGGTTCAGCCGATTTGGCCGGCTCCAACCTAACCATGTGGAGCGGCGCCAAGCCAATTAGCGCTAAAGACGCCAGCGGCAACTACCTGCACTACGGTGTTCGCGAGTTTGGTATGTCGGCAATGATGAACGGTATTGCCTTGCACGGCGGTTTCATCAATTACGGCGCAACTTTCCTCGTGTTTATGGAATACGCCCGCAACGCCGTGCGCATGGCCGCCATTATGGGCCAGCGGGTGATTCATGTTTACACTCACGACTCCATCGGTCTGGGCGAAGACGGCCCAACCCACCAGCCCATTGAGCAAATCGCCAGCCTGCGCGGTACACCGAATATGTCACTGTGGCGGCCCTGCGACATGGTTGAATCTGCAGTAGCATGGAAGTCTGCTCTTGAGCGTGTTGACGGCCCTAGCGCCTTAATTTTTACTCGCCAAGCATTGCCACACCAGCAGCGTGACGCCGAGCAACTGGCCAATGTCGCTCGTGGCGCTTATGTGTTGAGCGACTGCGAAGGCGAGGCTGAAGCCATTATTATTGCCACCGGTTCAGAAGTAAAATTGGCGATGGCGGCTCAGCAGGCTCTCGCTGCTAAGGGCAAAAAGATTCGCGTTGTCTCCATGCCCTCGACCGATGTGTTCGACAGCCAAGACGGAGATTACCGCGAGTCAGTATTGCCTAGCCATATTCCCGCTCGGGTGGCAGTGGAAGCGGCACACCGCGACTACTGGTATAAATACGTTGGTCTGGATGGTCGTATTGTTGGCATGGACAGCTTTGGTGAGTCCGCTCCAGCCGAAGCTCTGTTTGAGTATTTTGGCATTACCACCGAAGCGGTTGTTGAAGCTGTTGAGGATTGCCTAGCCTAATGTTGCGACTGGCCATAAACGGATACGGCCGCATAGGGCGCTGCGTACTGCGCGCCCTATATGAATCACCGCTGCGTGAAACCATGCAGATTGTCGCCATTAATGAACCGGCTGACCTGGCAACGATTGCCCACCTCACCCGCTACGACAGCACCCACGGTCGTTTTATGGGTAAGGTGGAATACCGTCACGGCAGTTTGTTGGTCAACGACGATGTGATTGCGGTAAGCCACCATGAAGAGATCAGTAAGCTCGACTGGACCCGTCACAATATTGACGTGGTGCTGGAGTGCTCGGGGGTGGTGAGTCGCTACGACGACCTTGAGGCGCATATTGTGCAGGGCGCGCGTCATGTGCTGTTGTCGCAACCCGGCGAAGCAGGCACACCGACGATTGTTTATGGTTTGAACCACAGCGAGTTGGACCCTGAACAGCGTATTGTCTCTAATGCCTCGTGTACGACCAATGGCATTGTGCCGGTTATCGACGTACTCAATAAGGCTTTTGGGGTGCGTTCGGGCTGTATTACCACCATTCACTCTGCGATGAACGACCAGCCAGTGTTGGACGCGTATCACCATACCGACTTGCGTAAAACGCGGGCGGCGGGTTTGTCGATGATTCCGGTAGACACCGGTTTAGCAGCGGGTATTGGTCGTATTATTCCCGACTTAGATGGCTGCTTTGCGGCGCGGGCAGTGCGTATTCCCACCCACAATGTCTCTGCGATGGAAATGACAGTGAGCCTTGAGGCCACCGTAACAGCCGACGATGTTAACGCGGCATTGCGCATGGCGGCTGAGGGAAGATTGTCGGGAATCCTCGGGTATAGCGATGAACCATTGGCTTCATGTGACTTTAACCACGACTCGCGTTCGGCCATTGTTGATGCTGGGCAAACCCGAGTGGTGGGTGATTTGGTGAGTATTTTTAGTTGGTTTGACAATGAATGGGGCTATGCAAACCGGATGTTAGATGTGGTGGCGCACTGGTTGAAGTGACCGGCCTCAGCAAATTTTACTATTAGTAAGGCCCTTCACGGGCGTGGCGAAACGAGCAGGGAACAAAAGATGAAAGTCATCAAAATGAGTGATGTGGATCTCAGCGGTAAGCGAGTACTGATTCGCGAAGATCTTAATGTACCAATCAAGGATGGTGTGGTGAGTTCTGATGCGCGTTTGCGCGCCGCATTGCCAACATTAAAATTGGCTTTGGCCGCAGGTGCCCAGGTCATTGTTATGTCTCATCTTGGTCGCCCCACCGAAGGCGAGTTTGAAGAGCAGTATTCTTTAAAGCCCGTTGCTGACTATTTAAGCGAGGCCTTAGGCCAAGACGTCGCGCTGCTCAGCGATTGGCAAAACGGCGTGAGCTTGGCCAATGGCCAGCTAGCGCTGCTGGAAAACGTGCGCTTTAACAAGGGCGAGAAGAAAGACGAAGAGTCCTTGTCTAAAGCCTACGCCGCACTTTGCGATGTGTTTGTGATGGACGCCTTTGGCACCGCTCACCGCGCCCAAGCGTCTACTCACGGCGTGGCCAAATACGCGCCGGTGGCCTGTGCTGGACCGTTGCTGGCCAGTGAATTAGAAAACCTAGAGCGCGCGCTGGCTAATCCCGCTCGGCCCTTTGTGGCAATAGTCGGTGGCTCCAAAGTTTCGACCAAACTCACCGTGCTAGAAACCCTGTCTGATAAGGTCGATCAATTGATTGTTGGCGGCGGTATTGCCAATACCTTCTTGGCGGCGGCAGGCTTTAACGTGGGTAAGTCTCTGTGTGAACACGACCTGATTCCCAAAGCGAAGGCCCTTATGGAAAAGTGTCAGATCCCGCTACCAAGCGATGTGATGACCGGTAAAAAGTTTGACGAGAACGAGCCTGCTACCCTGCGCCCCGTTGAATTTGTTGGCGACGACGATATGATTTTTGATATTGGCCCAGTTTCTGCTGCCTGTTTGGCCGAAATACTGAAACAAGCGGGCACTATTATCTGGAATGGTCCCGTTGGCGTGTTTGAGTTCGATCAATTCGCCGATGGCACTGAAGACATCGCCAGAGCAATTGCCGAGTCGTCGGCATTCTCCATTGCCGGAGGTGGTGATACCCTTGCCGCTGTCGATAAATTTGGCATCGCCGATCAAGTGTCTTACATCTCTACCGGCGGCGGCGCCTTTTTGGAATACGTAGAAGGCAAGGTATTGCCGGCAGTAGCAGTACTAGAAGAACGCGCAAAAGCTTAAGGGAGACGCTGGACGGGAGACGTAAGACGCTGTGCTTTTGCATCTCCCGTCTCCCGTCCGGCATCTAGCAAACAATTAGAAACTTTAAAGGAAATTACCATGGCACTTATCAGTCTACGCCAAATGCTGGACCACGCTGCCGAATACGGTTACGGCGTTCCGGCGTTCAATGTAAATAACTTAGAGCAAACCCGCGCGATTATGGAAGCGGCGCGTGAAACCAATAGCCCCGTTATCATGCAGGCCTCTGCTGGTGCGCGTAAATACGCTGGTGCGCCGTTTCTGCGTCATATGATTTTAGCGGCGATTGAAGAGTTTCCCGAGATTCCGGTGGTTATGCATCAGGATCACGGCACCAGCCCGGCCATTTGCCAGCGCTCTATGCAGTTGGGTTTTAGCTCGGTCATGATGGACGGCTCGCTGCTTGAAGACGGTAAAACCCCTGCTGAATATGACTACAACGTCGACGTTACCCGTCGCGTAGTCGAAATGGCTCACGCCTGCGGCGTGTCGGTTGAAGGTGAGTTGGGCTGCTTGGGTTCGCTTGAAACAGGTCAAGCTGGCGAAGAAGACGGTGTTGGTGCTGAGGGTATTTTGTCTCACGATCAAATGCTAACTGACCCAGAAGAGGCCGCTGATTTTGTTGCTAAAACGGGTGTTGATGCGCTGGCCATTGCCTGCGGCACCAGCCACGGCGCCTACAAGTTTACCCGTCCACCCACGGGCGATATTTTAGCAATTGACCGTATCAAAGCGATTCATGCGCGTATTCCTGATACCCATTTGGTTATGCACGGTAGCTCAAGTGTGCCCCAAGATTGGTTGGCCATTATTAATGAGTTTGGCGGTGAAATTCCCGAGACCTACGGCGTACCAGTAGAACAAATTGCCGAAGGCATTAAGTACGGCGTGCGCAAAGTGAATATTGATACTGATTTGCGCTTGGCCTCTACTGGTGCTATTCGTCGTTTCTTGGCACAGAATCCCAGCGAATTTGATCCGCGCAAATATTTGCAAGAAACCATTAAAGAAATGAAGGCAATTTGTATTGCCCGTTACGAAGCGTTTGGCACTGCAGGCAATGCGTCTAAAATTAAACCCATGAGTCTCGAAGCCATGTATATGGAATATGACTCGGGCCGTTTAAATCCAAAAATTAAATAAGCTGTATTAGAGGGCAGCCAGTTGGCTGCTCTCTTTATTATTTTTGTCCTCGCTCTCCCCGCAATTTTTATTCGCTTTTTTCTAATGATTTCCGGTAGTTCTACCTTATAAATTCCTATTTTATGTGTGTTAAAATGATGGTCGTTTGGACCTTATGTTTTAATGTTTATTGAAAAGGTGTTTATGGATATCGCAAAACTGCAAAAGCAATTACAAGCTGAACACAAAGCATTAGATCAAAAATTTAAATTCATCTCAGAGCTTCAAGCGCTTATGACTAAATATGGTCAGAGTGCAGAAGATTTAGTTGCTATATTAAGCGCTGAACCTGCCGCTGATACCCCGCCGGCTAAAAAGCGTGGCCGCAAAGCGGGTGTTAAAAAAGCAGCGGTAGGCATCAAAAAGACCAGTGCTGCCGCCGCGCCTGCAAAACCGCGTAAAAAAATGGCACCGCGGCCACTGCGTAGTTTTAAAAATCCCAAAACCGGTGAAGTGACTAAAACGCGCGCGCCACAAGTGGATAAAGTCATTAAAAACTGGGCGCAGGAACTCAAAGTAGACTGGCGCAGCCTGGAAATTAAATAAGCCGCAACGTAAATTGGGGTGATTTACCACCCCAATTGGTTTTCTTGTTAGTGTCAACTCGGTTATTCTTCCCAGTCCAGTTAAAAGCATGAACTCATTTCTTGGCGCGCGCACGTGGCCGGGCGATATTTACAATAAGTAAGGATTATTTATGCGAATTTTGACCCCGGCAATATTGCTCGTGGCTGTTTTTATCACTGCCTGTGGTGGCAGTTCTACTTCATCATCTGGGCGTGCCAATAACAGCCCCACAGTTCCAGCCGAAGCCAGTAGTGGTCGCCTAATAGACAGCCCAGTAATGGGCTTGAAAGCGACAACAAGAACCCTGAGTGGTTTTACTGATATCGACGGTGGCTTTCTTTATCGTGAAGCGGAAACCGTGAATTTTAGTATTGCTGGCTTGAGCCTGGGCAGCAGTACGGCGGCGCCGATTCTAACCCTGCTCGATTTAGTTCCGGGTGCTCGGGCCGATTACAGTGCGGGCATGAGTTTCGACGATGTACTCGCTAAATACCCCGCTATTGTTAATATCGCGCGCTTTTTGCAGAGCCTTGATGTTGATCGCAATACCGCCAATGGTATTGCCATTCCAGAAGAGGCGGCGCAGTTGATCGCCACTTACGCAAACGAAATTCAATTTGCCGTAAGTGATTTATTTGTGAGCGAAGACAGCCCCGCAGTGAAATATATTTGTGAGGTGCAGCAGGCGCGTGGCCGTGCGAACTGCGGTCTGGCGGATATTGTTAGCGTTGCCGCGGCGACCGAAGAATTGAGCGAAACTGAAGCGGCGGTGGCCTCGGGCGCTGCGCTTAATCGCTTGCCGGTTGCGTCGGCAGGTGACGACCAAACCTTGGTCGAAGGCGAAACTGTGATTCTGACCGGTGTCGCTGGCGATGACGAGGGTGGCATAGTTGCCATGCAGTGGCAGCACACCGACCGTAATGGCATAGCAAAAAGCAATCCCGTGCAGATCACTGATGCTAACAAAGTCGAGGCGAGTTTTGTGGCACCAGAAGTGGTTGCCGACACTATTTTGTATTTCAGCTTTACCGTGACCGATGATCAAGGCGGGCAGGGCAGCGACATTGTCAATGTGCTGGTGTTAGACAACGACAGCGCGCCGGTAAATCAAAAGCCGGTTGCGGTAGCCGGTGATGACCAAATTGTGAGTCCTGGCGCCACTGTGATTTTGGACGGTAGCGCAAGCAGCGACGCCGATGGCGAAATTAGCTATAACTGGCTGCAAACCGGTGACGGTGAGCGAGTGGGCATCGTCAATGGCGGGCAGGCAGTGGCGAGTTTTACTGCGCCAAGCCCAGCAGAGACCGTTAATCTGCAGTTTACGCTCACAGTAAGTGATGACCAGGGCGCTAGTGATAGTGCAGTGGTATCGGTTTTGGTGAAGGTGGAGGGCGATACAGGTGGTGAAACCGGTGGTGAGAGCAATCAACCGCCAGTCGCTGACGCTGGCGCAGATCAGAATGTTGAGTCGGGCAGTGTGGTCAGTCTAGACGGCAGCGCGAGCAGCGACCCAGATACCAGTGATGAGCTAAGCTACAGCTGGAGTCAAGATGGCGGCCCCGTCGTTACCTTAGATAATCAGAATTCAGCGCAGCCAAGTTTTACCGCCCCAGACGTGGACGATGTCACGGCGCTGAACTTTATTCTTGTTATTAGCGATGCTGAATTAAGTGACAGCGATGGCGTTACGATTACGGTAACACCAAAGCCTGAAGCTTTTAGTGCTTGTCAGCCCAGCAGTTTCGATGCGCAAAGCTGTGGCAATGATTTCTGCGCCAGCTTGGCGGCCGAGGGTGTGACTGAGCAATGCGCCGCGTTTGTTGGTGACATTGTTAATAACGAAAATTTAGCGGCGCTGCAAGATTGTGCCGCAGATGCCCAAGCCTGTGCGGCATTTTTGCAGGGCGCACTGTTTGAACAATGCCAATCGTATTTGGGCGAGAATGGCAGCCAACTCTGCGATCCCTTCGCGCAGGGTCTTTCAATCGAGGTAGTCGAGTGCTTTACCTCGGATGAGAATGACGCATGCCTAGCGCAGTTTTTGAGTGACAATGACGTGGCCGCGTGCAGCCCAGATGCATTGCCAGATAGCCCGTGCTGGCCTTTTGCTACAGAAGCAGGGGAGGCTTGTTTGCCTTTCCAACAGGCCTTAACCGGCGCTGAGCAAGCGTGTAACGCTACGTTGCCGACCGCCCCCTTGCCGACAATGACGGTTCCCGGTATGTAACCGAGACGACGATTGCATTAAAAAGGAGCTTCGGCTCCTTTTTTTGTGCCTTTCTGATGGCGGTATTTATCCTCGCGCCAATTTGTTGTTATGGGTATTACCGTATACAGTCATATTGAGTGGCGGCTTATGATGGCTCATAACTATATTCCGCAAAAGGGGCTAGATGGTGAAGTCAGAGTTGTTCAAGTGGCAAACGTCCTGGTGCGGTGACAGCGGTATGTCAGATGCCGCCCTTGTGATCTATTTTGCTGCCCCAACCGTGATGCGTGACCATGATGTCTCTGAACTTTTACGTAAACGCTACCCGCAGGCCCGTCAAATAGGCTGCTCAAGTGGTGGTGAAATTCACGACGCAGAGATATTGGATGGCAGTATTTCTGGGGTGGCGCTGCGCTTCGAGCGGGCGGAGTTCGATATTGCCAGCGCAGATGTATGTTTTGGTGAAGATCGTAATACGGGCGTCGAGCTTGCCAGCCAATTACTACGCGATGACCTGAAATGGGTGTTTGTGTTGTCCGATGGCATCAAGGTCAATGGTAGCGAACTAGTGCGTGGTTTTGCTGAGGTCCTTCCAGATAATGTATTGCTAACGGGTGGTTTGGCCGGGGGCAGCCCTGGCCTTGGCGAAAGCTATGTAGGTTTAGATGGTCCGCCACGGGCTTTACAGGTTTTGGCCCTAGGGGTTTACGGCAGCGGTGTGCACTGCCGCAGCGGTAGCATGGGGGGCTGGCAAGTGTTTGGCCCGCCGCGCCGAATTACGCGCTCTGAAGGAAATATACTCTACGAGTTAGATGGCGCTCCTGCGCTGGATTTATACAAGCATTACCTCGGCGCCGAGGCGGCAAATTTGCCGGGGAGTGCGCTGTTATATCCTTTGGCCATTTGGGCGCCGGGCCAGGATAAGCAAGACGTTGTGCGAACCATTAGCGGCGTAGACGAAGCGAATAAGAGCCTGATTTTTACCGGCGATGTGCCAGAGGGTTACAGCGCCAAGTTAATGAGCGCAAGCTTCGCGCAGCTCGCTCGGGGTGCAGAGTTGTCGGCAGAACAGGCGCAGGCAAGCAAAGATCACCAAGAAGTCCTTGCGATACTGGTCAGCTGTATTGGTCGTAAATTGCTTATGGGGCAAATGGTTGCCGACGAAGTTGAGGCGGTAAAAGATGTTCTGCCGTCGGAGACCAGCATCACAGGTTTTTACTCTTATGGCGAAATTGCCCCTCACGGCTTTACTGGTAATTGCCAACTGCATAATCAAACTATGACGATTACCACTATTTGGGAAGACTAGATCGCTATGTCTAGGCACCGTTTGTTACAGCGTCAATTGCGCGCCGCAAGTACTGGGGACGCAGTCGATATTGATAAGCTGCTAGAGCTAGTGGGGGCGGCGTATGCCGATTATGACTCAGTGGTGGAGCGCAGTCAGCGCTCACTAACTTTGATGTCGGATGAATTGGGCGCGACGAATGAGGCCCTTTTGGCCGAAACCGTGAGGCTTAGGGAGTTTTATGAGTACGCGGTAGACAGTGCAGATTTAGGTTTGTGGGAATGGCAGATACCAAAGGGCGTTGTTGATTGTAATGCAGGGTTCAAAGCGATTATTGCCTATCCTGATAACTGCGGACTTAGTGTGGCGGAGTTTATGTTGGCGAATATTCTCGAGGAAGACTTTAAATCTCTTGAGAAACGCATGTTCAGTCATATTCGCGCGGACGACAGTCTTTTTGAAACACGAGTGAATATTCGCAAGCCCAGCGGTGAGGCGAGTTGGGTGCTAATGCGTGGCAAGGTCATTGAGCGCGACGAGAGCGCTGCACCGCTGCGTATGGCGGGTACGCTGGTCGATCTCAATGACCAAGTGGCCTACGAATTGGCATTAGAGAAACTAAGCCGCTTATCGGGGCAAGTTGATTTAAGCTTAGAGCAAAAGTGTCAGCAATTATTGGCCCTGCTGAATAATATTATCGGCACCGATTTTGGTCGTATTAACGTCCTTGAAGGAGAGATGATCAAGGTTTTGTTTACTGCGGGAGCCGCCTCGAAAATGCTGCCGGGTACCTTGAGCAAATTCGACAACACCCTCTGTTCTGCGTGTGTGGAATCGGCGAATCGCGTGCGCTTGATCCCCGATTTGAGTAAAGCTGGGCTTGCAGAACACCCTGCCCGTAAGCACATGGGGGTAGAGAGTTATATTGGCGCTGCCATTTATGTACACGGCGAGTTATTTGGCACGGTTTGCCATACCTCTTCATCTGTGTCGCGGTTCACCGATATTCACAAAAACCTTATGCAGCTGGCGGCGCATTGGCTGGGCGGCGAAATTGAGCGGGAACAGAATCAGCAATCACTCAGTGATGCCCACGCCGAATCAGTGAGTGCCAATTTAGCTAAGTCTGAATTTTTGGCCACCATGAGCCATGAAATTCGCACCCCCTTAAACGGCATTATGAGTTTGGTGGAAATACTGCGGGAGTCGCCCGCTGATGACTTGCAGCGCGAGCGCCTCGACACCATGCGACGTTCGTCGCAGGCTTTGTTGTCGGTTATCAGTGATATCCTCGACTTCTCCAGAATTGAGGCGGGCAAGCTGGAGCTTGAGTGCAAGGTGTTTGATTTAAACACCTGTATCCGTGACACCGTTGATACTTTTCAGGCTCTTGCTGACGAAAAAGGCGTGGAGCTTACCGCCTATTGCGACAGTCATGTGCCAGCGCATGTGAATGGTGACGAAGGTCGGCTAAAGCAAATACTCAATAATTTGCTGAGTAACGCGCTGAAATTTACTGGCGAGGGATTTGTGACCTTGTCCTTGCACTGCGACAGCGGCAAGGGTGGGCCAATTCGCTTTGTGGTGCAAGACTCCGGTGTGGGTATGAGTTCTGAGCATATTGCAAAAGTGTTTGAAAAATTCACCCAAGCCGACAGTACGACTACGCGCCGTTACGGCGGTAGTGGTTTAGGCTTAACGATTAGTCGCCAATTGGCCGAGTTAATGGGCGGCAGTATCAGTGTAAAAAGTGAGCTGAACCGAGGCTCGGAGTTTACTGCGCTACTGCCCCTGCAATGGGCTGATGCAAGCGAACATCGCGCGCTGGCATCAGTGACAGAGGCGGTGTTGGCAGTAGATTTTGATGTCAGGGTTTTGCTGGTGGAAGACAACCAGGTCAACCAGTACGTTATCAATACCATGCTAGAAAGCATCGGTTGTACTACGCATATCGCCGCCAATGGCGTAGAAGCCTTGGTCTGTTTAAACGAGCAGCAATTCGACCTGGTGTTTATGGATATGCAAATGCCAGAAATGGATGGCATTGTGGCGACTGAGCATATTCGTCTCAATCCGGCGCTGGCAGGTTTGCCCGTTATTGCCATGACCGCAAATGCCCTGGCGAGTGATCGTGAGCGTTGTCTGGTGGCGGGTATGAATGATTATTTATTGAAGCCGTTTAGAAAGGATCAGCTAGTTGAAATGCTCGGTAAATATACGCGTTAGAGATTGCGCCTGACCTGTGTCGGCTTTGCGGGAGCGTTCGTGCTCTGCATTACCCTTGTTGACGTCACGCGACTAACAGTGGACATATACTGAAAGGCTGATTACCGCGTGCAGTCTAGTACCGAAAATCAAGGCAAGCTTATAGGCTTGTTCTAATCGCCTTGTAACAACAACGTATCCTATGTGGGCGCTACGATAATCGTGCCAATGACTCAAAAGCGACGAGCCGATTCCAGTAAATGTAGTAAGTATGTTGGGTCGGTTCGTATTATTAGGTGGATAATCAGTTGATTAAGGCGATAATCGCATTTGAGATTGAACTTTAATCGCAAGGGTTTTAGTCTAGAAAAATCGGTAAAGTGCCCGCAGAGAATGTCTTTTATACGCTCGGCAGACACTGACGAATGGGTGCAGGAAGCACCCTGAGCAATACTTACTTAAATACGAAGGCTTTGTTGACGATGAGAAAATTTGGTTTGGCCTGGGTATTTGGTGTCTGTGCGGTACATGGACAAGCACAAACGCTGGATATTCAAGACTTTGTTGCGGATGCGATTAGTGCGCATCCGCTTGTGTTAGAGCAGCTCCACGTTTTCCGTCAAACGACACAGGATCAGACGATTGCAAGCAGTGGCTGGCGGCCGAGCATTGATTTATACGCAACGGGTGGGCGGGTTGATAGTGAATCACCGACGGTGCTTAGCTCGCCACTGGCGCAAGAAAACAATTATTCAAGTGGCCAAGCTGAGTTGTCTATTACACAAAACCTGTTTAATGGTTTTGATACGGTTAATTTTTCTGAGCAGGCTGATGCGCGAATGCGCGCAGCACTATTCCAGCTCTATGACACTGCGGATAATGTCGCCCTAGACGCGGTTAAGGCGTATCTCGAGGTAATGAAACAGCAGCGTTTACTCGAGCTTGCTCAAGAAAACCTCCGCTCTCATGAAGAGACCTTAAGTAAAATTACCCGACGCAGCCAATCTGGCGCTGGTCGCCGGTCCCAGCTTGAACAAACTGAGGGGCGCGTTGCACGTGCCCGCGCAGGCTTGATTTCACAGCGCAACAATTTAGAAGATGCCTTAACTCAAGCGCATCACCTTCTGGGCCGCTATATCCAACCGGTGGACCTAGTTGAACCAAGCTTGCCTGCACACCCTGAGCTAAATCTCGACGGAATGACTGACCTAGCACTTGTTCAGCATCCGGCGATGGCAGTTGCTACTTCAAATATTGCTGCCGCTTTGTTCGATGAGAAACGCGCTAAAAGCAAGTATTACCCCAAGCTCAATCTACGTTTGGCCCAGCAGGTGGGGCAGGATTTAAATGGTATCCGTGGCGATACCGAAGAGGCCAGTGTCGCGCTTACGCTTGAGTATAACTTCTACAACGGTGGTGCAGACCGAGCGGAACAGAAGAAAAAAATCAGTGTAGTGCATGAACATCAGCAGTATGCGGTGCGCGTTCGTCGCCAAATTATCAATACGTTAAGACTTGCGTGGATGGGCGATCAGTCTTTACAGGAGCAGCTGGGCTATTTGCGTGAGCATGTTATTCAGTCTCAGAAGACCATGGTTTCCTATCAGGAAGAGTTTTTTATCGGTCAGCGTGATCTGATTAACCTGCTCGATGCCAAAAATGAGCTAAATAGTGCACAAAATGCCTATATTAGCGCTTATTTTGATTCGTTTGCGGCACGCTTCCGTATTTTAGAAGGCACCGGGCGGCTGTTCGAGGGGTTAGGGCTCAAGCCTACTGTCGACGAGAATAATTTCCTTGTTGCCCGTCTTGTCGCTAAAGGCCGAGATCGCTTGCCTCTTAAAGATAATGTGGATGCCGATACGGAAACGGATCAGAGCGATCACTGTGACAATAGTCTTAGCGGTGCCAGTGTTAATGAATATGGTTGTGCTGTTGGGCAGGCCAAGGTCGTTAGTGGACCACTTGCGCAGGTCGGCAATAATCCACCGCAGGGGGTAAATGACTCTGTGGCGGTTAAAGCGGGTGATATTGTTGAGATCAGCCATGCGTCGTTGCTGGCAAATGATCGCGATAGCGATGGCGATCAGCTGCGTATCAAAACGTTTTCCCAGCCAAAGTTCGGACAGTTGGCGATGCGTGCCGCTAATAGTTTTGTATATCGCCCTGTTGAAGGCTTTCTTGGTAGAGATACCTTCACCTATGTTATCGACGACGGCCAAGCCACTGGGGTGGCAACGGTAACACTGGTGGTCGGCGAGCAGGCTGAGGTTGATTTTACGTCTGTCTATTATGTGAATTTTGAATTTGACCGTGCGTCGTTGACCGCGGCGTCGCATGTGTTAGCAAAGCGCATTATTAATGCATTGCTGGCTAATCCTGAAGTCCTTGTCGAGGTGTCGACCTACACCGATAGTTTGGGTTCTAGTGCATATAATCGGCGTTTGTCGGAGCGACGCGCGGAGGTGACAAAGCAATTATTAATGGAATCAGGCATATCTTCTGATCGTATATACACCGCCGGTCGCGGCGAAGAGGAGCCTTTGGCCGATAACGCTACCGATAATGGCCGTGCGATTAACCGCCGAGGTGAATTTCGCTTTGTTGTGAGGTAGGGCTCTCGGTAGCATGGGGGATTATTGCGTAGAATGTACTACGCTAATAAGCAGGTTCCGTGTTCTTTTTGTGCTTCTGTGATGGCCTGTAATGCGTGACGGCATGCTCTTTGTTAATGTTTACAGAGTGATAAATGGAGGAATTGATCCGGTTAGCGTTTATTGAGGCCTAAGTTGGTGGCAATTTCGAAGAAACACATAGGTACTCGCTATTGCGTTTGGCGCATGCTTTTTCTGCTTGTTGTTAGTATACCTTTGCTGGCTGATTCGATTGTTAATCAGCATCATTTGGATGCGCTGCAACGCCGGTACGGTGACGCTGCCTATCAGCGCGGGCTCGATTTACAGATGATTCTGTTTGAAATTGCTGATTTGAGTGAGCGTGAAAAACTGGAGAGAGTTAATAACTACTTTAATCAGTTTGAATACGTGAGTGATGTAGAAAATTGGCAGCAGCGTGATTACTGGGCAACACCAGAAGAGTTTATAGGGCGGATGCGGGGTGATTGTGAAGATTACGTCATTGCGAAATATTTCGCTTTACGTGAGGTGGGCGTGGCGGAAAGCAAGCTGTTTTTAACGTATGTTCAAGCAACAGAACTCAATGTTGCCCATATGGTGCTCACGTATTTCGAAAGCCCAGAGAGCATCCCTCTTGTTTTAGATAATTATAATCCGCATTTATTGCCCGCTTCCGAACGAGCAGATTTGGTGCCTGTTTATAGTTTCAATGCGCGTTCGTTCTTTTTGACTGATTCAAGTGCTGGTTTAGGAACAAAAGTGCCAACAAGCAAAGTAAAGAATAGTAAGTGGACGCAATTGTTAGAAACTCTTCAGGATGGTGCGAAATGACCTTGTTCAGGCAAATTGCCGTTCTGGTATCCATTGGCTTTGTGTTGTTGTTGGCGATTATAAGTATAGACAGCTTGCGGCAGTCGACGAGTCTGCTGCGGGAGCAGCTAGAGTCCACAGTCCAGGATGCCGCGACGGTGCTGGCGATCTCAATGTCGACTACCCAAAATAGTGAAGATACAGCAGCGGTAGAAACTTTATTTAATGCGGTGTTCGACAGCGGTTATTACAGCGATATTCGCTTGGTGGCAACGGATGGGCGGCTAATCTTCGAAAAGCGTCGGCCACTAACAACCAGTGGCGTTCCCGAGTGGTTTGTAGATACCGTGCGGCTTAACTCCACAACTGGACGGGCGATGGTGATGAAGGGTTGGGTGCCTGTTGCTGAGCTGGAGATTACGCTTCATCCAGGCTTTGCTTATGCCGGTTTATATGAGCGATTAGTGTCTACCACGCAGTGGTTTGTGTTGGTGTTTGTTGTCGTTTTAATGACATTGTGGCTAATTTTACATTATCTGCTTAAGCCTTTAAAAGCGGTGTATATCCAAGCAAATGATATTCAGGCCAATCGCTTTACCCAGCAGAAACGCTTACCTCAAACACGGGAATTACGCCGAGTTGTGCAGGCCATGAACCGCTTGTCGAGTAATGTCGAGCAAATTTTTAATGAGCAAGAGCGGGCTGTAGCTCGCTATCAAAGTTTACTCTACCGCGATGAGTTAACTGGGCTGCGAAATCGGCGATTTTTGATGACCGAACTGAATGCTAATTTCGCCGACATTGCTGGTTTTCACAGCGTGATGGCAATGATAAAGCTTAA